>ONSO01000055.1 GCA_900320485.1 uncultured Lachnospiraceae bacterium | reverse complement strand
ATGCAAGAAATCCGTCATCGCCACTGGGGGAAGTGCCGTATACGGCAAGAAAGCCATGCAACATTTTCGCAGGATCGGCGTCATTGTCTATTTAAAGTTATCCCTTGAGGAGATTGCAGATCGCCTTGGTGACTTAAGGGACAGAGGCGTTGTGATCCGGCCGGGGCAGGACCTGAAAGCCCTTTACGAGGAAAGGGTTCCCATGTACGAGCGCTATGCAGATCTGACGGTGGAGTGTGACGGAAAGGCCCTGAGGGAAATTGTCATGGAGATCCAGGAAAAGCTGGAGGCCTTGCCTCAAAAAAGGCGCAAAGGCGCGGCAAAGACTGACGAGAGTCGTGAAAGACAGATGCCTCGGGAGATCCTGAAGGATAAGGACATCCGGGAACCTCTGTTTTCTTTTTTGGAGGAAACCTATGGGAAGATCAGGATACTGGAAGAGAAGACCATGGGAAAATCGCGGGCGGACATAGTCATGGTAACGCCCACCGCCCTTTACGGCGTCGAGATCAAGAGCGATGCGGACACGTACGTAAGGCTTGCGGATCAGGTAAAGGATTACGATAAGTATTTTGATTATAATCTTGTGGTGGTGGGAACCAGTCATGGCGAGCACGTACCGGAACACGTGCCGGAACATTGGGGCATCATCACCGTAGAGATCGTGGACGGCGCCTTTGATTTTTACGTACTGCGGCGTCCGGCCAGAAATACAAAGATGAAGTGGAAGAGAAAGCTGGAGCTTCTCTGGAGACCGGAATTGGCCCAGATCCAGGAATGGAATGAAATGCCGAAATACAAGACGCTAAGCAAGGCAAAGGTTTCGGAGAAGATATTGGAGCGGGTGCCGGACATGATCCCGGAGGAGCTGCTTGCAGCGCAGGTCAGCGAGATCTTATTTGAGCGGGATTATTCCAAGGTAAAGGAGACCCTGGCGGAGTACCGGAAAGGCGAAATCGCAAAGCAACTGGAAACGGAGACGGATCCGGAGAAGCGCATGGAATTGATCCAAAAACGCGAAGCGGCGACAAAAAATCTGCCTAAAAGGCCAAAGCGCCGCTACCGCAGACGCCGGATCTAGGGGGACGCGGCTCGGGATCGGAGGGAACAAAGCCTTAAGGGGACAGGGACTTAAGGGGACGGGGACTTAAGGGGACAGGGACTAAGGGGACAAGGCCTGTAGGGAACAAGTCCCGAAGGGAATAAGCACGGCGCGGGAGGAGAGAAAATTGCACGCAAGCGTATTTATCATTGACGATGAAGTGGAACTGGCGCAGTACACGGCAAAATATTTTAATGCATCCGGCGTAAAGACCGAGTACGCCTGTGACGCGCAGTCTGCCCTTGCATGGCTGGAAGAAAACACGGTGAGTCTCATTCTTCTAGACATTAATCTCGGCAAGACCTCCGGCTTTGATCTTTGCCAGAAGCTTCGGCGGGAGACTGACGTTCCCATCCTGTTTATCAGTGCCAGATCCAGTGATGATGACATGATGCTGGCACTGAACATTGGCGGAGATGATTACGTCTGTAAGCCCTATTCCCTGGGGGTTTTGCTGGCGAAGGTTAAGGCTGTGTTAAAGCGTTATGAAAACAGCAAGGCAGCGGGGAAAAGCTCGGGGGCGGTCGGAAAGGCACCGGGGGAAGGGCAAGGCGGCAGTGGGATGGTGTCGGAAGCCATGGAGGCCGGCGGCGAGACGGAGGAAAGCGGAGACGGGCGCATTTGGTTTGACAAAATCTCCGTGGACTTAAAAAGCGGCATCGTAAGCAGGGATGGTCATTCGGAACGCCTAAAAGCCATGGAGTATAAGGTTCTTACTTACATGCTGAATAACAAGAACAGGATCATTCCCAAGGATGAGTTCTTTGAAAAGGTTTGGGAGACGGAATTTGTGGGCGACGTAACGCTGAACGTGCACGTTCGTCACCTGCGGGAAAAACTGGAGGAAAATCCCAAGGAACCGAAGTTTATTAAAACAGTTTGGGGCGTAGGGTTTATCTTGGAAATTTAGAAGACTTAAGGCGAGGCCCTTTTTTTAGAGAGGAAAGCAGAAGCAAACGTGAAGAAAAAAACAGTGTTTTTGCCGGCCATTTTTTGCTTGGTCATTGGCATTTTCGGGGCGTTATTGATCATGAATGGCGCGTCGGAGCATGAAACGGACAGCAAATTTACCGTACAGGTAAATCGTCTGATCGCATCGCTGGAAAGAAGCTGGCCGGAGCTTCAGAAAGGGGACGTACCCGTGCAGGAGCTGGTGAGCCGGATCGAGGCAGCAGGCATAGAGTATGTCCTCCTTGACAATGGCGGAGAAATCCTGTACCGATCGAAGGATGGACTTTCCGTCAACGTGGCTCAGGCTACCATGAATTTTGATCTGATCCGGGACGTGGAAGTCTCGGGGGAAGTTGTCGGGAAGATTTTGATCCATAATACGTGGCGTGACGGGGAAACGAAAAGAAATCAAAAGATCGCGCTATTATTCTTAGGCGTGTCTGTATTGCTTTCGCTAAGCATGGCGGGCTATGCGGCATGGCTTCACCGGAAGCTGATAAAGCCCTTTGAAACCATGGAGGACTTTGCTAAGCAGGTGGCCATGGGCAATCTTGACATACCGTTGGATATGGACAGGGAAAACGCTTTTGGAGCATTTACCCAAAGTTTTGACCTGATGAGAGAGGAATTAAAGAAAGCGAGGCTGCGGGAAGAGGAAGCGGTAAAAAGTCGCAAGGAATTGATCGCCCAGCTTTCTCACGACCTGAAAACGCCGGTCGCTTCCATTAAGGCCATGGCGGAGTTTATGGAACTTTCCGCTGCGGATGAAGAACAAAAAAAGACGGCCGGAGCCATCAATGCAAAGGCAGACCAGATTGACGGGCTGGTTTCCAATCTTTTCCACGCGGCATTGGAAGAGCTGGAGCATTTGGAAGTAACCATGGAGGAAGCATCTTCCGCAGAGCTCCTTCGCATGATACGGGAGGCAGATTACCGGCACCTTGTAAAAAGTGTGGAGATCCCGGAGGGCGTGATCCGCATGGATCCCCTGCGCGTAAGTCAGGTCATAGGGAACGTGATCTCCAATTCCTACAAATATGCAGGGACGGTAATAACGGTACAGGGTTTTTTCGAAAAGGTGGCGGAGAAGGATTTCCTGGTTTTGGAATTCAGCGATCAGGGAGGCGGCGTTCCCGAGGAGGAGCTGGAGCTGATCCTGGAGAAATTTCAGCGGGGCTCCAACAGCGCGGGCAAGGAAGGAGCCGGCCTAGGTCTTTACATCTCCTCTCGGCTCATGAAGAAAATGGAGGGTGACCTAAGTTGCAGAAACAGGGCGGACGGGTTTACGGTGACCTTGCGCCTTGCACTGGCGTAGACTTTTGCGACCGGTACGGATCTGCTTTTTGGGAAAATGGCGCGGATATGGGAGGCATGGCAGGGATATGGGAGGCGTGTCGGCTAATCCAAAGCAAGAAAAAGGGCACTGGATTAGCCAATTTTGGGAAATGGCGCGGATATGGAAGGCGTGTCGGCTAATCCAAAGCAAGAAAAAAGGCACTGGATTAGCTTTTTTTTGCAAATGGCGCGGATATGGGAGGCATGGCAGCTAATCCAAAGCAAGAAAAGAGGCACTGGATTAGCTTTTTTTGGCAAATGGCGCGGATATGGAAGGCGTGTCGGCTAATCCAAAGCAAGAAAAAGGGCATTGGATTAGCTTTTTTTGGGAAATGGCGCGGATATGGAAGGCGTGTCGGCTAATCCAAAGCAAGAAAAAGGGCATTGGATTAGCTTTTTTTGGAAAATGGCAGGGATATGGGAGGCATGGCAGCTAATCCAAAGCAAGAAAAAGGGCACTGGATTAGCTTTTTTGGGAAAATGGCAGGGATATGGAAAGCATGTTGGCTAATCCAAAGCAAGAAAAAGGGCACTGGATTAGCTTTTTTTGCAAATGGCGCGGATATGGAAAGCATGTCGGCTAATCCAAAGCAAGAAAAAGGGCATTGGATTAGCTTTTTTTACAAATGGCGCGGAGTCACGGGACATTCTCGGGTTGAAAAAAAAGATTTAAAGTTTACGCAAAGATTTTTTAATTTAAAAAGACTATGATAAATGCAAAGAGCATAAAAACCAAACAGCGAGAAACCAAACAGCGAGAATGCAAACAGCGAGAAACCAAACAGCGAGAAAGCAAAACATGAGAAAATAAGTAGCGATAAGACAAGCAGGGAATAATCAAACTGTGAGAAACAAGTAGCAAGTAATCAAGCAACAAGAAATCAAGTGTCAAGAAATCAGGCCACGGGAAACTAAGCGGCGGGAGTCAAACTGTAAGAATTTGAGTACTGAGGATTGGCGGAAAGTATCATACTGACCAGAAAGAGAGCACAGGGCAGAAGGAGAGCAAAGGGCAGAAAGAGAGCACAGGCCAGAAAGAGAGCAAAGGCCGGAAGGAGATCATAAATTTGAGTGAGGTGATCATAAGAACGGAGAAGCTTTCCAAGAGCTTTTCCGTAGGCGGAAAGCAGCAGCATGTATTAAAAAATCTGGATCTCGAAATCTGCAAGGGAGATTTCACGGTTTTCATGGGTCCGTCAGGCGCGGGAAAATCAACGCTGCTCTATGCGCTTTCCGGCATGGACGGCGTAAGCCTTGGAAATATTTTTTTCGCCGGGGAAAACATCGCAAAGTATTCAGATGATAAATTAGCGGTTTTTCGAAGAAAACATTGTGGATTCATTTTTCAGCAGATTCATCTTGTGGAGAACATGAGCGTCATGGACAACGTAATTTCCACGGGCATGCTTACGGGACAAAAGCAAAAAGCCTTAAAAGAAAAAGCAATGGCGTTGTTTGAAAAGGTTGGAATTGACGAGGAGCTGACAAAGAAGTTCCCGGCGCAACTCTCCGGCGGTGAAAAACAGAGGGCTGCCTTGGTGCGGGCGCTCATCAATGATCCGGAGGTGCTGTTTGCGGATGAGCCCACGGGAGCATTAAACAGTGCCGGGGTGAAGGCGGTTTTGGACGTGCTCACGCAGCTGAACCAAAATGGGCAATCCATTGTCATGGTGACGCATGACGTGGTATCCGCAAGAAGGGGCAACAGGATTATGTATGTCAGCGACGGGCGCATTATGGCGGAATGTCTGCCGGGCCCCTATCGCAGCGGAGATGAGGACAGACACGAGATTATCCGGGGATTCCTTGAACGGCAGGGCTGGTAGAGCGACGCAGAGTATGGAAGGATCGGGCCGGCGAAGCGATGCGGAGTTTGGAAGGATAGGGGCCGGCGGGGCGCGGAAGGAGCAAGCACGTAAGGCGGCTTGGAAACGTAAAAGGCGATTAGAACGTGGCAAGGAAGTAAGGCTGGGAGTTTTGCCGGAGGATCAGGTGAAAGGTAGAAAAAGTGGGACATATTTGGATGCTGGTAAAATCGAACGCGCGAAAGGACCGGATGCAGCTGGTCATCTTTTTTTTGATCCTTTGCCTTGCGTCTTTTCTGTTATGCTTTACGCTGCTGGTTAAGGATTATGGAAGTATCTATGATAAACGGGCGCGGGAACGAGGAATTCCTGACGTGACCATTTATGGCAGGCTTGATAAAGAAAAGGCTGCGGCGGAGCTGAATGATCTGCCACAGATGGAACGGTGGGAAGCGCATGAAGTCATCGTGCCGGGGAAGATGACGGTGGGCACAAGCAATTGCAAGAAGGTAACGCAGAAAGATGACGTGGTCCTTTTCTCCAGGGGGGACGAAGGGTATAAGGCAACTTTGGAATTCCTGAAAAATGATGAGAGCGTAAAGGAAAACGGTATTTATTTGAATGTCTATTTTGCCAGAAAACTTGGGGTTACCACGGGTGACGGGGTTACTTTTTCGCATGAAGAGCTTGGCAACTGGAGCTTTACCGTCGCCGGAATATATGAAGATCTGCTCATGGGAAACGGATTTTCCTATTGTTCTGCATTGCTTGGGGAGGACGACTTTGGGAAAATGACGGAAAAGTGTGAAGCACTTTTCGAAGAGAAGGGACTGAATTTCACGGCGAATTTTATCCGGATTTTCCTTGGCGAAGAAGTGCCGAAAGGAACGTGGGAAAGGCTGGCAGTGGAGATTGCGGTGGAAGGCGGAGACTGCGAATGGGGGCGGAGGGCGGATTACAGGGCCGGTTACGTGGCTTTTGTCAATATACTTACGGCATTTACGGCAACGCTTGCAGTCATTATCCTTGCGATCACGATCATGACCATTGCCTTTGTGATCAAGAATAATCTGGAAAAAGAGATCAAAAACATTGGGGCACTTCGAGCCGTGGGGAATACAACTCTTCAGATACGCCTTTCCGTTACGCTGGAATATGGAATGATAAGCGCTCTGTCCGCTATGATCGGAATTGCACTGTCTTATGCCGTGTATCCATTCATGGAGGCGGCCTATCTGCAGGAATTGACGGGGCTTACGTGGGAGAGAAAATTCCATCCATCCCATGCATTGGCGTTATTGGGCGGAAGCCTGTTGCTTGTCCTTGGCATCTCGTTCTTTGCAACAAGACGCGTCCGCAGATTGTCTCCCGCCATGGCGATGCGTTTTGGGCTGGAAGCAAACAGCTTCCGCAGGAATTATTTCCCGCTGGCGGATAGCAGGGGAAATCTTCATCTTCTGATGGCCCTGAAGGCCTGCATGCAAAATGGGGCGCAGAATCTGATGACGTACGTAGCCATGACGGCGGTAGCCTTTGTGGGAATGTTTGCGGCAGTTCTTTTTTACAATACACAGATCGACGTATCAGAGTTTCAACATTTGATCCAGGGAGACGTGCCGGATGCTTTTGTATATTTTGAAGAACCCGTTTCCCCAAAAACATCGGAGCTTTGGGATGCACGGAAGGAGCTGCTTGCCGTCCCCGGCGTGAGACAGGCTTATGGACTTGGGAGTACGGTAGGACACGTGGGAGAGCGGACGGTCTCCATTCTTTATTCCGATGCCTGTGAGAATGTTTACTGCGGCATTTATGAGGGCGTTATGGCGTTGGAAGACAATGAAGCCGTCATTGCCGGAGCCCTTGCCCAAGAGCTTGGCATTGGTGTTGGAGATGAGATTGAGGTTAGCTTTGGCGATGCTAAGGCGAAATATCTGGTGACGGGTTTACAGCAGGCCGTTTATGGCATGGGGGTCAGGGTTTACCTGACGGATGGCGGCGCGGAAAGGCTTGGGATTTCGACGGTCCATGATCACTATCGGATCCGCGTGGATAAGCCGGACGCAGAAAAAGTTGACGAGGTACTTCGAAGAGTGAAGGAAGGCCTTGGAGACCGCATAGGCAACGTGGAGAATTATTATCGGTTTCAGAGGAGTATGGATAACGTCCCCGTATTGGCCGTTACCGTCATTGTTTCGTTTCTTGCGGCCCTTTCCGTTATCATTGTGGCCTTGGTTATGACGCTTCTTCTTCAAAATATTTTTGTGCGTCGCGAGAAGGAGTTTGGCATTAAAAAGGCGGTGGGTTTTACCAGCGGGCAATTACGGTTACAGCTTTCCCTGTCTCTTTCGGTAATTTTACTGGCAGCGGCCGTCTCCGGGGCCTTGATGGGATATTTTTTGATCAATCCCCTTGTTACCTGGATCTTTTGGAGCTACGGGATCAAAAAGGCCCGCCTCCTTGTCTGCTGGTCCGCAGGGCTGGTCACTATTCTGGGCATGGTTATTTTGGGAGGAGGAATTTCTTCTCTGTTGGCAAGGAGAATGTAGAAGCTCTCTGCCTATGACCTCATACAGGAATAACGGCAGAATTAATCATAAAAATACAGAAAACGTGAAGAAAATTTGCAACGCGGGGATATAAAAGTCGCGGGGGATGAGAGGCACTGGAAAATACAAAACCGGGGTGCCAAGTATAAAAAACGAAAATAAAGATAAGAAAACAAAGGGCAAAAGGAAGAAATGGATTGCCGGGATCGTGGGTATACTGGCACTGGCGGGACTTGGAATTGGCGGCTATTTTTACCTGCAAGGTAAAGACGTACGCACGGGCGTGCTTGGCATATCAGAAAAGCAGGGAGTTCCGGAGGGCGTGACGGTGGATCCGGATACGGATCTTGTAACCAATGGCGGGGCCGTTTTGAAATATGCGGATCTGGAACATTTGGATGAGAATGCGGAGTCGGTTGTGTATTATACCGCAGACATCACGCCACAGGCGCTGGTAAAGGTCTATGAAGCTCTCGGATTTGAAGCGACGGGGAAGGTTGGGGTAAAGCTTTCCACGGGAGAGCCTCCTGCAAGCAATTATCTGGATCCCGTGCTTGTGAAGGATCTGGTACGTAAGCTGAATGCAACCATTGTGGAGAATAATACGGCCTACGGCGGATCCCGCACAACCACCGCCATGCACAGGCAGGTAGCCAAGGAGCACGGTTTTACCGCCATTGCAGACGTGGACATTATGGACGAGGAGGGGTCCATGTCCATTCCCGTCGTTGGGGGAAGAAGGCTGAAGGAAGACCTGGTTGGAAGTCATTTCGCAAATTATGATACTTACGTGGTACTGTCCCATTTTAAGGGGCACGTCATGGCTGGCTTTGGCGGCGCCATCAAAAATATCTCCATCGGATTTGGCTCTGCAAAGGGTAAGGTTCTGATCCATACGGCGGGAGAGCGTGACAGCGGTTCCATAGGCCATAATGATCAGGATGCTTTTGTGGAATCCATGGCGGAGGCAGGAAAGGCAGTTTCGGATTACATGGGAAATGGGGAGCGGATCGTCTACGTTAACGTCATGAACCGTCTGTCCATAGATTGCGACTGTGACGGACATCCCGCGGCACCGGACATTCATGACATTGGCATTGTGGCGTCCACCGATCCCGTGGCCTTGGATCAGGCATGCATTGACATGGTGTTTATTTCCGAGGGTAATAAAACCTTTGTGAATCGCGTGGAGAAAAAGCACGGGCTTGTGATCCTGGAGCATGGCGAGGAAATTGGGCTGGGTCACAGAAATTACAGAATTGTGAATCTGGATGAAGAGGCAAGCGGAAATTAACGCCGGGGATAAGGCAGGCAAGGATAAGTCGGCGTGAAATGGCGGCATGAGGCGTTGACGGGAGTTGATGAAATGGCAATCTTAAAAAGAGAATTTATTTACGTATGGTATTATTTTGACGTACAGCTTCGTCAGATCTTTTGGTATTGGGTATTGGGAATGGCCATCGGATCTTTGGTATCCGTTTTTGCAAAGGACAGGATCCATGGGCTGTTTGCAGGTATGAAGAATAAAAAATGGGGGCTCCTTGGCATTATTCCTGCCTGCTTTTTGGGAATTGCCTCGCCCCTTTGCATGTATGGAACCATTCCCATCGCGGCAAGCTTTCGAAAGCAGGGTATGCGGGAGGATTGGCTGGCGGCATTTATGATGGCATCCATTCTTTTAAATCCCCAGTTGATCATTTACAGTGCCGCGCTTGGAACGAAAGCGCTGGCCGTGCGGATCGGGAGTTGTTTTCTGTGCGGCCTTGCGGCAGGACTTCTGGTACATTTCTTTTATCGAGACAAGGACTTTTTTGATTTTACGGGTTTCTCAGAGAGGGCCGGCAAGGACGTGCATCCCAATCTGATCGTGCGTTATCTTTTGAATTTTTGGAGGAACTTTAAGGCTACGGGAGGATATTTTTTGCTTGGTATTCTTCTGTCTGCGCTGTTTCAGCGCTACGTGCCTCAGAAAATGATGGTCGACGTATTTGGGGGAAATGAGGCGTGGGGAATCCTTATGGCGGCAACCATTGGCGTACCCGTATACGTCTGCGGCGGAGGAACGATCCCGCTGTTGCAGCAATGGCTGTCAGAGGGCATGAGCCTTGGCTCGGCTACGGCTTTTATGCTGACGGGGCCGTCAACGAAGATCACCAATCTGGGCGCCCTGAAAATTGTTATGGGAATGAAGCGTTTCCTTTTGTATCTGGCTTTTGTCATGTCTTTTTCCTTTCTGTGCGGGTTGGCGGTCAATCTTTTCTTTTGACCGTCGGAAAGCGGCCCCGCATCTGGTTTCTTAAGCTTTGCGGATCTGCCCGCAAACGCTTGTCAGACAGTCCTCTCACGTGGTAAAATAGTTGCATAATTGCGAAGCAAATTGCGAAGCAATTATGCAATCCGAGGGAAAGTATATGGAAATTTTGCTGATTCTGATCATCGTTGCCATTTTTGTCAGTGTACTGACAGGGAATCTGGGGTACGTTCTGTTCGGTATGTCCGGATTTTTGCTTTTGACGTCGGGGCTTTTGGTGTTGATTTTCATTGCATGCGGAGTTCTTCTTTTGACGTCGAAGTGGAAGGAAGCAAAGTTTGTGGGCATTGACCTTCCAACGGAGGGATCGAAGTATAAGGTCGCTTTTTATTCCGTGGACGGGGAGGAGATCCCTTGTTTGTTCCCGGAGGAGGGAGTGTTCCGAAACAGGCTTTACCGGGAGGATAAAACCTACCACGTGCTGGTAAATAAAAGGCTGGGAAGGGTGTTTGACAGATTTGCCGTGGCAACCTGCATTACAGGTCTGGTCAGTGGATTGGGATTGGGATTTATCATTATTTCCATGTACTTCTTATGAGCAAAGGAGGAAAACAATGAAGAAACAGGAGAGAGCAATGAATTTGATCATGGCAGTGATCATGTCCGTAGCCATGGGAATTGTGGCGTCTGTTGTTATCTCGCATGATCCCAAGGCACAAACGCCGCCGTTTCCGATCTTTTGTCTGATCAACGTGGCAGAGTCGGTCGTTGTGGGGATTTTGGTGGCTCTGTTGATCCCTTTGGGAAAGTTGGGAAAGGTGATTTGCGATAAGGCAAAGGCAGTCCCGCCGTCCATGAAATTTAATCTTTTGAATTCCATTCCCCTGTCCTTGGGGAATTCCGTGATCGTCAGTGCCATTGTCAGTTTTGTAAACGTGGCACAGGCACACTCCAAGATTCCGGCGCAGCAGGCGCCGCCTCTGTTGGGCATGTGGTTTAACGGATGGGGACCGCTTCTTATTCCCTCCATTATCATTAGCTATGTATTGGCGGTTTTGGTGGCGCCGCTGGTGGCCATGATGGTGATGAAAAAAAGAAAATAATTGACCGGGGCAGGAAAGGAAGGCAAAAAAATGGTCAGGAAGAAGTATCGTCTTGGAAAGTGCTTAAACAGGTTTAGGCTAAGATTGGCCCTTGGAACGGCAGCAGGGCTTATGGCATTGGCTCTGACGGCGTGTGCTGGCGGCAACGGGGCTTCCGATGCGATTACGGAAAGCGCGCAGTCGGCTTCCGGTGAGACAGGCGTCTCCAAAGCGGGAGAAGGACAGAACGGAAGCGAAGCAGGGGCGTCCGGAAGCGGTGCGGAGAGTGGAAGCGAAGCAGGGGCGTCCGGAAGCGGTGCGGAGAGCGGAAGCGAAGCAGGGGCGTCCGGAAGCGGCGTGGAGAGCGGAACCGGTGCGGGACAGCCGGAGGCGACTGTGGAGCCCACGCCCAGCGCGGAGGAGATTTATGCCGAGGCCGTTCATCTCTCTTTGATGCACGAGGGAAATTATGCCCGCCTCAAAGCCTTTATCGAGAAGCTTCGCGCGGGAGAAAAGGTAACCATAGCGATCCTTGGCGGATCCGTTACGGAAGGCGCAGGCGCCGGAAGTAATGACAAAGGATATGCCTATCAGTTTGTCGAGGAGTTGGGGAAGACCTATGCAGTAGCTCCTGAGGAGCAGCTTTATTACGTGATTGCAGGGCTTTCCGGTACGCCCTCATGTCTTGGACTTATGCGTTATCAACAGGACGTGATTGAGCCGCTTGGACAGGCACCGGATCTTTTGATCATTGAGTTTGCGGTAAATGACTGGCAGGAAGTGACGGGCGGCAGAGCCTATGAAAGCCTTGTCTATGAAGCGCTGAAGGCAAAAGAAGATTGTGCAGTGATCTCCCTTTGCTCCGTGGCGAGGACGGCATGGAATACGCAGGAGAGTTTTTTGACCATCGCCAAGCATTATCAGATCCCGCTGGTCAGCCTTAAGAAGGCGGTATTTACGCCCCTGGGAGATTTCAGGATCAGCTCCGGGCTTTATTTTAGTGATGATTATCATCCAAAGTTTTATGGTCATAAGCTTATGAAGGATTGCCTTATGAATCTGTTTGAAAAGGCAGATGCGGCGCCCGAAGGTGATCCTGCGCCGATCCCTGAGGAAGCCGTAAAGGGCAGGGATTTTACGGGAATGAAGCAGATAGATTCCCGGCACCAGGTCAAAGGACTTAAGACGGGAAGCTTTGGCGGAACGGACGAACAGGTTGTCACCACCTTCTTTACCAAGGCAATTTCCTTCCCGAATAATTTTTACCATGAAGCCGGAGCAAAAAATGATCCGATGAAGCTTTCGGTGAAGTGTAAGAAAATCCTTGTGAATTATAAGACCTCCACCAGCAAGGATTTCGGAGAAGCAAGCTTTTACCTTGACGGTGAATTGGTTGCAACGCTAAATGGCAACGGAGCCGGTGCCTGGAACAACTGTAACGTTGCATTGCTGCTTGATGAAGACGAGTCCGCAAGCCATATTTTGGAAGTGAAAATGGCGGAAGGCAGTGAAGACAAAGCCTTTACGATTCTCTCCATTAGCTACTGCGAGTGACAGGGGAAAAGGGGCCGATTGACCGGAAAATTACCGGATATGAGGACTTCGCGACGAAAGTTGCGGTAGTCCTTTTTTATTGTTTTTCTGTTTTTACCGTCAATTTCTAAGAAAACAAGATAAATGCGGTATGTTTTACCTCATTTTTAGGAGAAGAATGGCTTGGTTACTTTGAATTCTAACTCTATTTACTGAAATATTACCGTCTAAGAAGATTGTTATCAAAGATAAGCGGTAATTCATTTTCCAAATAGCTTGTTACCCTACCGAAAAAATAATCATGGTAAGTTGAACGGACGGTAATTTTCTCGAATTTGTACACAAAAGACGGATTATCCAAAGGAAAAAGGCCGCGGGAAAATAAAGAATTTCTAAAATTCTAAAATGGGTATTGACAAACAATATTATACGATGTATAGTATGGACAACGAACAATAGTATACGCCGTATAATATTAGATATATCTACAATATTATTTAGCAAAACGGCATTATTCTCCAAACGGAGTTTTGGGAGCCGTGGAAACGCAAGAAATATTGGAGTAAGGGGTGATAAGATGGTTTTTAACACGGGAGCAGCGCTCTTGGACGCGATAGTGCTTGCGGTAGTCAGCAGAGAGCCTGAAGGAACGTACGGATATAAGATCACGCAGGAGGTACGGCAGGTCATTGAACTGTCAGAATCCACGTTGTATCCGGTCCTTCGAAGGCTGCAGAAGGATGAATGCCTGGAAGTTTATGACATGGAGTGCTCGGGACGAAACAGAAGATATTATAAAGTGACCAGCCGGGGATGGGCGCAGTTGCATCTCTATGAGAGCGAGTGGCGGCAATACGCAGACAAGATCACGGGATTGTTTGAAGGACGTTCCCTTGTGGAAAATGCAGAGAGTTAGTGACGGAGGGGAAGGAGAAAGAGATGAATAAAGATGGTTTTATGAGTCAGCTGAAAGGCTTGCTTGCAGACATACCCGAGGCTGAAAGAGAAGAGGCGCTGCAATATTATGATGATTATTTTGAGGATGCAGGCGCAGAAAATGAGCAATCCGTGATCAGCTCACTGGGAAGTCCGAAGAACATTGCAGAGAACATTAAGGCAGAACTTCGCGGAGAAGTGATTCCTGCCTCCGCATCTGCGGGAGATCATGCCATTACAAAATATGGCCAGATCGTACCAAAGCAGGGAGAGACGGAAGACCGTACGGGAAGCACCGGAGGCGCAGGAGACTTAGGCGGAACGGGAGGTCACGGGAGCTTTGACGGAACGGGAGGCCACGGAGGCTCGGGAGGCCACGGAGGCTCGGGAGGTCACGGAGGCTCGGGAGGCTTTGGCGCAACTGGAAGCGCCGGGAGTTTTGGCGGAAAGGGAGGTTTTGGCAGTGCAGGAAGCTCTGGAGGCGCGGGAGGTTATGCCGGGGGAGGAAACTTCGGAGGCGCAGGGGCGTCAGGCGGTACGGCGGTGCTGGCGAAAGGCGGCAGGCCTGCATGGCTTTGGATCCTGATCGTTTTGGGCCTGATCTGCATTGTACCGGGCATATTTGGCATTGGAACAGGAATTTTTGGCGTGATCGTTGGCATCGTTGGGACATGGTTTTCCGTGATCGTTGCCTTTGGCGCAGCCTCTTTTTCTTTCTTTGCCGTGAGCATTGTTTTGGCAGTGGTTGCCTTTTGGTGTCTGCCTTCAAGCGCAGTGGTGTTTTTGCTTCTTCTTGGCGTCATTTGCAAGAAATGTATTCAGGGCGTTAAGAAAGCCTTTGATCATATTTAAGAGAGTGGGAGCGTGAGTAAAGTGAAGAAATTTATAAAAGGGTGTTTGTGCGTAGCATTGTTTTTCCTGGGTGCCGGATTGGCACTGGCCATTGCGGGATGTGCTTTGGGCGGTGCCGATCAGGTATCCTCCGTGGTGCAGAGCGTTACCGGGGGGAAGGTAAACGTCAACCTGGATCCGTCATCGGAGTCCTTTGGAATCAACGTTGGAGGCTTTTCCACGGATGACGTAAAGAATGCTTTTGTGGGAATCCCGGATAATAAGATTTATAACATTGAGGACTATGGTACCATTTACGATGATGGCGAGGAAATCCTTACCGGAAACGTTGAGAAGCACCTGCTTTCGACCGGAGACGTGGATAAGCTTCGCATTGACGTGGCCGGATGTGAACTGAAGCTGGTGCGTTCCGAGGATGAGGGCTTTTGGATCGAAGCAAAGGAAGTCAGTCAATTACAGGCTTACGTTAAGGAGGATGTCTTGAGGATCATCAGCACGCTGAAGAATAAGACCATCAGCGGGGCTGACATTAAGAAGTCCGTCATTACTTTGTATATACCCGAAGAGTACTGTTTCGAAGAGGCAGAGGTGGAGCTGGGCGCAGGGATCTTCCGGACGGAAGAGCTTTATGCAAAGCAACTGAAGCTGGAAGTCGGCGCAGGTCAGGCGATCACTGAAAAGGTGATCTGTGATGAATGTAAAGTGGAGATCGGCGCCGGGGACGGCACCTTTACGGATGCGGAGCTTGGAAAGCTGGATTGCGAAGTGGGTGCGGGAAACCTCTCCCTGAAGGGAGTCCTCAATGAGGACGTAAAGGTAAGCTGTGCCATGGGAAACATCGACCTGAAGCTTTCCAACAAGGTGACGGATTTTGATTACAAGATAGAGTGCGCTGCCGGCAACGTTGACTTAGACGGCAGGAAGTACTCCGGCCTGGCCAATAGTCAGAAGATTGACAATGACGCAGGCCGGGAGATGAAGCTGGAGTGCTCCGTCGGCAACGTAACGGTGCGGTTCGAATAGCCGGAGAGACCTGCCTTTACGTAACGGTGCGGTATGAATAGCCGGAGAGTCCTGCCTTTACGTAGCGGTGCGGTTTGAATGGATTACAGGAGGCCCGCCTTTTTCAGGGCGGGTCTCAGGGCCAAATAAAATACGGTGGAGGCGATGACGGCGACCACTGCGTTTACGGACGTGGTGAGGGCCGTCATTTTTGCAAATACGGTGGCAATCTCCTGAGGAATGCCAAGAACATAGATCTTGTAAAAATACCCTACCGTAGGGTCTGCAACAACGTTGAAGGCCATGCCGCAGATGCTGGAAAGAATGGTTACGCCCACGACGTATTTTTTGGAATGCGCTTCGTTCAGCTTAAAAATCTTATGGGCAACCAGGCCTGCGATGAGACCGATGAGGAGCTTTAGCAAAAAGGTCTTGGGAGCACTGGTGACGTAAGCGGTGGTCAGATCGCCGATGGTCATTCCCACGGCGCCTGCAAGGCCGCCTAAGTATCCGCCCATGAGGAGGGCGGCGAGAACACAAAATACGTTGCCCAGATGGAAGGCGGTCTTCTCCGTTCCAACGGGGATGTCGATCTTAAAAAAGGCAAAGCCCACGTAGCAGAGGGCGGCCATGAGGCCTGCCATGGCAAGTCGCTTTGTGTCAATGGCCTGTGAAGGGTGAACGCCGATGATGGCGTTGTAAAGGCCCTTGATCAGCAGGGCGATCGCAAGGAAGAGTACTGTCAGGCCAAAGGAATAAGGGCGCTCCAGGCGAAGCTTTTCGTTGGAAAGGGAATCCTTTGTGTGCTTAAGGTTTTCCAGATTTCCTTCCTCTTTACCCGATTCGATCTTGCTGATCTTAAGCTTTACGGAATCCAGTTCAGCTCCTATGAGCCTGGATTCCTGATAGGTGCTCTGTTTTGCCCAGCCTGTGTAGAAGGAGCTTGCGATCACAAGGATCAGGCTTATGATGAGGAGGGTGAAGCCGCGTTTTCTGCTTCCTTTTACGGACTTGCCATTATCCGCGTTTGCCGGTGCGGAGCCATTTGCGTTAGCGGATTTTTTAAGTACTTGTTCTTGTTTCTCTTTCATTGTCTTACCTTCTTTCTGCCGGATTGTTTATGGATCTGTTTGACGTAATGCGTTCCATGAGCCAGGGCAGCTCTTCTTCAAAGTTTACGGCATAGTTTACCCGGTTTTGATCCTCGTAGGTGTTCCTGATGCAGGCGGTCACGTAATCCGCTGCAAGTTTCAGGGCGTCCAATACGGTAAAGCCCTTGGCCAGGGCACCCGTAAAGGTACTGGCAAAGATGTCGCCGGTGCCGTGGGACTTAAAGGGAACCTTGGGGTTACCATATTCAAAATGCGTTCCGGTTTTGCCGTCAAAGCCCATAAAACCAAAGGTGCCGTCCTCTAACGTGACGCCGGTGATCACGACTGCGCCGGAACAGAACTTTGTAAGTCCCTTAAGGAGTTCTTTTGTCACCTCCGGAGATGCGTCTTCTCCGGGATAGGGAACGCCCAGCATCAGCGCGGCCTCGGAGAGGTTAGGAAGGATCACGTCGGCTTCCCTGCAAAGTCCTGCCATCTTTTCGGGGAAATGATCGTCAAAGCCTGCGTAGAGCTTTCCGTTGTCTGCCATGACGGGATCCACGATGGTAAAAGTGTCCTTGCCGCGGAAGGTACGTACGTAGTCCCGGACGATCTCGATCTGGCGCTCGCTTCCGAGATAGCCGGAATAAATGGCACTGAATTCAAAGCCTTCTTTTTTCCAGTGTTCCTTGATGGGCTCTAAGTCATCCGTTAAGTCCCGGAAGGTGAAGCCCTGAAACTGGGTGTGGGTGGAGAGAATGGCCGTGGGTACAATGGCCGTCTCCACTCCAAAGGCGGAGATGATGGGAAGAGCTACCGTGAGGGAGCACTTTCCTATGCAGGATATGTCTTGTATGGTCATAATTCGTTTCATGCCGGTATTCCTTTCCGTCTTTGTGCTTCGCTTATGAAAGCATTATTTTTTCCAAGTCGTTCAAAATTCAATTGTCAGTATATTACAAATGTGGTATTATGAATAATACCATTTTGAGAAAAATGAATAAGACCAGATGGAAATGACGGCTCCGGTATTTAGACGGGAGGGAGAAAAAGATGATACTGACCTATGATCTGGAGAAGCGCGGAAGGCATCCCATTTATGAATATTTATATCTTTGCATCAGGGAAGATATCCTGAGCGGCTTCATCAGGGGCGGGGAAAAGCGGCCCTCGAAGCGTGAAATGGCAAGGGATCACAAGGTGGCGCTGATCACCGTGGAAAATGCGTATGCGCAGCTGGTGATCGAGGGGTACGTAACGGCAAAGGAAAAGAGCGGCTATTTCGTGAATCCGGGAATGGCGGGAGGACGGGGCAGGCGGCGGGCATGCAGGCGAAGGAGAGGACGGGGCAGGCGGCAGGCGCGCAGGCGAAGGAACAGGCAGGGCGTGCGGCAGGCCAAAGCGCGCAGACCCGTGCAGTGCAGGTGGCATGGGCCGAGGGGCGGGAAGGCACCGCCGGGACGCCGAAGAAGAAATGGCTGGTGGATTTTTCTTCGGGAGAATTAAAGCGTGACGCCTTCCCTTTTGATACCTGGTCAAAGCTTATGCGGAGGGTTATGAATGACCGGGAGGAGGCCTTTTTGACAAAGCCGGACCGGAGCGGCGTGCCGGAGCTTCGCGAGGCCATAGCCGCATATCTGAAAAAGGCGAAAGGACTTGCCGTTTCTCCGGGTCAGGTTCTTGTGGGTCCCGGTACGGAGTATCTGCATCACCTTATTTTGCAGCTTGTCGGCAGAAGCAGGATGGTAGCCGTGGAGGATCCGGGATACGTCAAAGTCGGACAGATCTATGAAGGAAACGGTCTGAAAGTTCTTCACGTTCCCGTAGACCGGGGAGGCATGGTGGTCAGCAGGCTTTGGGGGACAAATGCCAGTCTTGTACATACGTCACCCTCACATCATTTTCCCACGGGGTGCGTAATGCCCATAGGAAGGCGAAGGGAGCTTTTAAACTGGGCGCACGCCCAGGAGGCCTACGTCATTGAAGATGATTATGACAGTGAATTCCGTTTCGATGGAAGGCCCATTCCGACCCTGGCGAGTCTCGACGGAGAGAGGGTGATCTATCTCAACACCTTTACAAAGACTCTGGCGCCGTCCATCCGCATAGCCTATGCTGTTTTGCCGGAAAAATTAAAGGAGAGGTATGACGAAAAGCTTTCCTTTTACTCCGGAGCCGTTTCGTCATTTGAACAGTATTCGCTTGCGGCCTTTATCGGGGAAGGCTATTACGAACGACACGTAAACCGCATGCGTAATTATTATCGTCAGCAGAGAACAAGAATTCTGGAGACTTTGGCTGCGTCGCCGCTTGCGGATAAGGTTTCGGTGGAGGAGCACAGCGCGGGCCTGCACTTTATCCTTCGCGTAAAGGAACTGGGTGATGAGGAGGCCTGGGTGAAGGAGCTGGAGGAGCACGGGATCCGTCTTGTTCCCGTTTCGGCCTATTGCTACGGGGGGAAGGAACGTTATGGGAAGCGCTTTTTGGTCTATTATTCCGACCTTGAACCGGAATATCTGAAAAAGGCCTTTGAGATCATGTCGCTTACACTTGACAGAAACCCAAAGGGCGAATAAAATTTTAGTATAGGGGGGTTGGGGGTGCTTTGTTTAGGCAAGGGGAGGTATGGATGAAATTTGGAATTCGGCATCAGATTTTGATCAGCTTTATGATACCAGTGATCTTTATCATTCTTGTGGGAGTGATCGCTTACCGGAAGGCGGAATCCGGCATGCGGGAGAAGTACGTAAGCTCTACGGGCGAGACCGTGAAGATGACTGCGGAGCACGTGGATCTTGTCTCTTCCTTTGTGAAGGCAGAGGCCATGCGTTATGCCTTTGACCAGGAGTTTTTGCGGCTTTGCGACGGTATTTACGATGATGATCCATTTACGAAAAACAACGTGATTGCCACCATCAATTCTAACATTGTGTCCAGTCAGGCGGGTAATTCCTTTCTCCGTCACATTCACGTGATCACCAAAGACGGTTCCCGCATGTTTTCCACAAAAATGAATAATTTATTTGGTTTTTACGAGAGCTACGTGGAGAGCATGCCGCTGTCTCCGGAGACGGGAAAGGTCTATAACTGGATCGACGCGCATCCCCTGCTGGATGAAAAGCTGAAGCTTGAAGAGAGCAAGGATTCGTTTCTGTTTTCCTATCAGGTGACGGCGCAAAGCAAAAATGCCATGGTTGTCATGGACGTGTCGCAGGATGCCATGCAGAGCTTTTTGGACGGCATTCATCTTGGAGACGGAAGCCTTCTCGGGCTGGTTACCATGAACGGCAGGGAGATCACAAATGCTTCCGGAAAGGCCGAAAAATGGGAGACTTCCATCAGTTTCCCTGAGACGGATTTTTACGGGAACGTACTGGACAAGATTCGCGCCGGCGAGTTAACGGGAGTGGAGGAGATCCGGTATCAAAAGGAGAAATGCCTGTTGTTTTATGCCTCCTGTGAAGTGTCCGGATGTCTGGTCTATGCCATTGTGCCGCTTTCCACCGTGACGGCAGAGGCCTTTGCCATCAGGCTCATTACTTCCGTTGCCGTTGTGGTTGCGCTTTTTATCGCACTTTCCGTGGGATTTTGGATCACCGTCCGCATTCAGCGGAACGTCCGGGCTCTGTCGGATGGGCTTGGCGAGGTGGCCAGGGGAGATCTGACGGTACGGGTTGAGGCAAGCGGAAGGGATGAGTTTTCTGATCTTGCGGATGCAACTACGGAAATGATCTACAACACGAAGAGCCTTGTGGCCAAGGTGGAGGACGCAACCATGGGGCTTGCAAAGTCTTCGGAGGACGTGCAGGAGGCGGCGGCCCTTCTCAGCGTACAGTCGGGAAGCATAGCTGCGGCCATCACGGAAATGGCAGACGGCATGGAACGCCAAAAGGGACATGCGGAGGAATGCGTTGATCTCACGGACCGGCTCTCAGATGAGATCCGGAACATTTCCCGTCAGATCGGTTCCGCCAGGGAAGTGATGGCACGGGCGCAGGACATGATCAGAGAGGGCTTTACCGTTTTGGAGTCGCTGGGGGAAAAGGCACAGGACACGGCGGAGGCAAGCGGCAGCGTCAAGCAGTCCGTGGATGCCCTTTTAGCTGAGACGTTAAAGATCAATTCCTTTGTGGACGTGATCCGCAGCATTTCATCCCAGACCAATCTCCTTTCCCTGAATGCATCCATTGAGGCGGCCCGCGCAGGAGAAGCGGGAAGAGGCTTTGCCGTTGTGGCGGAGGAGATCCGGAAACTGGCGGCGGAATCCTCGGATGCCGCAGGCGAGATCGGAAAGATGGTGGAGACCATCAACGGACAGACAAAGATCAGCAAGGGAAGCATTGACAAGGCCGGCGTCATCGTGACGCAGCAGATGGAGCTGATGCAGCAGTCCGTTGGAATCTTTGAAAGAATGCAGGAGTCCATCGCCGCGCTGACAAGAGAAATGGAGACCATTACGTCGTCGGCGGACGAAGCGGAAGAGAGAAGAAAGGAAGCCGTGACGGCCGTGCGCAGCATCTCGGACATCATCAGTGATTCCAGTGAAAATGCGGAGATGGTGAAGGGGGTTCTTGCTTCACTCCAGGGACAGATGGAGAATCTTGATGAAACGGCAAGAAAACTTGGAAAGAGCATGGATGAACTGAAAATGGAGGTTTCTGCCTTCAAAATATAGGAAAATGGCAAAATAATCCATTGTCTGTTTGGTTTTGTACCGATAAAATAAAAAACAAGAATAGATTCAAGGAGGGTTCAAAAAATGCAGTATGGCTATTTTGATGAGGTAAACAAGGAATACGTCATCACAAAACCCAATACCCCGGCGCCCTGGGCAAACTATCTGGGATCTCCGGCGTATGGCGCGATCATTTCCAATAATGCGGGAGGTTACAGCTTCGTAAAGAGCGGCGCAAACGGAAGAATTATCCGTTATCATTTTAACAGCGACGATACCCCCGGCAGATACGTTTATCTTCGCGATGATGACACGAAGGATTTCTGGTCCGCAACCTGGCAGCCCGTCGGCAAGGATCTGAAGGATTACAAGAGTGAGTGCCATCACGGTACGGCTTATTCCAACATGATCGCAGAGTATGCGGGAATCCGTTCCGAGGTCCTCTACTACGTTCCCCTGGGCAAGACCTATGAAGTATGGGCGGCAAAGGTGACCAACAAGTCCTCCAGGGCAAGAACCATCTCCGTGTTTGGTTATGCGGAGTTTACCAATGACAGCAATTATGAGCAGGATCAGGTAAACCTTCAGTACACGCAGTTTATCACCAGAACGTTCTTTGAGAACAACAAGATCTATCAGACCATCAACGCCAATACCGGCAAGGATGAGACGGGTTCCAACCACAGAGAGCGTTTCTTTGGCATGGCAGGTCAGACCGTGAAGTCTTATAACGGCGACAAGAAGGCGTTCCTTGGAAATTATCATTCCTATGGCAATCCCATCGCGGTGGAGAGCGGTGCCTGCGACAACGTGCTGAACTATAACGCCAACGGTTGCGGCGCTTTGCACACGCAGATCACCTTACAGCCCGGTGAGACCAAGGAAGTTGCATTCCTTTTGGGACAGGCTGAGCCCTGGGTGGCTGACGAGATCCTTGCAGGCTATGCAGATCTTTCCGTTGTGGAGAAGGAGAAGCAGGAGCTCATCACTTATTGGCATTCCAAGCTCATGAACTTCCAGGTAAACACTCCCGATCCCGCATTTAACAGCATGATCAATACCTGGAACGCATATCAGTGTTTCATCACCTTTACCTGGTCCAGGGCAGCATCCTTCAGCTACTGCGGACAGCGTAACGGATACGGTTATCGTGACACCGTACAGGACATTCAGGGCATTATCCACCTGGATCCCGAGATGGCAGAGAAGCAGATCACCTTCATGCTTTCCGCACAGGTAAACAACGGTGGAGGCCTGCCTCTTGTAAAATATGATCACAATCCCGGTCATGAGGACACGCCGGATGATGAGTCCTACGTGCGCGCTACCGGTCATCCCGCATATCGCGCGGATGATGCGCTGTGGCTCTTCCCCACCGTTTGGAAATATGTTTCCGAAACCGGTAACAAGGATTACGTGAAGAAGGTCATCCCTTATGCAAATAAGGAGGAGGGCACCGTTTACGATCACTTGAAGAGAGCCATCAATTTCTCCATGGAGAGACTTGGCGATCACAAGATGCCTGCAGGTCTTCATGCTGACTGGAATGACTGCTTAAGACTTGGCAAGAAGGGAGAATCCACCTTTGTTGCATTGCAGCTCTACTATGCATTCACCGTGATGAAGGGTTTTGCAAAGGAGCTTGGGGATGCAGAATATCTGGAGTATCTTGAGAAGACCCAGAAGGAACTTGGCGAGATCATCAACAAGGAATGCTGGGAGGATGACAGATTTGTCCGCGGCATCAAGGAAGACGGTCAGGTCATCGGTTCCAAGAAGGATCCCGAAGCAAGTATGTGGCTGAATCCTCAGTCCTGGGCAGTCATCAGCGGACTGGCTACGAAGGAGCAGGCTGAGAAAGCCCTTGAGAGCGTTCACCGCGAGTTGAACACTAAGTATGGCGTAAAGGTGATGGCTCCTTCTTACGTGGATCATGCATTTGACGGTGCGCTGGCACTGCTCTTTAACCCTTCCACCAAGGAGAACGCCGGCATCTTCTCGCAGCCTCAGGGATGGATCATCCTTGCAGAGTCCCTGATGGGACACGGTGACCGCGCATTTGAGTACTTCACCGAGAGCTCCCCTGCATCTCAGAACAACGATGCAGACGTAAGATGTCTCGAGCCCTACGTACATGGCCAGTTCACCGAGGCAGACGAGTCTCCTTTCCATGGCAGAAGCCACGTACATTGGCTGACCGGTACCGCATCTACCTGCATGGTAGGCTGCGTTGAGGGTATCTGCGGCATGAGACCTGACCTGAACGGCCTTTGGGTATGTCCGACCATTCCTTCTTCCTGGAAGGAAATGACCATGGACAAGAAGTTCCGTGGCAAGAAGCTTCATATTACCGTTCGCAACGAAAGCGGCGCACAGTGCGGCTTCAAGGAGTTCTACTTAAACGGCAAGAAGCTTGACCGGCCCTACGTTCCCGCCGCCGACATGCTGGACGAAAACGAAGTCATCGTTATTATGTAAACGTCGCAAGCTATGCTTGCGATCCCGACCAAAGGGAGGGACGAGCCGAAGGGCTCGCCGTTCGCAAAGGAAAAACCAAGCCCAGGCGCGCGGAAATCTGTGATTTCCGGGCTAAGGCCGAAGGCAACATTTGGTTTTCCTGCGACATTATCGAGAAAACAAGTGTGCGAAGCACGCGTAGAAGCTGCAAAGCAGCGAATTTTCGAGATAAAAGAATAGGGGAGTTTTATGGCTCCCCTATTTATTTAAGCAAGAGATAAAACGATTTACGGGCCTTCGAAGTAATTCTATGTTTTCACGCTTCAAAACCAAAGTATGCCACGGGAAGCCAACAACTGCATGAATTCCAAAAACGGAGGATTGACAGTGAAGAATCATGAGAAAATACGGTCAGAACGTTAAAAACGGAAGATTGACGGTAAAGAATCATGAGAAAATACGGTCAGAACGTTAAAAACGTAGGATTGACAGTAAAGAATCATGAGAAAATACGGTCAGAACGTTAAAAACGGAAGATTGACAGTAAAGAATCATGAGAAAATACGGTCAGAATGTTAAAAACGGAGGATTGACAGTAAAGAATCATGAGAAAATACGGTCAGAACGTTAAAAACGGAGGATTGACAGTAATAAATCATGAGAACATCAGTCGTGGCGGGAATGAATAGCAAAAAGGACAGCGGAAAATCGGAAAACGTAAATCCCGCTGTTGGATGGAAGGAAAAAGTGGCAAAAAGGACAGCGGAAAATCGGAAAACGTAAATCCCGCTGTTGGATGGAAGGAAAAAGCGGCAAAAAGGACAGCGGAAAATCGGAAAACGAAAATCCCGCTGTTGGATGGAAGGAAAAAGCGGCAAAAAGGACAGCGGAAAACTGGAAAACGTAAATCCCGCTGTTGGATGGAAGGAAAAAGCGGCAAAAAGGACAGCGGAAAACTGGAAAACGTAAATCCCGCTGTTGGATGGAAGGGAAAAGCGGCAAATAGGACGGCGGAAGAACAAGAGTAGCGCCAGAACGGCACCAAAACAGTACAAAAACAGCACAAGAGCTACAAAAAGAGCAAGAAAAGAGTAACAAAAATGGCAACGTAAAAAAACAGCGTAAAAAACAGCGTAAAAAACAGCGCAAAAAACAATGCATAAGCGACGGGAGGGTTACAAAATGGCAGAAACAGCAAGAATTACGGTTCATCCGGCATTCAAGATCGGTGAGATCTCGCCGAGGCTCTTTAGTACGTTCCTTGAGCCCATCGGCAGCATGGTGAATGGAACGATGTATAATCCCAAGCATCCGACGGCGGATGAGCAGGGATTCCGTACGGACTTTATCAATGGCCTGAAGGGGACGGGAATGCCGGCGTGCCGTCTGCCCGGCGGAAATTTTGTATCAGCCTGGCAGTGGAAGGATTCCATTGGACCCAAGGATCAGAGAAAGGTTCACTTAGATCCGGCCTGGTATCAGTTTATTCCCAACGACGTGGGACATGATGAGTATCTGCAGTGGGCGGAAAAGGTTGGAACCGAGCCCCTGTATACCATCAATCTTGGCACCGGAACCTTCCAGGATGCCATGGACATTGTAGAGTACACAAACTTTGAAGGAGGCTCCTATTGGTCCGATCTTCGCAAGAAATATGGCCATGAGAAGCCTTATGGCGTAAAAACCTGGTATCTTGGAAACGAGATGGACGGTCCCTGGCAGCTGGGCAGCTGGGACAAGGATCCGAGAGGCTATGGCGTTCGATGCAACGAGATATCCAAGGCCATGAAGTGGATCGATGCCTCCATTGAAACTGCCGTCTGTGCATCCTCGGCCATGTTTATGGATCATTACCCTACCTGGGAAGAAACGGTTTTGCAGGAGTGTTATGAGACCGTGGATTATCTTTCCATGCATCACTATCACAGCGCACCTCCCGGAGACTGGGAAGCGCTCCTTGGCGGTTCTGCGTATTACGAGGATTTCATCAACACGGAGATCGCCATGTGTGACCTGGTGGGAGCAAAGTGCCGTTCGCCCAAGAAGATCATGCTTTCCTTTGACGAGTATGGTGCAATGGTGCGACCTAACAGCCCGCTCCATCCCGGTTACGGTTATCACAACATGGCAAGGGCACATTATCGCTTTGACCCTAAGCGACCTTATCTTCGGCATGACCCTGACAACATGCCGGACAGACCCTTCCCCGGCGGAGACATGCTGCATGCCCTTTCCATGGCATCCATCCAATTGGCATTCCTTCGTCACGCGGACCGCGTCAAGATTGGTTGCATGACCGGCGGGCTTGGCGCACTGTGCAGCTCTGATCATGACCACGTATGGAGATCGGCATCCCATTATGCCTTTATGGATCTGATCCGGTTTGCCAAGGGAACGTCCATGCAGACCGACGTTAAGTGTGAAACTTTTGACCTTCCGGGATATGCCATCGATGATACTTCACAGTACACCGGAAAGGAAGGACTGCCTTACGTTGACTGCGCGTCGGCCTGGGACGAGGAGGCGGAAACGCTGACGATTTTTGTCATCAACAGAAATCCGGAGACGGAATATCCGATTAGACTAGACATTCGCGGATTTGAGGAGTATAATTTTGATAAGCACGTTGAATTATGCTCTAAGGAACTGGATGCCAAGAATAGTTTCGAAGAGCCCGAATTGATCAAGCCTGTGGAAACTGCTGACGGAAGAATCGAAAATGGCATTTATGACGGACACGTAAAGCCGCTTTCCTGGAACGTGTTGCAGTTTCGGAAAAAGGCATAAAATGAGGGCTGTTCCAAGAGATATTTCCGGAGGGTCATGAAGAAAAAAATCGCAGTGTATGCCAATGGCTGGAGCAACGAAGCCCTCAGCCAGGCGATCAACGGAATAAAAAAGTATGCAGCTCAGGAAGACTTCGACGTGTTTGTCTTCCTGAGTTTTGCGAATATAAGCGCGCATTCCAACCTGATGCAGGGGGAGCTAAACGTTTATAAACTCTGCAACGTACAGGATTATGACGGTGCCATTGTGTTTTCCAACATGATCAATTCGGAAGAGGCAACGGTAGCCATTCTTGAGAATGCCAAAAAGAAAGGCGTTCCCGTAGTCAGTATCGGCATGAAGTATCCGGGCGTGTCCAGCGTATGCGTGGACGGACATTCGGGAATGCGGGATCTTGTCACGCACATCGTGGAAAAACATGGCGTCAAGCGGATTGCTTATATCGGCGGAGCACCCGGACATGCGGAGAGCGACGCGCGCATGGAGGTTACCAGGAAAGTCCTTGAGGAGCATGGGCTCACGCTTGACCCGGAGGACGTGTGCTATGGCGGCTGGTCCAACAGGCGCACCATCGATTCCATGCATGGGATTTTGGAAAAACGAGGAATGCCGGATGCCTTTGTCTGTGCAAATGACATTATGGCGCTTTCCGCAGCGACGGAGCTGATGCTGATGGGCTATGAGCTTCCCGGGGACGTGATCGTTACCGGATTTGATCACGTGAGGGAAGGCCAGATTTTTTATCCTGCCCTTACCAGCGTAAAACAGAATTATGACGAAGTGGGATACCGGTGTTGCGAGATGATCTTTCAACAGATCAGAGAAGGCGCGGGAACCGGAGAGGACCTGGTCACGGCCGACATGGTGGTTGGAGAAAGCTGCGGATGCCAATTCATTCAGGAGCTGCATGAGGTTCGAAAGGATTATTGCCGCAGGTTCTACCAGAAGATCATGGATACGGCGTTTATGGAGCAGACGGAACGCAACATGCGGAGAAAAATCTCCGAGGTCAACAGTTACGCGGAATTAAAGACCAGCCTTCGAAATCATTTCCTGAACAACCATAAATCAGAGGGAGAAAACCTCCACGTGATCCTAAATGCCGAGTATTACGGGGATCCCCTGCTCAGTGAGGAAGAGCTTGGCAAAAAGAAGTCCAGAAAGAAACCGGAAGTCATTGTTTCGCTGAAGGACGGCAAGGTTCAGGAGATTGAAAAGCTAGACCGGGATCAGCTGATCCCCGGGTATGAAAAAAAGGAAAACGAGCAGCACGTATATTATTTCCTGCCGTTGCATTATTACCAGTATAATTACGGCTACGTCATATTCGCGGACGAACCGTACGTTATGCGGGAGGACCTGCTGTATTCCTACATGGAAAAGCTCCAGCAGGCATTAAAGCTCCTGCGCATCAATCTGCGTCTGGATGCGCTTAACAAAAACCTGACAAGGCTTTACGACAAAGATCCCATGACGGATCTCTTCAACCGTTTCGGATATGAGAATAAGGCTATTCCCCTTTATCAGGAGAGCGTGCGCAAGCGGGAGCCAATGATGGTAATGTTTGTTGACATCAACTTCATGAAGCGCATCAATGACGAGTATGGCCACATCCACGGTGATGCTGCCATCAGGACAGTGGCGGATGCCATCAAGTCAAATATTCGCGAGGATTGGATCGCGGTAAGGTTTGGCGGTGACGAGTTCCTGATCATTGCGCCGGATTGCGATGAAGAAGCGGCGGAAGAGGTAAAGCGCAACATTCTTGAATTTATGGAGAAGAAGAACCATGACGGTTCCAGACCCTACCAGATCTCAGCCAGCTGCGGTTACGTCATCACGGAACCGGAAAGCGGGTATCCGCTGCAGGAATACATTCGTGAGGCTGACAGACTCATGTATGAGATCAAACGCGAAGTGCATGCCATGGATGAGATCGCCAGGGCCAGGGCCGCGCAGGAACGGGGAAGGCACGGAAAAACGGGGAAATAGATTTGCGCAGGAACGGGGAAGGCACGGAAAAACGGGAAAATAGATTTGCGCAGAAACTGGGGGAGACAAATAAATTTGATGATCAGAACGTAAAAGAAATTGGGAAGACGATCACTCGTCTTCCCAAAATAATTCATCCAGAGTTTTTCCCAATACCTTGCAGATGGATCTGCAGAGGTTGATGGTGGGGTTGTAATCCCCTTTTTCTATGGCATTGATGGTTTGTCTTGATACGCCGACTTTTTCGGCCAGGTCTTGCTGGGAGTAATCCAGGGCAGCCCTGGCTGATTTTAATTTTAAATTCTTCATCCTGCACCCCCTTTTCGCCCCGTGGAAAGGCTGCTTCGTCTCTGATCATTCCTCATCGTCGTCATCCTCCCCGGAAGCAGATTTCCCGTGGGAGTCTGCAAACTTTTTAAGGAGGGTTGCCACAAACACGGCCAAAAAGAGGAGGGCGCAGTACAGATTCAAGATGTTTACTCCAAAGCGGCCGTTTCGGATCATTACGCCGTTTACGTAACTTCCGATGGCAATGCCAAGATTAAACAGGCCGATGAAGCCAAACAGGATCATGACGGGGATCGTCTTTTGATTCAGTGCAAAATAGGCCTCGTGCCAGATGCAGTAGACGACGTAAATGGCAATTCCCGTGATGATGCCAAGGCCAATGAGGGCACAGTAGTCAGGGGTGACCGTGTCGGTAACGTCAAAAGCGACGATCAGTAGTAAGAAGTAGATCAGCAGGAAGAAGAAAGCATATTTGAAACCTCTGCCGCGCTCCAGCTCCTGGCGCTCATCGTATTTTGGCGATTGCATTTTTTTGCCCTTTGTGATCAGGGCAAGAAAGACCACCGTGAGACAAATGGAGATCAAAAGGCCTGCAATGGCGCTGGTTGCAATGACCAGGGAAGTTCCCGAAGGAGCAATGCGCATCTCGTAACGCATGACCCAACTGCCGTTTTTCTGAAGCGCGCCGAAGTCTTCCCGAAGCGCGTTTGCCCAAGATTTAACGGCGTAGGCACCGCATAAGTAATCCTTTGCGAATTCCTCATAAGCGTCCACGTTTGTCTGAGGATGATACTCGATGCGATAGGTACCGGGAGAAAGCGTCATGGTAAAGTCCAGGAGTCCGGCACTTGTGGTGGTGGAATAGAGTTCATTGTCATCCTGGTCAAAGAGAAGGACGCTGGTAAGAAAGCCAAGGTCTGAAGCGGCCGGGAGCTTTTTCTCGTCATATCCTTCCGGTATCAGACTGAGGGAGATCGCATAGTCTCCCTCTTTGTCAACCTGAAACTCCGTCTGGCAGACGGAAGGCGTTGCAACGCCCTCCGAGACGGCATATTCCTTAGACCAGGAAGCATTCCAGACGGAATCATTTTTATCGATTGCCTTGATCCCCCAGATGCTTGCGGCAAGGATCAAAAGAATGCACAGGAAAGCGATCAGGACTGCAGTTGATTTACGCATGTTTTCCCTCCTTACAGGTATGCGGGCAGGTAGCTGAGCAGGAATAAACTGATGGTGCTAAGAAAAAACGCCCACGTTAATCTGCTGGTAAACAGTGCTTTTAAGGCCTCGCCGCGGCTTTCCTCGCCCTCGGCATGCTTTAATCTGAATTTCCCCTTTGCCAGGAAAACGATCAGAATAATGGCTCCGGCTATGGCTGCAAGTGCTAAAAAGATAGTCCAGAAGGAATACAGCGTGGTATAAAGCATTGCTTCGGGAGAAGCCTGCATGGCTGCTGCAACGGCATTGGGATCCGTGCTGGCGGGAGCGTACTCGGAGTACTTTCCAAGGAGCCAAACCGTGATGGCCGAAGTGGACATGTTAATGACCATGTGCAGGCCGATGGTATAAATGACCCTGCCCGTGCGCAGATAAACAAAGGCAAACAGGCAGCCAAGCCCAAAGGCAAAGAAGAACTGCTGGAAATTGCCGTGGAAAAGTCCAAATAACAGGCCGGAGGTGAAGATGGAAATGAATTCACCGTATTTTGCCAGGCGGTCTATAAGGAGCTTACGGAAGAGCAGCTCTTCGAAGATGGGAGCCATGATGCCAACGGTCAGAATGCGCATGCCCATGCCGGAATTGAGCATGAGGGTGGTGATCGCGGCATCGGCACCGCCCACGGGGAGGGTTATCAATCTGTGGACAAAGGCGCCGATGATGGAGCCAACGCCGCAGATTCCGGCACTCATCAGTACAAAGAGAAGGAATTTGCCAAAGCCCAGCTTTTTCTTTTCAAGGGGCTGCGCAGGGACGTTGCGGCAAACCAGATACGTCACGGGGAAGCCGACCACGTCAACGGCAATGATGGTCAGGAGCAGGCTTAAAAAGATGCTGTTTTGGTTTGTAAAATCAGGTGCCAGATTGCGCATCAAAACGATGACCAGCATCTGGGTAAAGATGACGGTAATGGCGAAGATGGCGTAGCGGTTGCCGAGTCTGTCAAGGCGCTCCTTTAGGGTGACGCCCTCCGAGGGCTCGCCGGTAAGGCAAAGGAACAGCATGAGAAGGATCAGTGCGCCTACGGCCAGGGTCACGATCTGAAGGAGCACCGGAGCGGTGACGCATTCCGTTACCTTTAGGGAAAACGTGAAGGATTCGTCGCCATCCTTTAAGGTAACCGGATAGTCGTACGCGGAAACAAACTGATCCAGGGCGGGACCTTCGGCGTAGTTAAGATAGGTCATGGCAAAGTCTCTCATGGCGTCTTCGTCGTCGAGGAAGTGGAGCTCGAGGACGTTCTTGCCGGAAGTGAGGGTCACGTTGCATGGCAGGTCTTTCATGCCACAGGCGGTGAAGCAAGAGGCAATGTTTCCTTCAGCGGTCTTGACAAGGACGCCAACGGGGAAGCCGTTTTCTCCGCTTTCAAAGCTCATGATCATCTCATAAGGTCCCACGTGCGTTGCGGGAGTTTCAAATACCTGGGAAGGAGTGGTAACCTTACCGTCTTTTACGGACACGGTAAAGGTCTGGGACACGTCCTTGATCACGTCGCCGCGAAAGCTGGCAGACTGGATAAAGAAGATGATCATTAGGGCAAAAGGAATGATCAGCAGCAGGGAAAGAATAAGGGGAAGCTTCTTTCCGGAAGAGTTTGAATTTGCATTCATTGCGTTATCCTCCATCAGATTGATTTACAGTTTGCTTGTGTTATTGTTCCTTGATGCCATAATAGCATTCCCATGACAAAGTGTCAAGTATATTTTACAAAATGTTATGGAAAATTGGCGCAAGGATTTTTTTTGATCTCGTATTTAATTTGTCCTTGTATTATGATTCCATTCTATGTATAATTATTTTTGCTGACTGTATGATTATGCGTTTAAGGCAGACAAGTGCGGAGCGGATGCAAGGCATTATGCACGCCATGCATGGCGCGGGCGTATGCATGGCGCGGGCGTATGCATGGCGGCACGGGCGTATGCATGGCGCGGGCGTATGTATGGCGGCACGGGCGCAGGCTGGGCGGGAATGTCATCGTTCTGCGGTGGCTGAAGGTTGTGGAAGCGGCACGGGCGCAGGCTGGGCGGGAATGCGTTGGCATGCCGCAGGCAAAGCATGGGAATGCGTTGGCATGGGCGCTTTAGGACTTGGGCTGGATTTAGACGCGAGGAAGAGAGGAAAACATGAGAAGAGTTGGTACGGTTTCAAGAGGTATTCGCGGCCCCATTATTCGCGAGGGGGATAATTTGGTGGAGATCACCGTTGACAGTGTTTTGGAAGCTGCAAAAGAGGAAGGGTTTGAGCTGCGTGACAGAGACGTGATCGCAGTGACGGAGTCCATCGTGGCAAGGGCGCAGGGAAATTACGTTACCGTTCAGGACATTGCGCAGGACGTCCGCGCTAAGCTGGGCGGCGGTACCGTTGGCGTCATCTTCCCCATTCTTTCCAGAAACCGTTTTGCCATAAATTTAAAAGGTATCGCCATGGGATGTAAGAAGGTGGTCCTGATGCTGAGTTATCCTTCCGATGAGGTGGGAAATGCCCTGATCACTTATGACCAGTTGGATGAAGCGGGGATCAATCCCTATAGCGACGTGCTGACGCTGGAGAAATATCGTGAGCTCTTTGGCGAGAATAAGCACGAGGTCACTG
>ONSO01000057.1:8350-22437 GCA_900320485.1 uncultured Lachnospiraceae bacterium | reverse complement strand
GCCGTGATCTCGGCATGGCACAGGGTGTTTTTGTCCGTGTTGCGGCGGTTATAGCCGCGTCCAATGATCTTTCCTTCCTGCACGATGACGCAGCCGATGGGAACTTCTCCCAGGGCTGCGGCTTTTTTTGCCTGTTTCAGGGCTTCTTTCATGTATTTTTCCTGAACGTCGCGAATGCCGGTCATAAAGTGCTCCTTTCGGGGGATACTTATGCAAAACGAAGAAAGGGGGAAAGGATTGAAAGTAAATCGTGTGCTTATAAAAAGAGCATTTCTTCGTCTGCTGGGTTTTCTTTGGATGTGCGGGATTGCCTTGGCAGAAAGCTTTAGCACGCTGTTTTTAAGGCTCCGCAAAAGGTGGTAGGAAGGCCCTTGGAACGAGGGCCTTGCATCCTTGTATACTGTATCATGTTTTGTCAAAATGAGCAAGACGTCTTGAATTTGGTCGGAAAATGAGGTACGATTCAGAAAAACGCGTGAAAGGAGAAGCAACGTGCTGATCTGCGGTTTTCAGAAAACAACCTTATTGGATTTTCCGGGGCACGTAGCCTGTACGATCTTTACGGGAGGCTGTAATTTCCTGTGTCCCTATTGTCATAACATGGAGCTAGTACAAAGGCCAAAGGACTACGAGATTCCGGAGGAGGAGATCTGGGCGTTCCTTAGGAAGCGCCGGGGCATCCTCGAGGGAGTCTGCGTCACGGGCGGGGAGCCCACGCTCCATCCCGACTTAAAGGAGTTCCTTGGAAAGATCAAGGAGTTTGGGTATCTCGTGAAGCTGGACAGTAACGGTTCCCGCCCAGAGGTCCTGCAGGAGCTTTTGGAGAGCGGACTTGTGGATTACGTTGCCATGGACGTAAAGGCAAGCAGGGAGCATTATCCCGTGGTGGCCGGGGCGCCCTGCATGGACATAAATAAAATAGACGAGAGCATTCGTCTGCTCATGGGACAGACGGCAGTTCCTTATGAGTTTCGGACAACGGTGGTCGGCGGGCTCCATACGGCTTCGGAGGTGGAGGAGATCGGAAAGTGGATCGCCGGGGCGAGTGCTTTTTACCTGCAAAGCTTCCGGGAGAGCGAGAACGTGCCGGAACAGGGGAGGCAATTTTATGCCTTTTCGAAGGAAGAATTGGAGCTCATGGCAGAAAAAGCAAGAAAGTACATTGCCAGAGTGGAAGTTCGTGGAGTAGAATAGAAACAGAGTACGCAGGAAGGATTTTTGGATTTACGTGAGTAAGTTGATCGGTGATAAAAAGTTTTACGGGAGCGTTCTGAAGGTGGCGGTGCCCATCATGATCCAGAACGGAATTTCCAATTTTGTAAGTCTCCTTGACAATATTATGATCGGGCGGGTGGGAACGGAGCAGATGAGCGGCATAGCCATTGTCAATCAGCTGATCTTTGTCTTTAACCTGGCCATCTTTGGCGCTTTGTCCGCCGCCGGGATCTTTGGTGCCCAGTTTTACGGAAAGGGGGATCATGAGGGCGTGCGGCACGCCATGAGGTTTAAGCTTTACGTTACTTTGGGGCTTGTGCTCCTTGGAGTTCTGGCCTTTCTAAGCTTTGGGGATCAGCTGATATTGCTGTATCTTCATGACGAGGGCGGGACGACTCAGTCCCTGGATGCAGCCCTTCAGTATGGCAGAACGTATCTTGGAGTCATGCTCGTCGGGCTTTTGCCCTTTGGACTGGAGGAGGCCTATGCCAGTACCTTAAGGGAGTGCGGCGAGACCAGACTCCCCATGCTGGCGGGCATAGTTGCAGTCTTTGTAAATTTGGGTTTTAATTATCTGCTCATCTATGGTAAGTTCGGATTTCCCAAGCTCGGCGTGGCGGGGGCCGCCATTGCCACGGTGATCTCCCGTTACGTACAGATGCTCATTGTGATCTGGTGGACCCATGCAAACGTAAAGAAGGTTCCGTTTGCCGAAGGGCTTTACCGGAGCCTTGCGATTCCTGCCTCTTTGGTTGGAAGGATCACGGTGAAGGGATTGCCCCTGATGGTGAATGAGATCCTTTGGGCGGCAGGCATGGCAGTCCTAAACCAGTGCTATTCCCTGCGGGGGCTGGATGCCATTGCGGGCCTGAACATTGCCTCTACCATCACAAATCTGTTCAACGTGGTATTTATTGCCATGGGAAGCGCCATTTCCATTATGGTGGGGCAGCTTCTCGGGGCCGGAAAAATGGAAGAGGCGAAGGATACGGATGCAAAACTCATTACGTTTTCCGTGCTGTCCTGCGTAGGGCTTGGCGCTGTTTTGGCGCTGCTCTCGCCGCTGTTTCCGATGTTTTACAAAACGTCGGATCAGGTGCGGGCACTGGCGACGGGCTTTATCCGCGTAGGCGCAGCCTGCATGCCCATCTACGCATTCATGCATGCCTCCTACTTTACGCTTCGCTCCGGCGGGAAGACGCTGATCACGTTTTGCTTTGACAGCGTATTTTTATGGCTGGTGAGCACGCCGGTGGCCTTTTATCTGAGCCGGTATACGGCATTGCCGATCTTGACACTGTATCTTTGCGTGCAGCTCATCGACCTGATAAAATGTGTCATTGGATTTGTGCTGGTGAAAAAGGGCGTTTGGCTTCACAATATCGTAGCCAGGGAGCAGGAATAAGGAATATTGCGCCGCAGCTTGGCGGGGATTGAAATACAAGAATGGAGAAAAGAGAGGAAGAGGAACGTGGAAGAGAAGAAGATCATTAAGCAGCAGTTTCTTACGGGGGAGCGGGCTCTCTTTATGAGCGAGAATATAAAGGCGGTGGATTGCACCTTTGCGGATGGGGAATCCCCGCTGAAGGAGAGTCGGAACATAGAGCTGGAGGGCAGCATGTTCAAGTGGAAATATCCGCTTTGGTACTGCGAGAACGTAACGGCGAAGAATTGCGTCTGGTTTGACATGGCCAGGGCCGGCGTATGGTATACCAACAACGTGACCGTGGAAAACACGCCCATTGACGCACCGAAGAATTTCCGCCGGTGCAAGGGTGTGGTCCTGCGAAACGTATCCTTCTCCAACGCGGAGGAAACGCTCTGGAGCTGTGAGGACGTGGAGCTGACGCACGTAACGGCAAAGGGGAACTATTTTGCCATGAATTGCAGCAACGTAAAGGTGGACGATTTTACGCTCTACGGAAACTACTCCTTTGACGGGGCAAAGAACGTGGAGATCAGAAACAGCCGGCTTCTATCAAAGGATTCCTTCTGGAACAGCGAGAACGTAACGGTGTACGATTCCTTTATTTCGGGAGAGTACCTGGGGTGGAATTCCAAGAATCTGACCCTTGTAAACTGCACCATTGAAAGCCTTCAGGGCATGTGCTACATAGAGAATCTCGTGCTGAAAAACTGTAAGCTCTTAAATACGACGCTGGCCTTTGAGTATTCCAGCGTGGAGGCGGACGTAACGGGGAAGATCGACAGCGTCATGAATCCCACCTCCGGTACCATTACGGCGGATGAGATCGGGGAGCTGATCTTGGAAAAGGACAAGATCGATCCCGGAAAGACAAAGATCATCTGCAGGGGTAAGGCGGAGTAGAAAGATGAAAGAGAAGTTTGATTTTGATAAGCTGGTGGATCGCCGGGGAACTGACTCCTATAAGTGGGACGTGGCCGAAGGTGAGCTGCCCATGTGGGTTGCGGACATGGACTTTGAGACGGCTCCCTGCGTTAGGGAAGCCTTGGAAAAGCGAGTGTCCCATGGCGTCTTTGGATATAACGTGGTTCCGGAGGAATGGTATAAGGCCTATCAGGGATGGTGGGAGACGCGTCATCGCTTCAGGATGGAGAAGGATTGGCTGATCTTTTGTACCGGCGTGGTTCCGGCGCTTTCGAGCATTGTGCGAAAAATGACGGGCGTAGGCGAGAACGTACTGATCCTGACGCCGGTCTATAACATTTTCTTTAATTCCATCGTCAATAACGGCAGGAACGTGGTTCAGTGCCCCCTGAGATATTGTCCGAAGGTGGCGGAGAAAACTGCGGCGGCGGGGGAGGCAACCACCGGAAAAATCATGGCGGCGGAAAAGGCTGCCGGAAAAACCCTGGCGGCAGGGGCTGCGGTCACCGGGCAGGAGTATCAGATTGATTTCGAAGCGCTTGAGACGGCGCTTTCTGATCCGCAGACCACCATGCTGATCTTTTGCAATCCGCATAATCCCGTGGGAAGAATCTGGACAAAGGATGAGCTGGCGAGGGTGGGAGAGCTTTGTAAAAAGCATCACGTGCTGGTGGTGTCGGATGAGATCCACTGCGACATAACGGATCCCGGGAAGGAGTACGTGCCTTTTGCGTCGGTGTCGGAGGCTTGCAGGGATAACAGCATTACCTGCATTGCGCCCACAAAGGCGTTTAATATCGCGGGAATGCAGACGGCGGCGGTTTCGGTGCCGGATCCGGTGTTGCGCCACAGGGTATGGCGGGGACTGAACACGGATGAGGTGGCAGAGCCCAATTCCTTTGCGGTGCCCGTTGCAGTGGCGGCTTTTACAAAAGGGGCGCCCTGGCTGGATGCCCTCAGGGAATATTTGTATGAGAATAAGTGTCTTGTGCGGGCTTTTTTGGAAGAAAAGCTTCCCAAGGTGCACCTGGTACCTTCCGAGGCAACCTATCTTCTGTGGCTGGACTGCAGGAAATATGATGAGGACAGCGTTGCGTTAATGGAGTTTATCCGCAGGGAGACGGGCCTTTACGTCTCAGAGGGAGCGGAGTACGGAGAGGCAGGAAAGCACTTCCTGCGTTTCAACGTGGCCTGCCCCAAAGCGCGGGTGCAGGAAGGCCTGGAGCGGCTGAAGAAAGGCCTTGAGGCATATGACGGCCTGATGCGGCAAAAAAAGCATAAGGCCGTGGAAGGATACGATCGTGAGTAAGGAATTTAAGGTTGGCGTAAAGGATGGGATCCCCATTGCTTTGGGATATTTTGCGGTAAGTTTTAGTCTTGGAATAGCAATGCTGAGCAGCGGCATGACGGCAGTGCAGGGCGCGGTAATGAGTGTCTCGAACTTAACCAGTGCCGGGGAATTTGCGGGAGTCAGGGTGATCGCCGCAGGGGGAGGCCTGCTGGAGCTGGTGCTCACGCAGGTCATCATCAATCTAAGGTATTCCCTCATGAGTCTTTCGCTTACGCAGAAGCTTGATGATAAGGTGAGTTTTTGGCAAAAGCTTCTCATAGCCTTTGGAAACACGGACGAGATCTTTGCCGTGGCCATGAATCATCAGAAGAGTTTGACGCTTCCGTACATGCTTGGGCTTGAGAGCCTGCCGATCGTAGGCTGGACCGCCGGAACGTATCTTGGAGCCGTGGCGGGAGGGTTGATGCCGACAAGCGTCAGCGTGGCCATGAACGTCATGCTGTATGGGATGTTTATCGCCATTGTGGTGCCCGTGGCCAAGAAGTCAAGGCCCGTGCTGATCGTTGCTGCCATTGCCATATTTTTAAGCAGTCTGTTTTATTACGTGCCTTTTTTGAAGGGCATTTCCGCGGGAATTTCCATTATCCTCTGTACGGTGGCGGCTGCCGCATTTGGGGCGGTACTGTTTCCCGTAAGCGAGGAGGCCAAGGCATGAGCGTTTATCTTTATATTCTCGTAATGGCCGTGGTGACTTACCTGATCCGCATGCTTCCCCTGACACTGATCCGGGGAAAGATCAAGAACCGTTTTCTGAAATCCTTTTTATATTACGTGCCCTATGCCTGTTTGATGGCCATGACCTTTCCTGCCGTCATTCACGCTACGAACCACGTGGGGGCGGCAGTTGCGGGAGTTGCCGTGGCAATCCTGCTTTCCATTAAGGGCAAGGGTCTGATGACGGTAGCCATAGCGGCAAGCATCACCGTATTTGTGGTTTCACTTCTTCTAGGCATGCCGGCCGGTGCATGATTTTTCGTGGCCCCCAATATGTTAAAGTATCCTCAAAGCAGATTTTCTTTTATTCTCATTTGTCTCGTTCAAATCTAATTTCAGGAAATCCTTGCTTTTCCCAACTTTTGTACAACTGACGGAGATCTTGAAAGAATTTGACCGGGGGCTCATTTCCTTTTGACTTCGCAGTTGTCGATTTCAATTAAGAAAGGAGCATTTGCACATGGGGTATGTCAGAAAAGAGGGAAGCCGGAGGAGATGATGAGTATGATTTCTGAAGCGATCAGGATATTGGATGAGGGGGACGCTAAATTGCAGATTGAGATGCTTCATGAGGAACTGGACCAGGCAATTAAAGAGAAGGACGATGCAATTAAAGAGAAGGACGATGCCATTAGGGAAAAAGATGATGCCATTAGGGAAAAAGATGATGCCATTAGAAAAAAAGATGACGCCATCAGAGAAAAGGATGACGCCATCAAAGACAGGGATAGTCTGATCGAAGAGTTAAAACGTCAGATCGAACAATTGAAAGGTCAATAAAATCTTGAGAACGATCAATATGTTACAAAACGTGTCAGGGATGAACCTTGATCGCGTTAAATACCTGGCCGATGGGGGCGGAGATGAGAAGGTCCGCAAATTTGTCCCGCGGGGTGGGAGCCATGTTGATGACTACCAGCTTGTCGCCGGAGAAGTAATCAATAAGGCCGGCGGCGGGATAGACGGCCAGGGAGGTACCGCCAATGATAAGGACCTGGGCGTTACTGATGGCACGTACGGATTCCTCGATGGTATTTTGGCTCAGGCCCTCCTCATAGAGTACTACGTCAGGCTTTACCCTGCCGCCGCAATCCTCACAGACGGGAATGCCTTCCCCTTCCTTGACGTATTCCAGGTCATAAAACTTTCCGCATTTTTCACAGTAATTTCGAAGCACGCTTCCGTGCAACTCCAAAACCTTTTTGCTTCCCGCAGCCTGATGGAGACCGTCAATGTTCTGGGTCACGATGGCCTTTAGCTTCCCGGCCCTTTCCAGCTCTGCCAGCTTTAAGTGGGCGGCGTTGGGCTTCGCATCCGTAAAGAGCATCTTATTGCGATAAAAACGGAAAAATTCCGCGGGCTTGCGCACGTAAAACGTATGGCTTAAGATGGTCTCAGGCGGATAATCATACTGTTGGTGATAGAGGCCGTCCACGCTTCTGAAATCCGGAATGCCACTTTCCGTGGAAACGCCTGCGCCTCCGAAGAAGACAATGTTGTCATGAGCATCAATGATGCGCTGAAATTCTTCAATGGATCTTAACTGCTCAGAAGTTAATTCTTTCATGGAAAAAACCCTCCCTTTGGATCACGGAAACTGATTACGTTCACGGGAAACTTACTCCAACTGCGAGCCCTTCGGCTCGCAACTATTATATCAGGAAATTTCCCAAAATGGAAGAGAAAATGATTGTGGCCGCGCGCGCCACCGCACCAGACGGGGAATCCCGGGCTTAGCGATTTTTTTGTGAATCTTTAGAAAATCTTAATCCCCTCCTGATTGAGCGGGACTTTCTTTTGTGTTAAGATATTCTCGAAAAGGCTTGCGGCTAAAGCTGCAAAGCAATGAAGAGAGGAACAAAAGAACATGGGAAAGAAAAAGGGAGAGATCGTTCCCTTTGAGAAGCATAAAAGAGTGATCCGGCTGGAGGATCGGGGAAAGGAAAGAAAGCTGGAGTTTGGCGGCTGGCTCTTTGGAATTTTGGGAGTTTTGTGTGCGGCGTATTGCGCGGGAATCGGGCTGTTTTTAGGGTATGGCACGTTATTCTTTCTGATCTGGGGCGTTTTGGGGATCTGCTTTGGACTGATCTCGCTGTTTTGTTTTAAGCCTGCGCTTCGGAGAAAGCTTCCTGCCTGGTTTATTAAGTTTTTCTGGATCTGTTTTGGGATAGCATTGGCAATTTTCCTGATGGTGGAGGGCCTGATCTTATCCCGGACGAACGCCAGGGCAAAGGACGGGGCGGACGTGGTCATTGTTCTTGGAGCCCAGTGGAAAAATAACGGCCCGAGCATGGTTCTGAAATACCGGTTGGATGCAGCGGTGCATTATCTTAGGGTCAACCGGGAGGCAAAGGTCATTGTCTCCGGCGGTAAGGGGGCCAACGAGCCCATCTCGGAGGCGGACGGAATGTATGGCTATCTTGTGGCACAGGGCATATCCGCCGACAGGATCATCAAAGAGGATAAGTCCACCAATACCTATGAGAATCTTGGAAACAGTGCAAGGCTCCTAAACAAGGAAGAGGACAAAGTGGTGATCATCACCAATGATTTTCACCTGTTCCGGGCGGAAAAGCTGGCAAAGGCCCAAGGGTATAAGCACGTATCCGGGTGGGCGGCGGATTCCTATCCGCCCATGCAGATCCATAATCTTATGCGGGAGTTCTTTGGAGTGGTAAAGGACTTTCTCATGGGAAATCTGACCTACTGGGAGCAGGGTTGACAAATCGAGAGAACGGGAGGAGAAGCAAGTGGAGATTCACGTGGGTGACAGGATCAAAATGAAAAAGCAGCACCCTTGCGGAAGCGCGGAATGGGACGTTTTGCGCGAGGGGGCGGATTTCCGCTTAAAGTGCGTTGGCTGCGGGCATCAGATCATGATCGCAAGGAAGCTGATGGAGCGCAACGTAAAGGAAATCCAAAAGAAGCAGGCATAAAACGAATAAGTCCGGTTTGACTATTTGTGGGGTTTGTGATAACATTTCCATAATCGTTTTACGTGGGTAATTATTTCGCGAAAGGATACAAAGGACATGAAACAAAAGACAACGGGCAGAGTGCTTTCCCAGAAGGAGATCGCGCCGGCCATCTTTGATCTGTGGATAGAAACAAGTCTTGCAAGGGAGGCAAAGCCGGGACAGTTTGTCGGCGTGTTCCCTAAGGACAGGAGTACGCTCTTGCCCCGTCCCATCAGCATCTGCGAAGTGAATGCGGAAAAGAAGGCGCTTCGCATAGTTTACCGCATTGCGGGGCAGGGAACAAAGGAATTCTCAGGCTGGAAGGCAGGAGAAGAGGTACTTCTTCTTGGGGTTCTCGGGAATGGTTTTCCCGTGGAAAAGGGCCAGGGAAAGAAGGTCTTTCTCATGGGCGGCGGCATCGGGATCCCTCCCATGCTGGAGCTGGCTAAAAGCCTGGACGGAAAAGCGGTGCAAAAAGAAGGCTGGGATGAGGGCGACGGGACGGAGACGACCATCCAGTGCATCATGGGCTACCGCGACGGCAGGACCTTTTTGAAAAAGGATCTGGAGCAGTATGGCACCGTTTACGTGGCTACGGAGGACGGAAGCGTTGGAACAAAGGGCAACGTTCTGGACGCCATCCGGGAGAACGCCCTTGAGGCAGACGTGATCTTTGCCTGCGGGCCCATGCCCATGCTGCGTGCCATTAAGGCATACGCCGCAGATAAGGGGATACCCGCTTATATTTCCCTGGAGGAGCACATGGCCTGCGGCGTTGGCGCATGCCTGGGATGCGTTGTGAAAACGAAGGAAGTGGATCACCATTCCCACGTAAATAATGCCCGGATCTGTACGGACGGACCGGTTTTTGAAGCAGGGGAGGTGGAGATCTGATGAGCGAAGTGATAAAGAACGTTGCTGATAAGGAATGGAAGCCGGACCTTCGGACCTCCATTGCGGGCGTGGAATTTCAAAACCCCGTGATGACGGCCTCGGGAACCTTTGGATCCGGCATGGAGTATGGGGAATTTGTTGACTTAAACCGCCTGGGAGGCGTAGTGACCAAGGGCGTTGCAAACGTGCCCTGGCCCGGGAATCCCACGCCTAGGGTAACGGAAGTTTACGGCGGCATGCTGAATGCCATCGGGCTTCAAAATCCCGGCATCGACATATTTATGGAGAGAGACATTCCTTTTCTCAAGCAATATAACACAAAGATCATCGTGAACGTGTGCGGCAAGTCCGTGCAGGATTATTGCGACGTGGTGGAGCGTCTTTCCGAGGAGCCTGCGGTGGCACTTCTGGAGATCAACGTCTCCTGCCCCAACGTAAAAGAGGGCGCCATTGCCTTTGGCCAGAAGGCGGATGCCCTGTACAACATTACCGCAGAGCTGAAAAAGCATGCAAAGCAGCCCATCATGATGAAGCTGTCACCTAACGTGACGGACATTACGGAAATGGCCCGGGCGGCGGAGGCTGCGGGAGCGGATGCCCTGTCCCTCATCAACACCATCACGGGCATGAAGATCGACGTACACAGGCGCAAGTTTGCCCTGGCCAATAAGACCGGCGGTATGAGCGGCCCGGCCATTAAGCCCATCGCCGTCAGAATGGTGTATCAGGTAGCCCGGGCGGTGAAGCTCCCCATCCTTGGCATGGGCGGCATTGCCACGGCAGAGGATGCCATTGAATTCATTCTCGCCGGTGCCAGTGCCGTATCCGTGGGTGCCATGAATTTTGTGAATCCTTATGCTACCATTGAAATCCTTGAGGGCATCGAGGATTACGCGCGTAAGTATCACGTGGAGAGGATTGCCGACCTGATCGGCGCCGTAGAGTAGGAAAACGAAAGAAAGTCCGCGCATATTTCGCCCATTCATCGCGTATACATACAGTATCATTTTGGAGGAAGAGTATGGGTTTAGATGGAGGTGCGCGGCATGGAGTTGTTGAAGCAGTACGTACGCATGAACCGTTTGGAGAGAACGGGAGAGATACAGCTTTCTTTGGAGGAGGATTTTAATCTGCCGGATACAAAGCCGGACGTAAGCAGCATCTGTCTGGAGAAGGGGGAGGTTTTCGTGGAAGAGATTCGTCCCGCGGCGGATGCGGTGACGGTCAAGGGGAAGCTGGCGTTCTCCGTGCTGTATGACACCAGGGAAAATGGCGGAGGCCTGGAGAGAACGGAGGGTAAGATCCCCTTTGAAGAGAAGATCAATTTAGAGGGACTGATGGCCACGGAGGAACCCTTTGTCACGGGAACCGTGGATGACCTGACCGTAGGCATGATCAATTCCAGAAAGCTCAGCGTGCAGTCCGTGGTGACGTTGCGCGCAACGGTGGACGTCATTTCGGAGGAAGAACTGCCCGTGGGCGTGGCGGAGTCCGGAGAACTCCAAGGAGACGCGCAGGTCCGCCAGGTGCCCATAGATTTTACAAAGGCATGCCTTTGCAGAAAGGACGTATGCCGGATAAAAGAAGAACTTTCCCTGCCCTCAGGGTACCCTAATCTTGGAAGGATCCTGTGGAAGAGCGTGGAGCCTGGGGAGATGAATTTCCGGCTGGGAGAGGAACAGCTATACGTTCAGGGGGAGCTGAGAGTCTTTGTGCTCTATGAGGGCGAGGGAGAGGATCAGATGCCCCAGATCTATGAGACAAGGGTGAACGTTTCCTCTCAGATGGCCTGCTCCGGATGCCGGGAAGGCATGGCCCTGGACGTGCGCTATGGCATTGCCGGCAGCGAGCTGACGCCCAAGCCGGATCTGGACGGAGAACTGAGGGAGCTGGGGCTGGAGGTGACCCTGGCCTTAAGGATCTGCGTTTATGAAGAGGAACGGCTCAGCGTTGTGAAGGACGTATATGGCGTAAGGCAGGAGATCCGGGAGCAGGAGCGCACGGCGAATCTGCGGCAGTTGGTAAGGTGCGTTACGGGAAAGACCCGCGTGGCGGATCACTTAGCGGTGCCGGGAGGCGTAAAGCCCCTGCAGCTGATCCGCGGAGAGACGGAGCTTGGGCCCATTCATTCCCAGGTGAGGGATGGCGGCATTTCCATTCAGGGGTCACTGGGCGTAAAGATCCTTTACGTAACGGGGGAGGATGATAATCCTTACGGCTGCCTTAAGGCGGCACTGCCCTTTGAATATTCTCTGGAGATCCCCGGCATGAAAAAAGAAGATGATCCGGAACAGATCCAGGCCCGGGTGGAGCAGCTCAGCCTTGCCATGCCGGACGGGGAAGAGGTGGACGTAAAGGCCGTTTTATCCTTTAGCGTCAGCGTGTTCCGGGATCTTAGCGTCGAGGTGGTCAGCGCCCTGTCGCAGGAACCGGTGGGCAGAGAGAAGCTGTCAGCCCTGCCGGGCATGGTGGCTTACGTGGTAAAGGAAGGGGAGGACCTTTGGTCCATCGGCAAGAAATATTACGTTCCCGTGCAGAGCATAATGGACGTCAATGACCTTTCCTCGGGAGAGGTGATGCCGGGACAGAAGCTTTTGATCATAAAGGGTGAGTAAGACGTGCGTAAGGAGCTTGACGAAATACCGTCAAGCTCCTATAATAAGAGTATAAATTGTATACAATGTACGTGAGAAACAAAGGAGAAGGTCATGGATCATTTCGAGGGCAAGGCTCATGCAAAGATCAATTTAAGTCTGGACGTGGTGGGACGCCTTGAGAACGGTTATCATCAGGTGCGCATGATCATGCAGACGCTGGAGCTTTGCGATGAGCTTTCCTTTGAACGGACGGATGGGGAGATTCTCATTACCTGCGACGGTGCAGAGCTGTCTCTGGGAGAGGATAACCTGATTTATCGGGCCATAGCTTTGATGCAAAGGGAATATGGCATAAAAGGGGGCGCAAGGGTGCACCTGAAAAAGCAGATCCCCATAGCTGCCGGCATGGCGGGAGGCAGTGCGGATGCGGCCCTGACGTTAAAGGCCATGAACCGGCTTTACGAGCTTGGACTGACGCAGGAGCGCCTCCGGGAGCTGGGAGTAAGGCTTGGGGCGGACGTGCCCTATTGCATCATGGGAGGAAGCGCGCTGTCGGAGGGGATCGGAGAGATCCTGACCCGCATTGCGCCCATGCCGGAATGCACGATCCTTTTGGCAAAGCCTGAGGAAGGGGTTTCCACTAAATACGTATATGAGACGCTGGATAGCCGGGAGATTCCCGTGCATCCTGACGTGGACGGAATGCGCAGGGCCATGGAGGACGGAGACGTAAGGGCCATGGCAGCGAAGCTGGGGAACGTTTTGGAGACGGTTACGATGGAAAAGCTCTCCGTGATTGGACGGATCAAGGAGCTGATGCGCTCTGGCGGCGCGCTGGGGAGCCTTATGAGCGGGAGCGGTCCTACGGTGTTTGGGCTCTATGAGGACCGGGCAAAGGCAGAGGCGGACGCAGAGAGGATCCTTGAAGGAAAGCTGGCATCCGGGGTTTTTGTGACGAAGCCCTGGAACGGAGAAGAAGCGTGACGGAGAAGAAACGTAACGGAGAAGAAGCGTGACGGGAAATGCGAAAGAAAGGCGATGAACATGCAGGAGAAATTTCAGCTGAAAATGGATCAGTTTCTACCCTTGAGGGACGTGGTGTTTAACACCCTGCGGCAGGCAATCCTGACCGGGGAATTAAAGCCCGGCGAGAGGCTGATGGAAATCCATCTGGCGGATCAGTTGGGAGTCAGCAGGACGCCCATCCGGGAAGCCATCCGCAAGCTGGAGCTGGAGGGGCTTGTCACCATGATCCCCAGGCGCGGCGCGGAGGTGGCGCAGATCACGGAAAAGAGCATGAATGACGTCCTGGAGGTACGGCGGGCGGTGGATGCACTGTGCGTGGAGCTGGCCTGCGAGCGGATCACGGCGCAGGAGCTGGAGCGCCTTGGGGAGGCCTGCGAGGAATTTGCGCGGGAGGCCACAAAGAAGGAGAAGGACGTAAAGCTTCTTGCGGAGAAGGACGTGGCTTTGCATGACATTATTGTGCAGGCGACGGGAAATCAGAGACTGATCCAACTGGTAAATAATCTGTCTGAGCAGATGTACCGCTATCGGTTTGAGTATCTGAAGGATTTCAGCCAGCATGAAAAGCTGGTGGAGGAGCATCAGGTCATCTACGAGAGCATTGTGAAAAAGGATAAGGAGACGGCCTGTGAAGCCGCAAAGCTCCACATCGACAACCAAAAGAAGTCCATTATCCGTCAGATCCGCCTTGATAAGGGAAAAAATTAAATTTTTGGAAATATAAGGAATAAAGCTGCCGCTTTCCGCGCATGCTATTTCCCGAAAGGGAGGAGCTTGTATGAGTAGATTGCGGAGATTGTTCATGGGTCGGCGCGCGGCGGCGGTAATGCGCGCGGCGAGAGTTTTATGCATGGCGGTGATCGGCTGGGGGATACTGTTTCCGGAGCTTTTCTGGGGGGAGGATACCTGCAGGTGCGTGGAAGCGGAGGATCGGCAGCAGGAGGCGACTTTGGGTGGCCTTCAGCAGGAGACGGCCATGGAGG
>ONSO01000057.1:0-8293 GCA_900320485.1 uncultured Lachnospiraceae bacterium | reverse complement strand
TTTGAGTATGGAGCAAAATCGAGACGTATCGGCACCCATAGGGGTGTTTGATTCCGGGGTCGGGGGACTCACCGTGGCGCGGGAGATCATGAGACAGATCCCAAATGAAAAGATCGTCTATTTTGGAGACACGGCCAGGGTACCGTACGGCAGTAAGTCGAAGGAGACCGTGACCCGTTTTTCACGTCAGATTGTCCGCTTTTTGCAGACCCACCGGGTGAAGACCATTGTGGTTGCCTGCAATACGGCAAGCGCTTATGCCCTGGAGGACCTGGAAAAGGAGTTTGACGTACCCATCATCGGCGTGGTGAAGCCCGGTGCCAAGGCAGCGTCCCAGGCAACGAGAAACGGCAGGATCGGTGTGATCGCCACGGAGGCGACCATTGGCAGCCACATTTACAGCCAGTACATAAAAAAGATCAACCCTGATGTGACCATATACGGAAAGGCCTGTCCTTTGTTTGTGCCGCTGGTGGAGGAAGGACTTTGGGAGGATCCGGTGACGGATGAGATCGCCAAGCGTTACTTAAATGAGCTCATCGACATTGACATCGATACGTTGATCCTGGGTTGTACCCATTACCCGCTGATCCGGTCTACGGTGGCCAGGGTGATGGGGGAGAAGGTTACGCTGGTGAATCCGGCCTTTGAGACTGCGCGGGAACTTAGGGAGACGCTGGAAAAGAAGGGACTTCTTAATGACGCACCCATCGGCCTTGGAGAGAATAAGTATCAGTTTTACGTAAGCGACGGGGCGGAGAAATTCAAGACCTTTGCCAACTCCATCATCAAGTATGGGATCTTAAGCGCAAAGACGGTCAACATTGAGGAGTTTTAGCCCGGAGGAAGGATCATGGAGAGGAACGCAGAGAGCATAAACGGTGGCCACGTGAGCCGGGAAGATGGCCGGATGCGCATGGAAAAAGACGCGGAGGGCATGGGAGAGGGCCTGGAGGGAAGCGTGAAGGTGAAGGTCACCGGAGGGGAGGGCCGGATCACCGGCATTCATGAGGGCACGTGTTATTGCCGCGGCGGTAACGTATACGTGCTGTTCCGGGAAGAACTGTGGGAGGACGGAGGAAAAAATAAGACTGTTTTTTCCAGCCGCCTTAAGATCGGCGGAGATCAGGTAAGCCTCAGACGGAGTCTGCCGGGGAAGGACGGAAGGGCCGGGACCGTCATGGAGTTTATCTATCGGGAACAAAAGCCGGAAGAGCCGGGCTGCTTTGTCAATTATCCGTCACCATACGGCGTGCTGCGACTAGAGATCCGGACAAGCCGCCTTCTGATCGAAAAGCGTAAAGGGGAGCTGCATCTGAAGGCCTGTTACGTAATGCTGCAGGAAGGAAATGAGATCGGGAAGGACGAAGTGAAGATCTCACTGTATGCAAAAGGAGAGTAGAACGGCTTTGGGATGATGCATGGTTCTTACGCGGCACGGGAGAGATATCCGGAGCCGGGATCATAGACGCATTCACCTGTCCGGAATTCGCGTCCCTGATCCCCGGCATAACCTCCGGAATGTATGACATAGCCTCGGGTTCGCCGGGGAGCGGGCCGGCGAAAAGTTTTTGTGTGTTAGCTGGCAAAACAAGGGCGGTGTTAAGCTCTCCTTCAACATCCATGCGTATCTTTAACCGACATGGACAAGGCATAAATTTATGGGAGAATCGGGTTGTATTTTCTCTTTTTTTTGTTATAATTTATCTATTCAAAAGCAACATTTCGGGGTTAAAAATTGAAGATTTATGTCGAAATAACGTAAGCTGAGGTATTGCAAGCGGAGTAATCTCTGTGTCCGGAAAACGGGGTTTTCAAAAAGGGCCTGTGTCCAAATTTAGGGGTATGTGATACCGAAAAGTGATACGGTAAAATTACGAAAGGGCTTGACAGTTATGCAGTCTGAAGGCACAATCTTGACAAGACAAGACGGTTATCTGTGGCCTTTTTTCGGACAACAGCAGATATTTTATGCTTATAAAACGCCTGTAATGGGCGTTTTTTTGTTTGCGAGGAAGGAAACCAAGCGACTAAGTCGCAAGCTATGCTTGCGATCCGAACGAAGTGAGAACGAGCTGCCTTTGAGCTCGCAAGGGCATTTGGTTTCACCCGAGCATGTTCCGAATTTGCGAAGCAAATTTGGAATCCGAAGCGAAGCGAGGACATGCCGAAGGGCATGCAGAAATAAAAGCAGAAGTTGCGAAGCAACGACGGACGCGAAGCGGCTGGCTTTTATGAGTGAAATCGGATGAGCTTTGAATGCTCTGACATAAGCGGGCGAAGAGTACAAGAAGTAAAGGTTGATAAGTACATTGAATCCGGAGGAAAGGCTATATCCTCTGACGGTTCCGGTGGCTATTATCATAAATAATTCAGGCATAAGGAGGTAACTAAATTGAAAAAACGAAAAAAATTAGGAAGGAAGCTGCTGAGCTGGCTGCTCACGCTGGCGATGGTCATTGGGATGATGCCGGGGATGAGTTTGACGACCCATGCGGTGGAAAATACCGTGACGTGGGATTCGGTTATATTCGATGCTAATCCTACCGGAGGTACGATCGACGGCATCACGTTTACCTTCAAAGGTGGGATGAGTGCTAAATATACGTTTACTGCCCCGGAAACATCAACGTTTACAAAAATCGTATTTACGGCAAGCAAGAATCCTACTGCAGATTCCGGTCAGGTATCAGTAGAGAATAATACGGCGGATGAGTCGTTTTATTCGAAAAAGGCAACATGGACGGGAAATGCAAAAACCGTTGTAATCACCGTAGGCAGCGATGGTATTGGTACTGCTGAGTTCACGCTGGAATCATCTGATACCGGCTTATATACCGTGAAGGACGACGGGAGCGTTTCCGTTGGCAACTTGAGCACTGAACAATGGAGACGACTCGTTGATGACAATGGCAATTTGACCATTGATCTATCCGAAGTATCCGGATCCAATTCCGTTGAAATGGCTGCTTCGACTGCGGAAAAAATGATGTCTGCGCTTACGGTCACGGATGTTGAACCTCGCGTTATTATGTGGCTAAAGGAGGATGCCTCCGGCATGACTGAAGCGTGGTACGGAATGGATATGCCTGCGCCATTACTGAATTCAGGCGCTAAATTGCGGATCGATCAGCTCAATCTTTCGGTGGGATCTCCTTCGCAGGGGCTGTCTCAAGCCCAGGCCGAGACTTTACGGCTGTCTTCGGGTGGAATGAAAGATGCTGTGGCAATCGATGTATCTGCAACTGCACCGGGGGTCGATTTCTCCAAATTAGGTGACCGGAAGATCCGGCTTTACGTCAATCAACCGAAAGCATGGGATGAGGCAAAAACGAAAGGCTATTATCTTCGTGAAGATGGCGGAACGGAGGAAGTTCCCGTAACTTTTGAAAATAAAGGAATTGCCGCCGGCACCGGAAGATATGCGAAAATGGAGTTGTCTCATTTATCGGTTTACCTGCTGGTTCAAATGGCTGATCAGAATGCCCCTGCCAAACCGACCATGGCGAGCTGTACCACTGACAGCATTACGTTGGAAGCAATCACCAATGGGGAATACAGGTGTGATAACGGTGAGTGGCAGACCAGTCCTGTCTTTACCGGACTTTCAGCTGATATCGAGTATACCTTTTACCAGCGGCTCAAGGGTGACGTCGGTCATAACCCCTCTCCTGCCAGCGAGGGGGCAAGCTTTCAGGTTGCGCATGCACATACCCACAACGACATTACCTTCACCGCATGGACTGCTACGAACAGTATGCCCACGGTGGCAGGAAATTATTATCTGGCAAATGACGTAACTTTAGGCAGTCTTTGGAATGTACCCGAGGGCACAACGAATCTTTGCCTGAATGGGCACGCCATTAAGGCATCCGGTTCACACGGAATGATATCGGTTGGGACCGGAATCACTCTGAACCTGTATGATGAAGGAGAAGGAGAACACAAATACGCCATTAACAATGGTCTTGCAGTTGTAAATGATAACGCTACCGGAGATGCCGTAAAGACATTCACGGGCGGCTATATCACAGGTGGATACGTAGAAGGGCAGGGCGCAGCCGTTCTGGTAAGCTCTGGTGGAATCTTTCATATGTACGGCGGCACGCTGATTGGAAACAAAGCTTACGGCGGTTGGGCTTCTTTTGGCGGTGCGGTAAGTGTTCAGGCAGGACACTTTGAAATGCATGACGGCAAGATTATCGGAAATTACTCCATGTATGGTGCCGTTGATACCAGAAACGGCGGAGACGGCTTTATCATGAGAGGCGGCGAAATCAGCTACAATACTGCGACCTACCAGGGCGGCGGAGTCTGCATGGGCGGTAGCGGAATCGCAACCATCAGCGGAGGAAAAATCACAAATAATACTGCACTCGGTTATGGAGAAGGACACAGCGAGGCCGGCGGCATCGTATTCCGCGGCGGTGCAAGCAAACTTAATATTTCCGGCAATCCCATTATCAAGGACAATGCCAAGGGCGACGTGTATTTATGGTCCGGAAAGAAGGTTACCATAACGGGAGAAATTGGTCAGGATGCATCCATTGGCATTACCATAGCACCTGCTTCCGGCAATTCCGGGTATGCATCCGGCGTATTTACGAACTCTGCTGATACTTCCTTCAATGTATTGGGAAGCTTTTTCAGCAACAGTTCAAACTATGCAGTGGGCAAAAACAGTGATGGACAGTTGTTCCTTGGTTCACCCATCGTCACTCTGACCTATGATGGCAATGGTGCGACAGGCGGTAATGTTCCGGCAGAGACTACAGGCTATGCTTCCGGAAGCGCTATTACAGTGCCCGGAAATACAAACAGTCTCGTTAAAACAGGGCTTGTGTTCGATGGATGGAACACCATGGCGGACGGATCCGGAACAGCCTATGCAGCAGACCAAGCCTTTACCATTACTGCTAATACCACACTCTATGCACAGTGGAAAATTGTTCATGTGCATGATGACATCTCCTTCACCGCATGGACTGCTACGAACAGTATGCCCACCGAGGCGGGAAACTATTATCTGGCAAATGACGTGACCATCAGCAGTACCTGGAGTGTTCCTTCCGGGATGACAAACCTTTGCCTGAACGGGCATGGCATCATTATGACCGGAACGCAGCGGGTGATCTTGGTTCCTTCCGGAAGTACGCTGAATCTTTATGATTGCGGCACAGAGGCAGTGCATAAATTTACGGTGACTAATCCAAGCGCTGGAGGCGCGGGACTGGCGAAGGTGAATGACAGCCTGGAAAGCGGGTATCAGACCTTTACAGGAGGTTATATTACCGGCGGTAATGCAGGTCAAGGCGGCGGAGTCTACGTTGCCGGCGGAACATTCAAAATGGCCGGCGGAAACATCATAGGCAACAAAGCCACGTCGAAAGGATATTACGACGGCGGAGGTGTGCGCCTTTCGGCTGGTTCTCGATTTGTCATGACCGGTGGTGCAATTCAGTATAATACTTCAGTTGGTCGTGGTGGTGGACTTGGCATTGTGAATGATGCAACGGCGGAATTGTCCGGCGATGCAAAGATTGCGTACAACCGTAGCAATGATAATGATTGGGGCGGTGGTATTTCCTCGTTTGGAGCGCTCAGTATTTCCGGAAACGTGAAAATTACAAACAATAAGGGGGGGAGTGCCCTGCATCCTCAACAGGGTTCCTTTAACGTCTCCGGTGCACCTGTTATCTTCGATAATGAAGTTTCAGCGGGAAATATACTTCTCGGTATTAAGATAAATGTCGCCGGAACGCTTACGGAGGGGGCGAAAATCGGCGTTTATCAGGAAAATACCGATGTGTTTACTGATAGTTCCGACACGACTTATAACGATGCTTCAAAATTTGTGAGTGACAACCCTAATTATTCCGTAATGAAAAATACGGATGGACAGCTCTATATGGAAGCCAGTCACACCGTAACCTTCGATGCAGGCGGCCATGGCACGGCGCCTGACGCGCAGACGGTTACGACAGGCAGTAAGTTGACCAAGCCCACGGATCCCACGGCGGAGGGCTATGCTTTTGACGGTTGGTACAAGGAAGAAGCCCTGACGAATGAGTGGGACTTTGACAACGATACCGTTACTGGAAATATTACTCTTTATGCGAAGTGGAGACAGGCGATTTCTTATACCGTGACCTTCAAGGTGGTCAATGGCTCGTGGGATGATGAAACGACTACCGACAAGACAGTGACTTTGAATGGTTATGAGGGAGATGAGCTGAAGCTGACGGAAAACCAGATTCCGGCAGTCGGCAGTAAGCCGGGTGCAACCTATAAGGCAGAAGGAAGCTGGAACGTTACGCCGAACGTGGATACGGTGATCACGGCGGCGACTACCTACGTCTATACCTACGAGGAAAAAGATACTCCGTCGGAAGCCGTAGCACCGTACGTCACCGCATGGACTTCTACATCCATCTACGTAGAAGCTGTCAGCGGACAGGAGTACGTTATCGTCCTAAAAGGTCAGACGCCTGACTGGACTGAGGCGGTGACTACGAATGCAGAATATCATGAATTTGATGGTCTTACGCCGGCGACGGAATATACCATTTACACCCGCGTAAAAGAGACGGAAAGTGCCTTTGCCTCTGAGGCAAAGAAGACGGACGTGTTGACGTCACTGAATGGGTGGGAAACGCAAGGCGAGCCCAAAACGGGAGAAACCATAACGATCATTCCCGATCCGGAAGATGCACAAGGGCTTACCTGGCAGTGGTACTATGCAGAAGAGAATGATCAGGAATCCGTTGTAAAGGGTGAGGCCATCGAAGGTGAAACAAGCTCATCCTACGTGGTAAAAGAGGGTGACGTAGGTAAATACCTCTATTACGTCATCAGCAAAGGCGGCAAAGAGCTGGAGAACGGCTATGTCGGCCCCGTAAAGATCACCATTCATCCTACGGTTTCGCTGGAAGACTGGGCCTATGGTGAAAATCCCAATACGCCGGTAGTTACGGGCAATACGGGGAACGGATCAGTGTCCTTTACGTACGTGGAAAAAGGATCGGAAGACCCTGAAAGTGAGACGGTTCCTACAATGCCCGGAGACTATACTGTATTTGCATACGTAGAGGAATCCGGAGATTATGCTTACGGTTATGCCGAGGCTGAGTTTACCATAACAAAGGCAACGCCGTCTGCCAACGATTTTAACTTCACGGCACCTTCAGACCTTGATTACGACGGACACACCAAGACTGCCACGGTTACGTTCAATACGCAAAACGACACGCTTAACGGCATGGGCGACGTGACGGTGAGGTATTACAGCGACGCAAATTGCACCGATCAGGTAGAATCTAAGAATGCATGAACCTATTACGTTGGCATTACCGTGGCCGAGGGCGACAACTACAACGCAACTACCTCTGTTTTACACGGTGATGACTGGCAGTTTACGATAGGCAAGGCATCCGTAACGGCACCGACCATTGCGTCTAAGACCTACAATGGAGAAGTACAGACCGCAGACGTGCAGGCAAGCAACCTGTATGTGGTAACAACTAACGCAGGTGGTACGAACGTCGGTGAATATGACGTGGTTCTGACGCTGTCTGATCCGACCAATTACAAGTGGACGGAGAGCGATGAAGCAACTAAGACTTTGACCTTCCGGATCACGAAGGCAGCGGCACCGACTGTCACTGTTCCGACACCGGAAGCAGTAACCTACGATCCTACAAAGACACTGGCAAACGTTGCGTTGTCAGCCGGCTGGACGTGGGTAACGGCTACAACCGTGCCTACTGTAGTTAACGAAGGGTATGCTGCGGCTCTGACCGTGGATGATGCGAATTATGATTATGCCGGCGTTGAAGGCTATTCCGCTGAGACGCACAAGGTTACCAGAACGGTAGCACTTACCGTGAACAAGGCGGATGGCACCGCAGCTACCGTTAATCCGGCCAATCGGACTTATGATGGAACGAGTAAAGCGCTTGCAAGCGTTACGGGTGAAGCAGTTGGCGGCGAGATGAAATACGTACTCGGTGAAAATGGAACTAACGTACCGACGGAAGGATGGGGTTCTTCCATTCCTGAAGCTACCAATGCCGGAACCTATTACGTATGGCGTAAGGTGGTTGGGGATAGTAATCATAACGACAGCGCCCCTGCCTGCATTACCGTGACCATCTCTAAGAAGGCAACGACCATTACGGCAGACGCAGCCTCCAAGACCTACGGAGATGCAGACCCTGAGTTCACCGCGAGCTACGGCGAGGGAGATCTGGTTGGTGAAGACACAGTACCTTACACGCTGACGAGAGTCGCGGGT
>ONSO01000095.1 GCA_900320485.1 uncultured Lachnospiraceae bacterium | reverse complement strand
TGATGCTGACTGTTGTCTGCCCGGGCGTATCCGTGTCAACGCGGATCGTGACCGATTCTCCGTATATCAGGCGCAGCCTGTTCACAATGTTGGCCAGGCCCAGGTGTTTTCCGGTGGGATTGCCTTTCAGGGCTGCCTCAATCCGTTCCCGGTCCTCTTTGCCTGTTTCCCGGCCCGTATTGACAATTTCAACATGCATGCATGCGTCGTTCAGCGAGCACCGGATCGTGATGATACCGCCGCCCGCCGGGGCGATGCCATGCTCCACGGCGTTCTCCAGCAGCGGCTGGATCGTCAGCAGCGGCAGGATGCCGTCCATGGCTTTCTCATCGATCTCCCGGTTCACGGTCAGATCTGTTCCGAAACGCTGCTGGATGAAATAGATATAGGCCTCCGCCACTTCCATTTCTTCCCGCAGGGCCTTGATTTGCGTTATATTCTCATTTTGCGGCGTGGCCTCCGGCACGTCGTCCTCCGTCTCCTCTTCCTCGTCCGGAGGAAGATGTTCGGTGACAAAGTCCAGCAGGTCGCCAGTGCCGTGTCCGTGGATGGCGGAGGTCTCAATGGGATCGCCGAGACCCAGATCATAGAACTCATAGACGTCCGCCATCATCTTAGAGGGCGCATCCACCTTGTTCACCACTAATACAATGGGCTTTCTCGAACGGCGGAGCATGTCCGCCACCTTGGAATCCGCATCCTGAAGCCCCTGCTTTACGTCCACAAGAAAAATGATCACGTCCGCGGTTTCAATGGCGATCTGTGCCTGTTCCCGCATTTGGGAAATGATCACGTCCTTGGACTCCGGCTCTATTCCTCCCGTGTCGATCAACGTAAAGGTCTTGTCCAGCCAAGTCACGTCTGCATAGATCCTGTCTCTCGTAATGCCCGGCGTATCCTTCACGATGGAAATGTTTTCCCCTGCCAAAGCGTTAAACAGCGTAGACTTCCCCACGTTGGGCCGTCCAACAACCGCTACGATCGGCTTTCTGCTCTTACTCATTCAAATAACCTAACCTTTCTCATCTCATGCCCCAAAACACGCGATCATTTCACGCAAGTTCCCAGGGCCATGCATCACTTATGTATCCAAAAATGCTTCCACAAAGTCGCGTCCGCTTGATTTTACAATATAAATCGGCACTTGTAAAGCCTTTTCCAGATCAGGAACGTGCAAGTCATCCAAAAATACGTCTTCCCCGCTCCGAAGCACGTTAACGGGAAGATAAAGCCTTTTCCCCTTTTCCCGATCCTTCATCTGCGCCAAGATGTCCTGGCCCGTAAGCAGTCCCGAAACCGTAATCTTCTCTCCGAAAAAATCATTTCGTATGGCATAGACGTGGATGACCAGCCCGGGGCAAAGCTCCGAAAGCTCCTTTGTCATCCGATCAATGTATGGATAGATCAGTTTACCCGTTGCAAGAGAATACTCCGCCTTCAGATCCGGATCAGGCAAAAGTCCTTCCGCCTTCCTGCGCTCCAGTTCCTCATGAAATTCATTCAGCAAAAGCCTGACCATTCCCACGCCGTTTTCCAGCTGAAGATATCCGTCGTAGCGCTCTTCCTCCGGCACCTCCTGCCCTGCAAGGATATACCATTCGTCACTGGCATGAATAAAATGAAGTCCAAATTTTTCAAAGCAGATCTTCTGATACCTGTGGATCAGCTCCAGCGTGGCAACGGCATCCTCCTTTTCGAAGGGCTCCAACGGATAGAGGCCATCCCGATATTTAGAAAGCCCAACGGGCACCACGGAGACACTTTGCAGGTTTGGCGCATACTTCATCATCTCCCGGATGGAAAACTCCAGCTCCTTACCGTCATTGACTCCCTTGCACAATACTACCTGGCCATTCATTATGATCCCCGCCTCATAAAACCTGTCCACCTTTTTTAAGGCATCCCCGGCGAAGCGGTTGTTGAGCATCTTGCACCTAAGTGCCGGGTTCATGGTCTGAAACGATATGTTTATGGGGCTTAGATGGTATCGACAGATCCGGTCAACGTCCTTTTCGGACATGTTTGTCAAAGTTACGTAATTTCCCTGCAAGAAGGATAATCTGGAATCATCATCCTTAAAATACAGTGTATCCCGCATTCCCTTGGGCATCTGGTCAATGAAACAGAAAATGCATTTATTACAGCAATGCCGGTATTCATCCATCAGACCATTATCAAAGGTCAGGCCAAGGTCCTCGTCAAACTCCTTATCGATCTCCAAGACCCACTGTTCGCCGTCCGGCTTTTCCACCAAGACTTCGACGTAAGTATCCTGGATCAAGAACTGATAATCAAAAATATCTTCTATGGGGGTATTATCCACTGCCAGGATCGCGTCACCGGGTTCGATCTCTAACTCCTCGGCGATGCTCCCCGGTTCCACGGATTTTACTATGTGTTTTTTCATTTTCGGTTCTTTTTGTGCCATTTTTCACTCCGTTCGTCCGTCTGCCCTCCCCCCATTCTAACGGGGGGTAAGGAGACAAAGCGTCCTTATTCCACCCCTTCAGTATACCCGAAATCTCTTGACGTGTCGATAGGGGAATGATATAAATAATTATGGTTTTAATCGAAAAAAGATTTCTAAACGGAGAAAAAACATGCCTGACTTACATGAATTAGAGAATGCCATGCCCGTGGCGCCCCTTAAGATCGTTGCCCTTCCTTCCATGGAAAAAATGGGCCACCGCATCAATAATTACATGGTGGAATTCCGCAAAAGCGTCCACAATGACAAGGTAAAAAAAGATCCCGCCTTTCATGGCTATTTTGAGAAAAATTATCTCGTTGATTTTGACGTCCCGCGCTTTGGCAGCGGCGAAGCCAAGGCCGTATTTAATGAATCCATCCGCGGAAAGGACATTTTTATTCTCGTCGACGTCTGCAACCACAGCATTACCTACGAGATGAACGGTTATACAAATCACATGTCTCCGGATGATCATTATCAGGATCTTAAGCGCGTCATTGCCGCCTGCAACGGAAAGGCACACCGCATTAACGTGATCATGCCCTTCCTGTATGAAGGCCGCCAGCACAAGAGAAACGGCCGCGAATCCTTAGATTGCGCCTATGCGCTGACGGAGCTTCGCGACATGGGGGTCAGCAATCTGATCACCTTTGACGCCCATGATCCCAGAGTCCAGAATGCAACGCCCCTGACCGGTTTTGACAACTTCCTGCCTCCCTATCAGTTCATCAAAGCGCTCTTAAACGCAGAGATCGATCTTTTAGTCGACAAGGATCACTTGCTTGTCATCAGCCCGGATGAAGGCGCTTTGGACCGTGCCATTTATTTTGCCAGCGTGCTTGGCGTAGACACCGGAATGTTCTATAAGCGCCGCGACTACTCCACCATCGTAAACGGCAAAAACCCCATTGTCGCCCATGAATTCCTTGGGGACAACATCGACGGAAAAGACATCATCATTATTGATGACATGATCTCTTCCGGAGGAAGCATGTTAGATACGGCCAAGCAGTTAAAAGGCATGAATGCGCGCCGCGTCTTTATCTGTACCACCTTTGGTCTGTTTACCGACGGTCTGGGCGCCTTTGACACAGCTTATGAAAAGGGCTATTTTGATAAGGTGATCACCACCGACCTGACGTATCTTCCACCCGAGCTGTACACAAGACCTTATTTTGTTGAGGCTGACATGAGTAAATTTATTGCAAGCATCATTGATTTCATGAATCATGATGCATCCCTCTCGGGCGTCATGGCTACCACTGACAAGATCCACTCCATTCTCGAGCAATACAACAACCGTTCCGAAATGGACATCGTTGAATAAACGCGGGCATAATCTAATCCATCCGTAAAAAACAGGGCTTATCAGAGAATCTGATAAAGCCCTGTTTTCATCAACGCATTTCGTAAAAACGTCTTCCGCACGCAATTACTGGTTTTCCGCGTTCTGCGGATCCCCCAATTTCCCAAGATCATATAGATGTCCGTAATAATCCGTGTTTAAAACGTATTTACAATACTCGTATTTCCCGGAGACCATGGCTTTTACGTTTTTCACGTAATCCTCCGGTAATTCCGTTTCTTCCGAATATGGGGTAAATTTCCCCCTGATGCAAATGCCAAGATCCGTTTTCCAGTTGCTTCTGTCAAGAATGGCGATCGGCATTGCATCGGAGAATACGTCCCTGCCGGGCAAAAGTCTGGAATCCCACTCCGTTCCAAAAAGATTTGAAAGCGTCGGAAGAATGTCAATGCTGCCAACGGGATCACTTACCACGATCGGATCATATTTTTCCAGGCAGCCGCACCAAAGGATCAGTCTGTTGTGATCCCTCTGAAAAACGTTCTCCACCTTCTCCCCAAAGAGTTCCGACAAATACTTCATCTTGCCAAACTCTGACGGTCCTCCTTCATCAAGTCCATAGGGATAATGATCCGCGCTGATGACGATCACTGTGTCATCCGCAATGCCTTTTTCCTCCAGATTCTCCACAAGGAAGGCCAAGGCATCCTCAAGCTCAAGATTCGCCGCCTTATAGGCCCTGATGGCCTCCGAGCCTTCCAGCTCCGCCACCCGGTCCCTGTTCTTTTTTGACATGGCATTGTTATGAAACCTGTAGTTGCAGTGTCCGCTCACGGTCATGTAATAAATGTTAAATCGTTCCTGATCGATATAATCCGGAATCGTTCCCACAAACATGTCATAATCACTTTCCGGCCACGTGGGCTTTATAAATTTTTCCATGCCGTTGCCATAGGCCATAAAGCCCTCGGAATATCCAAGATTATTATGAGTTTTGTCACGATCATACATGGTATAATTGCCGTTATGGTACGCCTTTCCGAAATATCCAAGACGGTTTAACTGGTTTCCCATGGTAAAATAATTGTTTTGCTCCGCCGTTCTCTTAACGGAGCTGCCGCCGAGCACGGGAAAAAATCCAAAGATGTTTTGGCATTCCCCTCCCGTTGTTCCGGCTCCCGCAGGCTGATAATAATCCGTGAACTGAATCCCCTTCGTTGCCAGGCGATATAGCGTCGGCGTAAGCTTTTCATCTATGACCTCACCCGTGAAGGCCTCCGCAGAGATCAATACCAGGTTTTTCCCCTCAAACACTCCCGTCATGCCATTCTTACGTGACGGCGTCAGCGAAGCAACGTAAGCATCTATTTTCTTGTAAGTACTTGAATCCGTTTCTGAAAGCTCCGCAAAATCAATATCCAGTTTATTCTCATCCTCAAAAACCGTTTGAGAAAGCCTGATAAAATAATCTGACGCAGGAGGCGTCTGCGTTGGTTCCGGCGTAGGGTTCACCGCCGGGTCCGCAGGTTCCTGCGCTGCGTCGGAAGCAGGCGCCGTCGAAGGCCCCGGTGTTTTCTCCAAATCGCCGGCCGGCATCAAGTCATCAGCGGGATCTGTAGCGTTAACTCCCAATTCTGCAGTCTTACCGGACTCTTTCATGATTTCTGCACCAGTGGTGTTTTCCTGCTTCTGGCAGCCCGCCAAAGCTACGATTGCCGCCCCCACCGCCATAATAATCCTGATTCTGCTTTGTCTCATTTTCCGCATAACTAAAACCCCTTACAATTCGTCCCGGACTTCCTGATCCTCCGACCTGTAACTAAGCTCTTTTTTCCCGTCACGCCTATAGATCAATCTTAACTCATCCGCATAGACGTTGGAAGAGTACAGCCCAAATTCCAAGTCTCCGTTCCTCAAGGCACTGATAAAGGTCAGCGCTAATCCATCCTTAAGATCCTGCTCAGTGGCCCCTTCCCTTACAAACTCCGGTTTGAAGAGGAAATAGGTTGCCATAAGTCTTTTGATCTCATAATCCGTTCTCTCTTTGTCAGCCAGGATCCCAGCCAGTCTTTCATAGCATTCTGCCGGTTTTATGGGGTTCAGTTCCGGCATCGCATCCTGATCCGTTTCAAAAAAAGCCGTAACCGCTTCCCCGTTAAGGTTTAAGGGCCATTCCACGTCACACTCATAGCCGGCCTGCACTTCATCAAAGAAGAATCTGCCATATGGCGTATCAAAATAAATGCGCTTCCCTTTTTCATGTTTTTGCAGTTTATATTGCACGCAGACAACCACTGCCAAAACACATGCCAGCACAAGCATGATGCCACAACCGGCGTAAGCAGCCACCGCCGTGTCTTTATAGTATTCCACGCCGTTATTCACGTAATAATCATCCGGGTCATTGGGATCATAATATATAAGGCTCTCATCCCCTTTATGCCCCACGTAACGGGTGGCATAAATATTCTTATGCCGGAACGTACCATCCGTTTCCACTTCTATCTGTTTCCAGTACTTACCAACAACGTATTTATTCTCGGCTGCAAAGGGATCCTCCCTTCGCCCAACCCCTTTGTCATAAACAACCCTTCCTTTCAGCACGGAAGTACAGTTCTTTATAAGCTGGTCATAAACGTTCCTTTGCCATTTCCCGACGGCAAAGAAACCGGCTGCGGCAACCATGAGAAGCATTACGCAAAATATCTTGGATTTCATCTTCCGTTTCATCTTCCGCTTACCATTTTCACGTTCCATATCTTCCATGGTTTATTCTTCCGTCTTTCCCTCCGCCGGCTGTTCCCCGGCTTCTTCTACGTATAAAGGAAACGTCAAATTCACCTTAAATAAGTCTCCATCCAGTTGAATCTCAAATTCGCCGCCAAGGACGTTCGTCAGACTCTTTGCAATATAGAGTCCAAGTCCGCTTCCCTCCGTGCTTCTCGAGCTGTCGCCCCGGATAAATCTTTCCGTAAGCTCGTCCGCATGAATGTTCATCTGTGCCTTTGAAACGTTTTTGATCTCAAGTCTTACGTTTTCTTCACAAACCCGCACTTCTGCGTAAACCCTGGTACCCTCCATGGCATATTTACAGATGTTGTTAAACAGATTCTCCATGATGCGCCACATTCTGCGGCTATCCGCATAAATGAGCGCGGGCCTGTCATCGATCTCAGCCACCACCTTTAAGTTAGCCGCCTCCAGCTTCTCGGAAAGCTCTCCTATGGTCTGCTTCAGCAGCTCTCCAAGATTTAAGATCTCCATGTTCAGCGTAATGTTTCCCGAGGAAATCTTTGAAGCTTCCACAAGGTCATCCGTCAGATCTTTTAACCTTTGGGCCTTGCCCTCTAATATGTCGACGTAGTTCTTTACCTGAGGATCCTGAATGTCGGAGCGCTTTAAGAGATCCACGTAATTGATGATGGAAGTCAGCGGCGTTTTCAGGTCATGAGAAACGTTTGTGATCAGATCCGTCTTGAGCCGTTCATCCTTTACGCTGGTCTTCACGGCGTTATCAATTCCGTCGGCAATGTTGTTGACGGCATCTGCAAGGAATTTATTCATTCCATGCAGGCTCTCCACGTTGATCTTATGCTCAGATTCCCCGGAACGGATACGGTTAATTCCATCGATAATGTCATTGAATTCCGCATTTTTCTTAAAGAGTCTTGCCCCTACTACCGTATCCAGCACGATCAAAACAGCCAAAATAAGCAATCGATATGGCAAGGAGTGAAACAAAAGGATTCCGATCAATCCAACAAAGTTGAGCAGCAGGAAGATCACGTAGGGCAAAAGCACGCTGATCAGGGAACTCTGATGCGCCAACACCATTTCAAAAATATGATAAATGCCATTTATGACACGCCTAAGCAAGCTATCCTCATAAATGCTAAAGGATTTCAGACGTCTTACAAGACTATACCAAAACAGGCAGGTGACCATGCTGACCGCAAATCCGCAAAGTGCATAGGCTCCGTAGTGGTACAAGAAGGAATGTGCATTCCCCTGCGCGACGTTCATCTGGTTCTCATACACGCCCAGCGTAATATCTCTCAAAAACAATGCCGCCCGGTAAAAGCCATAACCCGCTCCCGCGGCTAAAGCGACGTAGATTTCCGTCCATATCTTATCAAAGGCATTCAGATAATGCTTTACGTTACCTTCTTCGTCCGCAACGACTCCTGCAGTGACAGTCAGATATAATAGCAGCGCGATCCAAATGATGAGCAACAACAGGGAAAAGGTAACGATCCCCGCCGTATTGGGAACGATCCTTTCATACATGTCCCTGGCGACCGCAAAGGCATCGTCCGCCACTTCATATGAGGTATCCAGGGAAATCCAGATGTAAACGTCTTCCAGCCTGGAATAACGGGCCTCACGCAAAAGTGCATAAATGTCTTCTTCCGTAAAATCGGAATTTCCCATGATTTCAAGGCTGTTGGGATAATAGATCAGATAACGGGAATTCTCCTCAAAAATCTCCGTAAGGCTGTCTTCTTCAAGATTAACGTATCCTGAAACGTTGGAGAACGTTTCCGTCTGAGCCAGCTGATTTTTCATGCGCACAAGATAAGAAAGATTGCCATTTCCCTCGGCATAGTCCCTGGCACAGTTCTGGTAAAGCTCAAAATTGTCCGCCAAAATTTTGCTGGCTTCGGCCATGTTTGACTGCAGTTTCATAAAATCGGGCCAATTATCCACCATGTCATAGAGCGAAGTCTTATGGTCTACCGTGGCATACTTACAGTACAATACGTTCACGTAAACCGTAAGATTACCGTCATCCTCTTTATTCAGCGTAATGCCGTCATAGACTTTTCCCATAATGTAGGAAAATGCCATATCCTCCAGCTGGCTTTGATTATATTCCGCAAGTTTTTCGATCATGGAGCTGTACTCGGCATAATAATCTTCATTGAATTCCTGATTATTGTACCCGATGAACGTCAGGTTTCCGTGGTCATCCATACTGAAGTTTTCCGGGACTATGGCTACCTGAAAGTAGTTAACAAATTCAGACAGGCTCATGCTCCGGATCTTATACTCCATTCCAAAGCGGTCCCATAAGATCAGGTTCTCAAGGCGATACGACGCACTTACCGTTCCATAATCTTCGGAAGGCTCACCGTATTGCTTCATGAAAGCCGTAACGTCGATCACCTTGCCGGGATCAAATTTTCCTTCCGTCTCCATCTGCTCCCGTATGATTCCAAGCCGGATCACGTCCTTTACGGACGTCTGAAACAGGTCTTCAAAGACCTCCGACTCTTCAAAGGCTGTCTTCTGGATCAGCGGATTTAAGGAATAGGTCTTGGGGCCATTCATGGTGGTTATGGTCAGAAAGGAATTAAAGAGAACCGTTGCCACAAGCATCATAACGGAAGCTGCCACAACATGCTGAAGCAGCCCAAGTCCTAATCTCTTAAACACGGAACCTTTTTTCTTTTTCACGCCACACCTCTTACCGCTTACTGTTCATTGTCAATCTTATAGCCGACGCCCCAGACCACCTTAAGATATCTGGGTTCCCGGGGATTGATCTCGATCTTTTCCCGGATGTGCCGGATGTGTACTGCCACGGTATTATCTACGCCGATGGCCTCTTCATTCCAGATGTTTTCGTAGATTTCATTGATGGAAAACACCTTGCCCTGATTCTTTACAAGCAAAAGCAAAATGCTATATTCAATGGGTGTCATTTTCACGGGTTCCCCGTCTACAAACACCTGCTTGTTTTCATCATTGATCAGAAGGCCGCCCACTTGATATTGGGATTTGCCCTCTCCGTTCATTGCACCAAGCGCCGTATATCTCCGCACGTTGGATTTCACCCTGGCGACAAGCTCTAAGGGATTAAAAGGCTTGGTGATATAATCGTCCGCCCCGACGTTCAGTCCGAGGATCTTATCGGAATCCTCTGACTTGGCGGACAGTATGATTATGGGAATGCTGCTGTACTCCCGGATCTTCAGCGTGGCGCGAATGCCGTCAAGCTTCGGCATCATGACGTCCATGATCAAAAGCTGGACGTCATTCCGTTCAAGTACTTCCAAGGCCTGCAATCCGTCATACGCCTTAAACACCTTATAACCTTCCTGCGTTAAATATATTTCAATGGCGTCTACGATCTCTTTATCATCGTCACAAACTAAAATCTGCGTCAACGTCTCCATCCCCCTTTTCGGCATTATTTTAATTTCAAAAACGCTCCCATGTTACCTCTTTTCCCATGACTTGCGCGATGGGAAAATAACACCTCTGCGTTCTGCGCCGTACAAAGATCCGTTACGTCCACCTGATCCGGTTTTACCCCCGCTCTTACAAGAAAGATCAGGTTTGCAAGCCAAAGATCCAACTGATATTTCCCCGGTTCCTTCCCGGGCTCCAAATAGTTTCT
>ONSO01000293.1 GCA_900320485.1 uncultured Lachnospiraceae bacterium | reverse complement strand
AAATCCGTGACGTCGCGGTTTTGAAACCATGACCATTCCACGTCCTGCAGATTTCTTTTTATTTCTTAAACAATGTATTCAGCAGCCCGCGTTTGAGGATCTGTCCGCCCGCACTGATAAGCTGGCTCTCAATCTTTGCCTTACGGCGCTCTGCGGCTGCATCCTTGCGCTTCTTTGCCGCCTCCTCTTCACGCTCTTTTTTCTTCTTTGCGGCTTCTTCTTCCTTTTCTTTCTTCTTTCGCGCCGCTTCCTCTTCCTTTTCCTGCTTCTTTCGTGCCGCTTCCTCTTCCTTCGCCTTCTGCTTCTCCCACTCCTCGCGCTCCTTTTGGAGCTGGGCTCTCTCTGCTTCCAGCTTGGCCTCTTCCTCCTCTTTTTCCTTGGCCTTGGACAGCATCTCATACGCGGACTCATTATCCACCATCTGATCATACTTGCTCATGCCATCCGCCCTCATCATGGTCCTTCTCACGTTATCGTCGCAAGGCGCCATGAGACTCTGGGGACAAATGATCTTTGTATATTGCACCATGGTGGGAATGCCCTTCTCGTCCAGGAAGGAGGTCAGCGCTTCGCCTACGCCAAGCTCCATGATCACGTCCTCCGTCTTAAACTCAGGGTTTGCCCGGAAGGAGGTGGCTGCGGCGCGAACGGCCTTTTGCTCCGCAGGGGTGTAAGCACGCAGTGCATGCTGAACCCTGTTGGAAAGTTGTGCAAGAACACTGTCGGGAATGTCGCTGGGGCTTTGGGTCACAAAATAGATGCCAACACCCTTGGAACGGATCAGCTTCACCAGTTGCTCCACCTTTTGGAGCAATACCTTCGGCGCGTCTGAAAAGAGCATGTGCGCCTCGTCGAAGAAGAATACAAGTTTAGGCTTCTCCGCGTCTCCCGCCTCGGGAAGTCTCTCAAAAAGCTCTGCCATCAGCCACAGCATAAAGCTTGCATACAGCTTTGGATTATGTACCAGCTTCACACAGTCCAACATATTGATCATGCCCTTGCCGTACATGTCGGTTCGGATCCAGTCAAAAATGTCAAGGTCAGGCTCGCCAAAGAACAGATCCCCTCCCTGGCTCTCCAGAGGCAGGATCGCACGGATAATGCCGCCAATGGACTGCGCCGTAATGTTTCCGTAGGTTGTCAGGAATTCCTCGCGGTGATCGCTTAAGTAATTCAGGAGCGCCTTCAGATCCTTTAAGTCAATGAGCAGGAGCCCTTTGTCATCCGCGATCTTAAAGGCAATGTTAAGTACGCCCTCCTGCGCCTCGGAAAGGCCCAAAAGACGGCTCAAAAGGTCAGGCCCCATGTCTGATACCGTCACGCGGATGGGATGCCCATTTTCGCCGTATACGTCCCAGAAAGTAGTAGAATAAGGCTTATATTGGAATTCTCCTCGAATCCCAAACTTATCAATGCGCTTCTCCATGCCTTCATTCTGCGCCCCGGCCATGGCCATGCCGGACACGTCCCCCTTGACGTCGCAAAGGAACACGGGTACGCCTGCATCTGCAAAGGACTCCGCCATCACCTTCATGGTAATGGTCTTACCGGTGCCGCTGGCTCCGGCTATCAGACCGTGCCTGTTGCACATGTTCAGGGGCAGATAAACCCTCTCCCCGTTTGCAAGTCCCATGTAAATCTTTCCGTCTGAAAACATAGCCCCTTCCTCCCATATACGTAATTCAATTTCTCTGAAATCGCACAATTTACGCTTCTTGTTTTCTAAAGTCCACAATCAATATCTTATCAAAAAAAGGTCAAAAAAACAATACCCGTATCTTTCAGCTTATGGATCGCCCGCTCCCTGAGCCCCCGGTCAAATTCTTTCAAGACCTCCGTCGGTTGTACAAAAGTTGGGAAAAGCAAGGATTTCCTGAAATTAGATTTGAACGAGACAAATGAGAATAAAAGAAAATCTGCTTTGAGGATACTTTAGCATATTCCCAAAGCAGATACAAGCACTTTATAAATTTATAATAAATCCGGTACGCGAAATTCTAAGCATCATCCCCTATGGAAGCGCATCCTTTACCGATGATCAGTAC
>ONSO01000058.1 GCA_900320485.1 uncultured Lachnospiraceae bacterium | reverse complement strand
CCAATCCCGAAAGCAATCTGAGTAATTATCGTGCAGGCGCTGGAGACTATACCGGCGACAGATATGTGTACATGACCGTAAACAACGTTGTGCCGCATACCCACAGTTTCACCTACACTGCGACTGGTGCGACCATCACTGCGGCCTGCACGGCGGGCTGCGACATCACCGAGGGCTTGGCTCTCACCATCAGCGCACCCACGGAGCTGACCTATGACGGCAGTGCGAAGGCTGCGACACTTAGCACCGGTTACAACACGACGGCTTTCCCTGGCGAATATATGATCAAATATTATAAGGGAGCAAATGAGGTCGAAGCTGCGAATGTAAAGGCGGCTGGTGATTATACCGCAAAGGTGACTGTCGGCGAGGCAACCGCCAGCGTGGACTTCACAATCGCAAAGGCAACCCCGTCAATCGAAACGATTCCGACAGCATCAGCCGTTACCTATGGTCAAAAGCTTGCAGACAGCACTTTGACCGGAGGTACAGGCAGTGTGGCAGGCGGTTTCGCTTGGAAGGATTCTACAGTTGCTCCCGCCGTTTCTGACAGCCAGAATACGGAATATGATGTCGTATTCACCCCGACAGACGAGAACTACGACGCAGCAGAGTGCAAGGTTAAACTGACGGTCAATAAGGCAGATAGTGCCGTAACCACAGCACCGACGGCTAAGACATTGACATATAATGGTTCCGCGCAGTCACTCATCAACGCAGGAACGGCAAGCGGTGGCACGATGAAATACGCTGTTACTACAGCAAATCAGGAGCCGGCTGCGGAGGCGTATACTTTTGATAACACATCTCTCCCTACATCAACCAACGCCGGAACCTATTATGTTTGGTATAAGGTGGTTGGGGACAATAACCATAATGATCTTGTGGCTACAACGCCTGTGACGGCAGAGATTGCAAAGGCTGCCATCACCATCACGGCGGATGATAAGAGCACCCAGTACGGGGCAGACGTTGCGGAGCTTACTTATGTGGTGAGCGGAGCTTATGTGACGGGGGATGACCTTGGAGTTACCGTAAGCACCACGGCCACCAATGCGTCACCCGTGAACACCTATCCCATCAGCATAAGCTGGAACAATAATGCAAACTATACCGCAACCCTGACAAACGGCACCTATACCATCACTAAGGCAGACTTGACCGTTTCCGCTTCCGGCTATTCCGGAACCTATGACGGGCAGGCACATGGTATCTCAGTTGACGTGGGCAATTCTGGTGCAACCGTTTATTATGGCACTGCGGAGCTGACGGAGCAGAATTACAGTAATGCGGGCAGTACCACTAACCCGACCTATACAGATGCAGGAACCTATACGGTTTACTACTATGTGACAGCGACAAACTACGATCCTCAGCCTGTGAAGGGAAGTCAGACGGTGACCATCGCAAAGGCAAATGTGGAGGTAACAATGCCTTCTGCCGCAACCCTGACCTATGACGGCAGCGACAGAGCCCTGGTATCCGGCGGCAGCGTGACGGGCGGAAGCTTTGCCTATGCTTTGGGAGAGAATGGCACCACCGCGCCCACAGGCGATCATGCCTGGAATGCGGGAGTTCCCACCGGAAAGAATGCAGGGACCTATTATGTATGGTATAAGGGCGTTGGCGACGGGAATCACAACGACGCCGCCCCTGCCTGCATCACCGTAACCATTGGCAAGAAGGCAGCAACGATCAGTGCAAACGCAGCGTCCAAGACCTATGGCGATGCAGATCCCACCCTTACGGCAAACATGAACGGAGTAGTGGGTACGGAAGTATTACAGTACACCTTAAGCCGCGCAGCAGGTGAGAATGTAAATAATTATGCTATCACTGTGACTGTAGAGGCAACAGCTAATCCGAACTATGACATTACTGTAAATGGCAACACCTTCACCATTAACAAGAAGAGTGCGACCATTACGGCAAACGCAGCCTCCAAGACCTACGGAGATGCGGATCCCACCCTTACGGCAACTGTGACCGGAACGGTAGGAAATGACACCTTGAACTATACTCTGGGCCGCACAGCGGGTGAGAATGTGGATGGCTATACCATCACTGTGACTGCGAATGCAGCGGACAATCCGAACTATGACATCACCACAAACAACGGCACCTTCACCATTAACAGGAAGGCAGCGACCATTACTGCAAACAATGCCTCCAAGATCTACGGCGAAGAGGATCCTGCCCTTACGGCAACGGTTACCGGAGCAGCAGGAAGCGATACCTTTAACTACACGGTAAACCGCGTGGCGGGTAACAATGCAGGGGACTATGCCATTAACGTAACCGTAAATGCGGCGGATTATCCGAACTATGACATTACTGCAGTCAGCGGTACCTTTACCGTAAACCGCCGCGAGGTTGTGGTAAGCGGCATTGAGGCGCTTGACAAGAACTATGACGGGAAGACGGACGCAGAGCTTAACTTTGCAAACGTAAGGATCGAAAACGTGCTTTCCGCGGATGAGGGTAAGCTTAGCGTAACGGCAACCGGAAGCTTTGAAACCGCTGAGATCGGAAAGGGCAAGACCGTTGTCATTTCAAATCTTACCCTGAGCGGCGACGCGGTAAATAATTACGTACTTGCGGCAAACGGACAGCAGACGACCGCAAAGGCTGACGTCAGCGAACAGACGAAAAAGGCAGAAGAAGGCGCCTTCGTTGCAAAGGTGGAAGACTTTATTGGAGCAGTGGTTGACGTGCAGGGCATGACCCTTGAGAATGCGAAGGCCATCTGTACTTCCGAAGAGCTTGCTGCATTTGGCGCAGGCGAGAAGATGGAGCTGACGCTGGAAGTGAATACGGCTGGAGCTCTCCTGACGGATGAAGTGATCGAGCTTGTGACAAACGCAATGCACGACCAGAGGGGCTGCACCGTCAATGGCGTTCAGTACTTAGACGTGAGCCTGTACAAGAAGATCGGCAATGCTCCTGAGGAAAAGGTGGAGAAGCTTACGAGTCCCCTTACCATTCAGGTGAATGCGCCGGAGTCCATGAAGAATACGGATTCCACGTACAGGAGACTGTTCTTTATCGTGAAGGTGCATGACGGAAAGGCAACCGTGATCGCTCAAAACCACGTTCCTTCCGTGACCTTTAAGACGGATGAATTCTCCGTTTATGCACTTTGCTACACTGACGTAAAGATTTACGTAAATAACGAGACGAAGAATGCGGAAAATACGGCTGCGGTCAATGCAGAGCTGATGCTCCTCCTGATGGGTTCGGCGTTTGCAATGGCTGCACTGGCAGTAAAGATCTACGCATTTCGCAAAAAAGAAGAGGAATAAGTTCCTCCGGTAAAAGAAGAAACAAATGAATAAAAAAGGAGAATTCCGGTTGCTTCCGGAATTCTCCTTTTTGCATTTTTGAAGTGCGTAGCCATGATTTATTTGACGGGCTTGGCGCCGGCTTTTTCCTGGGCTGCTTCCATGGCCCTCTTAAAGAAGCCTTTTTTCTTGGGAGGGGCCACCTCGATCTTCCCGTGGAGGCCTTTTACGCTCAGAATGTAAATTCCGCTGACGGTCGCCCTGACTTCTTTCTTTAGGGGAATCTGGTCGAAGATCTTTTCGTCGCTGATGAGATTCATGATCTGGGGACCAACCTTTACCTTTACGATGGGGAGCTTCTGGCCTCTCATAAGCTTTGGTACCTGGTCGATGACGGTCTGCGGAAGTCCGGATTCCTTAAGCTTCATGCGCTTTTTGTCAATGATCAGCATGGAAACGGTCTGCTTGTTGGCTTCCATGAACTCCTGTTGCTCGGCCTGTTTTTTTTGTGCCTTCTTGCCAAGGAAGTAGAGGGCGATAATGCCTGCCAGGATCAGAACCAGGATCACGATCAGGACGATGAATCCCGGCTTGATGGCCAGTAGCGGAAACGCATATTTGTTCATCATGGGAAATATCCTTTCTTTTTCAATTTTAAATCCTCGATTATCATATCACAGGTCCGGAAATTTCACAAGAACGGGTTTGTTTTTTTTGACAGTTTATATTTTTTTCACTTTCTTCCACTTTTCTATTTTCTTCGGACGTGGTATAGTGTTACTGTCAGTTTTTACGTGACGTACGATTAATGCAAGGAGTAACGGAGAATGAAAAGGAAAGTATTTGGAAAAGTAGCGGTTGTCTGTGCGGCAATGGCTTTGTGCGGAGTGATGGCGGCCTGTTCCGGGAAGAAAACGGAAGGGGACGGCAGCGAAAGTTCTGCTTCCGCATCTGCGTCTTCGGCGGAGAACGGTTCCGGAACAAACGTACCGGTTCGAACCTACGTCAAGGACATGGATCTCGATAAATATATATCGCTGAAGGATTATGAGGCCTTTCGCGTTGCGGCTGATGAGATCGTGGTCTCACAGGAGGAGTGGGACCAGCTGGTGGACGAGGTATATCTCAACACCTTTCCCGCAGAGCTTGGCGTCAAGGACAGGGCGGTGGAAAGCGGCGACACCGTAAACATTGATTATGAGGGAAAGAAGGACGGCGTGGCCTTTGACGGAGGCACCGCAAAGGCGCAGAACCTGACCATCGGTTCCCATTCCTTTATCGACGGTTTTGAAGACGGGCTCATCGGCGTGATGCCCGGGGAGACCGTGGACTTAAATCTTACCTTCCCCGAATCGTATCACAGTCAGGAGCTGGCCGGACAGGCCGTGGTATTTACGGTCACGGTGAACTACATTATTCCCGAAGAGAAGATGGATGAAGCCGTGAAGGGATTTGTGGAGGAGGTTAACAGCGTGGAAGACCTTCGCCAGTACGTTTATGATTATCTCTACAACGTGGCGGAGATGGACCAGCAGGAGGAGTACGAGGAAAAGATACTGGATGCCTTCGTTGAACAGTACTGTGAGTTCAAGGAGCTTCCGGAGAACTGGATCGAGTATTACAAGGCTACCGTAAATAACAACCTTGTGACGTATGCCCTTCAGAGCGCCACGGATCCGGAAACGTTAACGCAGACGTATTACGGAAAGGGGCTGCAGGAATTCCTTGCGGATTATGCGGAGACCGCCGTGCGCAGGGAACTGGCAATGCAGTGCGTGGCAAAGAAGGAAGGACTGACCCTGGAGGATGAGACGGTGCTGAACGAGGCACTGGAGGAGATCGCCGGGCAGTATGGTGCGGCAAGCGTGGACGAGTTCCTTTCGGGAAACAGCATGACCAAAGAAGATTTCAGACAGGATTACGCGTATGAGCTGGCACTGTCACGCATTGTGGAGATCGCGAAGCAGAAATAAGCGAGGCGGAATAAGACCGCAGGACGAAAGACGGGCAGGTCTGCCCGAAAGGGAGACGCAGGATGAAGGGGAAGAGGGAAACTCAAAATTTCATAAGCGGAGCGATTCTCCTGATCATGCTGGTCTTGGCGTCTCCGTTTGCGGCGAGGCGCGCGGAGGCAACCAGCATCACGGAACTGCAGGCACAGATCAAAAAGCATCAGGAAGAGATGAATAAAGCCAACCAAAAGGCTGAGGAGCTGAAGGATAAGCAGAGCCTGATCGAGGAAATGATCGATGACCTGAATGCGGAGATCATCAACACCATGACCTGCATCGCCCTCAAGGAGGACGAGATCCAGGAAAAGGAAAACGACATTCAGGGGAAGGAAGAACAGATCGCCGTGAAGCAGGCTGCCGTGGAGCAGAAGGAGAGTGAGTACAATCTCCTGAAGGAGCAGGAGCTTCAGCAGCAGGAGGACATGCAGATCCGGGCAAGAAGGATATATGAGACGGGGAATACCTCGTTTCTGAACATGGTGCTCCGGGGCATTGGCCTTGGGAGCCTTCTGAATCGAATGGATTACGTGGAGCAGGTTTATACCTATGACAGGGGGAAGCTCTCGGATTATCAGGAGACCAAGAGACTGACTGAGGAATGCCGGAACCAGCTTGCAGCGGAAAAACGGCAGCTTCAGGCGGAGAAAGAGACCTTCGAGCAGGAAAAAGCCTCGCTGGAGCTGGCAAAGCAGGATCTGGACAACCAGAAGGCGGAGCTTGACAAGGCCCTTGCAGTCAGAAAGAAGGAAAGCGCCGACTTTGACGCCGAGATCAAGAAGGCAAGGCAGGAAGCCAACGTGGCAAAAACCTTGATCAAACAGGAGGAACAGGCTCTTAAGAATCTCCAGAACCAGGCGAAGGCGGGGCAGACGGCGGCTGCCACGGGCACGTATTCCGATACGGGGTATACTTCCATCGTGGACAATGCCACCGGAAGCGATCTTGGAAAGAGGGTTGCAAAATATGCGCTGCAGTTCGTCGGAAACAAGTATGTGTTAGGAGGCAGCAGCCTTACGGGCGGTACCGACTGTTCCGGCTTCACCATGAGGGTTTACAAGGATTTTGGGTATAACATTTCGAGAACGTCCTATACCCAGAGGAGTGACGGCACGGGCGTGGAGTATTCGCAGGCACAGCCCGGCGACATAATCTGCTACAGCGGTCACGTGGCACTCTACATTGGCGGGGGAAAGATCGTTCATGCCAGCAACGTAAAGGACGGCATCAAGGTCAGCAACGCGACCTATCGTGAGATCCTGACGGTCCGGAGGATCATCAAATAATTGTTATTGCAAGTTTTTTTAATTTAATGCTAGACAAAAGTTATTCAACATGGTAAAGTTAAGTCACGGGTTTTCTTGCCCGTGACTTTCTTTTTTATTTCGGTGTGGCCCGTCGGCCAAAATTTCCGCGACGAGTAATTTGCGTAAAGGGGGAGCGTATGACTTACGAGCAGTTTAAAAAACAGTTATACCACAGTTTATTGGAGTTGGAAACCGCAAAGGGAGCAGAGATCGGTATTTTGGAGAAGGGTGTGATTTATGAAGATGACGTAGCAAAAAGAGTGATCAGGGCAGTAAATCTGTCGGATCAGGGAAAGGAAGATACCGTCCTGAAGGCGGATCTTTTATATGCCGTGTGGGGAAAGGGGCATGACTGCATGCTCTATTGGCCCGTGAGGCAGTTTTTTGAACGTTTTAAGAATGAGGGCTGGCAGGGCGTCCTGCCGGAGCTGGCCGTGGCCATTAACCGTGAAAACGTGAGAAAGGGAAAGTTGCCGACGGAAAATGACACTTACGTGCAGCATCGGGCAAACCTGATCCTGCGTCCGCTGTCCCTGGAAATCTGCAGGGAGGAGCTGGTAAACTGCGTCTATTGGGAATTTGGAGACGTTGCGCTGGTTCTGTATCTTTTGGTGTATGATGACCCGGAGAATTTCCTGTCCTTAAAGCTGGAGCGTTCCATAACGGAAAAGTGGGGAAAGCGGGACGCGGTGCTCCTTACGGGGGCGCTGGTGAACTGTTCCCTGCGAATGCCGCCAAGGCTCTATTACGGCCAGGATGAGCTGAAATTTTATGATGACCGGGGAGGCATCTTTATGCCCGGAGAGCAAGGGGTTCCCGTCAAAATTGACAAGTGGGACGTGATCCAGGGGAACGTGGGATATCGTCTTACGACCACCAGGCATCAAAACGGCGCAATTGCGCTGTTTTATCCGGGCGTGAAGGAGAGACTTGCGGAGATCCTTGGCGGAGACTATTACGTGGCCTTTACCAGCGTGCACGAGGTCAGCATCTACCCCGTCCGCACAAAGCCTTTGTCCAACGTAAAGGCGGAATTAGAGCATCATAATGCCCTGTCAGAAAAAAGAAACTATCTGACAGGGCGCGTCTATCGGTATGGGCAGATCCGGGGAGAACTGATCGAGGTGTGATCAGGCGGTGATCACGGTTCCGGTTTTTCCCTTGATGCAGGCAATGGCATTTTTCTGATCCGTGATGAGAACCTTGCCTCCCGGGACTTTTTCCAAATATGCGATGGCGGCCTCGATCTTTGGGAGCATTGAGCCTGCCTCAAACTGGCCTTCCTCTGCGTATTTGCGGGCCTCGTCGAGATTCATGGAGGAGATGGGAGTCTGGTCAGGCATGCCATAATTTTTGTATACGCATTCCACGTCCGTCAAAATGATCAGGGCGTCGGATTTCAGGTCGGATGCCAGCTTTCCGGCGATGGCATCCTTTTCAATGACGGCGGAAGCACCCTTCAGTACGTGCTTCTGCTCGATGACGGGGATGCCGCCGCCTCCGCAGGCGATCACGATCTGATCTGCGTTTGCCAGAGTCCGGATGGATTCAATCTCCACAATGTCAAGGGGCTTCGGAGCCGCCACAACCCTGCGGAAGCCCTTGCCGGGGTATTCTTTGACGTAATTGCCTTTTTTGATCTCGGCTTCCGCGTCCTCCTTGGACATGTACCGCCCGATCACCTTTGTGGGCGCATAAAAGGCGTCATCATAGGGATCCACCGTGACCTGGGTCAGGATGGTGCTGACGGGCTTGGAAATGCCGCGGGAGAGAAGTTCGGAGCGCAGACTGTTTTGAAGATCATATCCAACGTAGCCCTGACTCATGGCGGAACAAACGCACATGGGCGCAGGCGTATAGTCGGAGTACACTCTCCGAAGCTCCGTCATGGCCTTGTGAATCATGCTGACCTGCGGGCCGTTGGAATGGGTGATGGTAAGCTGATAATCTGCCTCCACCAGGTCTGCCAGGGCCTTGGCCGTCAATTTTACGGCGCCCTGCTGTTCCAGCGTGGTATGTCCAAGGGCTTCGTGCCCTAAGGAAACGACGATTTTTTTCTTGCTCATGTTGTAGCCTCCTGTCTGATGGCCGGTCGTCTTGCCGATGCGGTTTAAGATAGTACTAGTTTAGCACGTCGGAAAGAAATTGCAAAGCACGTTTTCGAGAACCTCATAGTAGTTTTCGAAGGTTTTTTTACAGCAGCCCGGGTCATTGATCACGATGCCGGGACTGCGAAGCCCGATCAGGGTGAAGCCCATGGCCATGCGGTGATCCTCGTAGGTATTTACCAGGGAGGGAGTGGGCGCTCCCGGCCAGATGGTGACGGAGGAATCCGTGGTCTCACACCGGATCCCCATGCGGGTAAGCTCCGTGCGGATGGCTTCCATGCGGTTGCTTTCCTGAAAACGGACGTGTCCTATGCCGGTGATGGTCGTGGGGCCTTGCGCAAAGGGGGCCAGGGCGGCCATGGTAATGGCCTGATCGGAGCAGGAACTCATGTCCACGGTGATGCCGGGATAGCTGCCCGACTTTGGCGGCAAAAGAAGGATCCCTTCCGGGAGATCCCGTGCAGTGCAGCCCAGCCGCTCTAAGATCCGCAGGAATTCCACGTCGCCCTGCAGGGAGTCAAAATGCACGTTGGCTACCTGAACGGGCACGTTTAACAAGGGGCAGAGAGCGTAGAAATAGCTTGCCCCGGAAACGTCGGGCTCGATCTGATAGTCCAAGGGCTTGTAGCGCTGCCCCGCGGCGGTCAGGAACGTGGTTTGGCCATTTGCGGAGAGCTTTTTCGCACTGACGCCAAATTGCTCCATCATGTGCTGCGTCATGTCCACGTAGGCCATGCCGTGACTGCCCTCCACCCGTATGGTGAAATCCTTTGGAGAAAGGGCGGAGGAGATGAGCAGGGCGCTTAAAAACTGGCTGCTGCGGTCTACGTTGATGGTAGCCTGCGTATTGCAAAAGCCTTTGGAGGTTAAGGTAAAGGGAAAACAATCAGGCGCGTCCTTGCAGTTGACGCCGCAGCCAAGGTCACGAAGTCCTTGAAGCAGGGGCCCCATGGGGCGCTTTCGCATTTGCGGGGAGGCGTCTAAATGATAGGTTCCGGAAGAAATCCCGAGAAAGGCCGTCAGAAATCTTGCCGCAGTTCCCGCGCTGCCTACGTAGACGGAGGCCTCTTTTTTTGGCACGGTCCCGCCGCATCCGGTGACGCGGATCAGACATGCCTCCTCGTCCGTTTCCACCGCGAAGCCAAGGTCTTTGGCGCACTGCGCAAAATGTCTGGAATCGTCGGAAAAAAGGGCGCCGCGCAGGGTGGAGGTGCCATCTGCAAGCATGGCAAGCAGCAGGGCGCGGTTGGTAATGCTTTTGGAGCCCGGCACCATAACCTTCAGGGGCGCCGCAAATGACGTATGTGAAAAGATGCAGGGAACGGAATAAGTGGATGGCTGTGTCATTGTAAAACCTCCATGTCTGTTATGCCTTGGCGCTTAGCGTGCGGAGGCTGGTTTTCCCGGCTTTTCAAATGCGCAAAGAGCGTTTTGGATAGTCAGGGTATCGATCCAGACCTTTCCCTCCGGCGTAAGGCGATAAAGATCCAGCGTACCATAACCGGAAGCGCCGATCCGGACCCTGGAGATGCCTTTCCCGTCTCCTGAGGAGCCCTGGGGGCGGTCGTATTCCACGGGCAGCATCTCAGCCTTGGGGGACTGCAGGGTCATCTTGACCATCGACTCCCGGCAGGCTGCCTTGACGTGCCAGGTAAAGGAGGTGCGGCTTTCCTTGGTACCCCACTTGATCTTTACCCTTTTAAGGGGATTCCCAAAGGAGTAACAGAAGTCCTCACCGGTGTAAGTCAGCTGCAGGATCAGCCGCGGCCGAAAGCGGAAGAACAGGAATCTGGGACAGCATCCGTCGATGGCCAGGGCAGAATGCTTTAAGGGTTTGCCCGTGCGCTCACTTACAAGATTGCAGGAGCTCAGCTGCAGCCAGGGGCTGTTAAAGCGGCTTCCCCAGTGCTTGTCTGCATAGCCGTCGCAGTCGTCAGCCAATACGTCAAAGAGTTCTCCGTTTACGGTAATCTGACCGCGAAAATGGGTCTTGATGCCCTCCGCATGCCAAAAGGTATCCAGAGCTCTCAGGGCGCTTGACAGGGGCGAAGCCAAAAAACCCACGTGACAGGCAATGGTCTTATAGATCTCCAGATCCCAGACAATGGTACCGGCGTCCGTGGCGCAAAGCGCCGTCTCGGCCTGCACGGGGGAGATGCTGACGGTTCCCGTGATCCGGTTTTCCCGGAGCACGTTGTCCTCCACCTGAAAGTACAAGGGTTTTCTGGCATATTTTGCGGCGGAGATGGGGTAGTGGGAATGAAGCACAAGCCCGCCGTCCGCTGCCGACGGAAGAATCCCTGCGGAAACCCGTACGTAAGAGGGAGCCGCGTGGCCGCCCTTTTTAGGTTTTCCGGGGACGGGATTCAGGATCAGGTATTCCACAAAAAAGCAGCGGCGCTCGCCGGTTTCCCTGCTGATGCCGCTAAAGGAATGCCACCAGCGCAAATAACCCCTTTTTGCAAGGGATCCGCAAAGCATGTATGCATTTCTGTCAAGATCGGAATGATTCATTTGGATACTCCCGGGGATAAAATCTGACAATGGTTTTTGAAAAAACTGACGAACATTTCATCTCATGCGTTTTTTGATGATCACAATTCTTGAAAAACTAGATTTTGTTGAAACCTTTCTCATTATAATACAATATGTTGGGTCTGACAAGTGTGTCGCACAAAAAAATAAATTTTGTGGATAACTTTTTTCCTACAATAAATGCAGAAAAAATAATCCACAAAAACTGACGCGTTATCCACAAAAAAAGTGGATAAGTGAATTGCACGGTTTCGCAATATTTATGCTATCCATCGCAATAATCAAGTTGCCAAAAGGGCGGGTAAAATGTTATACTAAATCCAACTGGCGAATTGGATTTTTTGCGAAAACCCTTGTGTTTTCCTGCAAGAAAATCTATAATGTTTACAGATTATCATTTCCGCGTGGGGAGTCCGTGGAAGACCTGCGGCAGCCTGTTTCGAAGGGGTCCTTGGCGGCGGAGAGAAGGAGGAGAGCATGCTTTATATTGGAGTGGATTTGGGCACTTCAGCCGTAAAACTCTTGCTGATGGACAGCGAGGGGAAGATCAAGAACATTGTCTCAAAGGAGTATCCCCTGTATTTCCCTCATCCGGGCTGGTCTGAGCAAAAGCCCGAGGATTGGTGGGAGCAGACCAAGATCGGCATCAAGGAGCTCATCAAGGATGCGGACAAGTCCCAGGTGGCAGGCATCAGCTTCGGCGGCCAGATGCACGGCCTTGTGATCCTGGACAAGGATGACAACGTGATCCGTCCCGCAATTCTCTGGAATGACGGAAGAACCTACGAGGAGTGCGATTACCTGAACAACGTGATCGGCAAGGAAAAGCTCAGCGAGTATACTGCAAACATTTCCTTCACCGGCTTCACCGCACCTAAGATCCTCTGGGTTAAGAATAAAGAGCCTGAGAACTTCGCAAAGATCGAGAAGATCATGCTCCCCAAGGATTACATAGCATATAAGCTGACCGGCATTCACTGCACGGACGTATCCGATGCATCCGGCATGCTGGTATTTGACGTTAAGAACCGCAAGTGGTCAAAAGAGATGTGCGATATCTGCGGCATCAAGGAGAGCCAGCTTGCAAAGTGTTACGAGAGTTATGAGAAGGTTGGCACCGTTCTTCCCGAGATCGCTGCAGAGCTTGGCATCCCTGCAACCTGCATCGTTGCGGCAGGCGCAGGCGACAATGCGGCGGCAGCAGTGGGAACCGGCACCGTTGGCGACAACATGTGCAACATTTCCCTGGGAACCTCCGGCACCATCTTCATTTCTTCCAAGAACTTTGGCGTGGACAAGTTCAATGCGTTGCATTCCTTTGCGCACGCAGACGGTAAGTATCATCTCATGGGCTGCATGCTCAGCGCGGCTTCCTGTAACAAGTGGTGGATGGACGAGATCATCGGCACCAAGGATTACGCCGCAGAGCAGAAGGCGATCGAGAAGCTGGGCGAGAACCACGTATACTTCCTGCCTTACCTGATGGGTGAGCGTTCACCTCACAACAACCCCAATGCAAGGGCAACCTTCATTGGCATGACCATGGATACCACCCGCGCAGACATGACCCAGGCCGTTCTGGAGGGCGTTGCATTTGCGCTCCGTGATTCACTGGAGGTTGCAAAGTCCCTGGGGATCAAGCTCGAGAGGACCAAGATCTGCGGCGGCGGCGCTAAGAGCCCCCTGTGGAAGAAGATGATCGCCAACATTCTGAACCTGAAGGTTGACGTGATCGAGTCCGAAGAAGGTCCTGCCATGGGCGGTGCCATGCTGGCAGCCGTAGCCAACGGGGAATATGCTTCCGTGGAAGAGATCGCCGCAAAGGTTGTGAAGATCGTTGACACCGTGGAGCCCGATCCCGCACTGGTTGCAAAGTACGAGGAGCGCTATCAGCAGTTTAAGGAGATCTACCCTGCATGCAAGCCTGTTTTTGACGTGATCACCAAGTAAGGCTTCAACCCGGGATACCCCACCGGGTTTAACGTAAATTTTCTTTTTCATGAGTTAGTGAGTAAAAGGAGGTTATAAGTAATATGAAAATCTTATCCGTAAACGATGCAGAGTTTCGCAAGTACGGCCGCGTCGTAACAAACGTGGACTTTGCTCCTCTTGTTGAGGCACTGAAGAAGACGGAATGTCCCGCAGGCGTGGTTTATGAGCCCAGCGTTGCTTCCCTGGAGGCTACAAGCGTAATGAAGGCTCTTTCCGAGACCACCTATGGCGAGATGCCCATTCAGATCGGTTATTGCAACGGCCATAACAACAAGCTGAACGCATTGGAGTATCATCGTGACTCCGAGATCAACGTGGCAGCAACGGATGCCATTTTGATGCTGGGCCTGATGGCTGACATAGAGCCTGATTTCACCTATGATACCTCTAAGGTGAAGGCATTTCTGGTACCGGCAGGTACCGCGGTGGAAGTATTTGCGACCACGCTTCACTATGCACCTTGCGGCGTTGACGGCGCAGGATTCCAGGTAGCCATCGTGCTTCCCAAGGGAACCAATTACCCCTTAAAGACCGCACACGCAAAGGTGAATGCTGACGGGACCGCACCCAGTGAGGATGCCCTGATCACTGCCGTAAACAAGTGGCTCATCGGACATGCGGAAGGCGGCCTGGACGCAGGCAGCTTTATCGGCCTTAAGGGCGAGAACTGCACCCTGTAAGATTTCAATACCCCATAAGATTTTGTTACCCCCATGCGACCCGTAAGAAGAGTACGCAAAGACAAAATTGTATGTTTCCCCGTGGCGTCCGTGCCGGTTCGGGGTGACAATAAAGAATTTACAAAACTATAAGTGAGTTTAAAGGAGGATTCTGCAAGATGAACAATTTACCCCAGGTAAAAATTGGTATCGTTGCTGTTAGCCGTGACTGCTTCCCCGAGAGCCTGTCCGTTAACAGAAGAAAGGCGCTGGTAAAGGCTTATACCGACAAGTACGGCGCAGCTGACATTTATGAGTGCCCCATTTGTATCGTTGAGAGCGAGATCCACATGGTTCAGGCTCTTGAGGACGTAAAGAAGGCCGGATGTAATGCACTTTGCGTTTATCTTGGAAACTTCGGTCCCGAAATTTCCGAGACCCTGCTTGCAAAGCACTTTGATGGTCCCTCCATCTTCGTTGCAGCTGCAGAGGAGAGCCAGGCTGATCTGCAGGACGGCCGTGGCGATGCATACTGCGGCATGCTGAATGCAAGCTACAATCTGAAGCTTCGCAATATTAAGGCTTACATCCCTGAGTACCCTGTTGGTACTGCAGAGGAGTGCGCAGACATGATCAACGAGTTCGTTCCCATCGCTCGCGCCATCATCGGACTTTCCGATCTGAAGATCATTTCCTTTGGTCCCAGACCCCTTAACTTCCTTGCTTGTAACGCTCCCATTAAGCAGCTTTACAACCTGGGCGTTGAGATCGAGGAGAACTCCGAGCTGGATCTGTTCGAAGCATTCAACAAGCATGCAGGCGATGCAAGAATCCCCGCTAAGGTTGCTGAGATGGCAGCTGAGCTGGGCGCAGGCAACAAGAAGCCTGAGGTTCTTGAGAAGCTGGCTCAGTATGAGCTGACCCTGCTTGACTGGGTTGAGGCTCACAGAGGCTACAGAAAGTACGTTGCCATCGCCGGCAAGTGCTGGCCTGCATTCCAGACCCAGTTTGGTTTCGTTCCCTGCTACGTAAACAGCCGTCTTACCGGAATGGGCATTCCCGTTTCCTGTGAGGTTGACATTTACGGATGCCTGTCCGAGTTCATCGGTACCTGCGTAAGTGCTGATGCCGTTACCCTGCTTGACATCAACAACTCCGTTCCTGCAGACATGTTCAAGGAGTCCATCGAGGGCAAGTACAATTATACCCATAAGGATACCTTCATGGGCTTCCATTGCGGCAATACCTGCTCCAAGAAGCTGGCATTCTGTGAGATGAGAAACCAGAAGATCATGGCTAGAAGCCTTCCCGTAGAGGTTACCAACGGAACCCTCGAAGGAGACATCGCTCCCGGTGCCATCACCTTCTATCGTCTGCAGTCCACCGCTGATTGCAAGCTTCGCGCATACATCGCACAGGGTGAAGTACTTGACGTTCGCACCAAGTCCTTCGGTTCCATCGGCGTATTCGCAATCCCTGAGATGGGCAGATTCTATCGTCACGTGCTGATCGAGAAGAACTTCCCTCATCACGGTGCAGTAGCATTCGGTCACTTCGGCAAGGCTCTGTATGAAGTATTCAAGTTCATCGGAGTTCCCGTCGAGGATCTGGACTACAATCATCCCAAGTCCCTGCCTTATCCCACCGAGAATCCCTGGGCATAAGCCGGTTTGGTGAATAACAAAAACAAAACGGGACGTTAGTCCTTGCGGCCGCGGAAGAGATTCCGCGGCCGTTTTGTTAGCGAGGAAGGAAACCAAGCGCCCTGCGAAGCAGGGCATTTGGTTTCACCCGAGCGTACACGAAATAAAAACGTGAGTCACGAAGTGACGACGGCTGCGAAGCAGACGGTTTTTATGAGTGACAAAAGAAGGAAACCAAGCGCCCTGCGAAGCAGGGCATTTGGTTTCACCTGAGCGTACTGCGAAGCAGGGCATTCGGTGAAACGATTTACAAAACGTGCATTAGGCATTGACTTTGAAGGTGAGGTCAATTATAGTAGAGTTATAGGTATGGAAAACTATGGAGGAAAGTCTATGGCTAAATTATTTGTAAATCCTGAGGTAAAGCAGGGACACGTAAATCCTGAACTTCAGGGGCATTTTTCGGAGCATCTTGGAAGATGTATTTATGAGGGAATTTACGTGGGAGAGAATTCTGACGTTCCCAACGTAAACGGCATGCGTAAGGACGTGGTGGAAGCGTTGAAGGAGATCAAGGTTCCCGTGCTTCGCTGGCCCGGCGGATGCTTTGCGGACGAATACCACTGGAAAGACGGCATTGGACCAAAGGAAAAACGTAAGAAGATGATCAACACGCACTGGGGCGGCGTCGTGGAGGACAACAGCTTTGGAACCCATGAATTCATGGAGCTGTGCAGACAGCTGGGCTGTAAGGCTTACGTCAACGGTAACGTGGGCAGCGGCACCGTGCAGGAAATGAGCGAGTGGGTGGAGTACATGACCTTTAAGGGCGTGTCTCCCATGGCTGACCAGAGAAAAGAAAACGGCCATGAAGAACCCTGGGTAGTGGATTATTTTGGCGTGGGCAATGAGAACTGGGGCTGCGGCGGCAACATGAGGCCTGAATACTACGGAGACCTGTTCCGCAGATATCAGACCTACGTGCGCAATTATGACAATGAGCATCCCATCTTTAAGATTGCCTGCGGTGCCAATGGAAACGATTATCACTGGACGGAAAAGGTATTGGAGACCTGCTTTGATCATGGCTTTGGTTTCATGAACGGACTTTCCCTCCATTACTATACCGTTCCTTATGGCAATTGGGCGCATAAGGGTCAGGCCACGGAGTTTTCCAAGGAAGACTGGTACAGCACCATGGAGAAGACCATGTTCATGGAGACCCTGATCCGTCAGCACGGTGCCATCATGGACCGCTTTGATCCCGAGAAGAAAATCGGCATGATCATTGATGAGTGGGGCACCTGGTATGACGTGGAGCCCGGCACCAATCCCGGATTCCTGTATCAGCAGAATACCATTCGCGACGCACTGGTGGCAGGCATCAACCTGAACCTGTTTAACAAGCACTGCGACCGCGTAAAGATGGCAAACATTGCACAGAT
>ONSO01000059.1 GCA_900320485.1 uncultured Lachnospiraceae bacterium | reverse complement strand
ACGCAAGGACGCGGGAAACAGTTCCCGCGTCCTTGCGTTTTGTCAAAAAACTGTTTTTGCGACCACAAAAAAGAGCCGTCGGCACGTGCCTGCGGCTCTTTCTTCGTTCCAATTCCATGCCGGTTCTTATTCCATCCGGGAAATCACTCTGATCAAATAATCCATCGTAAAAAACACTTCTCTGTACAGGCAGGTTCCAAAGATGCAAATCCCCACGAGGCAAATTGCCACCGCAAAAATAATTCTTGCCCGCTCCTGTTTGGGGCAGGACGCAAATTTCAAAACACCCCGCCGGATAAGATCGCCCAAAACCTGTAACCCTACCATGAGAAACACGGAATATTCAAGCTCGGAATACACTCTGATGCCATAAAAGTCAAGCCGCCCGTGGGTAAACCCCAACACCTTTGCCGTCAGGGAAAGAAATGCTGCCAGCAAGAGCAGTTGCCACAAGGTCACCGGAATTGCATCCTTGCGGTTCGCTGCCCCGCTCCGTCCCATACAATACAACGCCATTCTTGCAAGGAGGCACAGCGCACTGCCGCAAACCAAAAGAATAAATAAACCTATGTCTCCGTTTGTAAGCAGGCGAAACCCCTGCTGATAGGTGCGCAGCGCATAAAAATCATAAATCAACCACGCTGCGAGAACATAGAGTCCTAAAATAGGTCTAATGGTCTTAATTTCTAAATGGGACAAAGTCCTTTGGGTTTTGTATGGCCTGTTCATAGGCATCCCCTTTCTTCCAACGAATCTCTACCCGATATATTCCGACATCACTAAAATTTTTTGCCATGTTAAACAAATGTAGCCAGCACATCTCATCACATGTTATTATCCCTAATTTTTGCAAACCATCTGATTCGTCTGGATAATACCAGTCGTAATAATCCTGCAAAAAATACATTAAATCTAGCACATAATACTCTCCATCATAACTCCCCTCGCCAGCCACTGCGGAAAATGTCTGATTCAGGGCTAACCACTGCTGCAAGGATTGACTAATAAGCAAATTTTGCGCATCTAGTAAATTAAATGTAAAAAATTTTTCCGTAAAATAATCATTACCTATTTTAGCCGCGCCATCTATTTGTTCGAATATAATGTGTCCGCCCTTCTTTAGACTTTTTTCGCAGGTCTCCATTGCGTATTCAACACACTTTTTATATATTTCTTTTCCATCTTGTAGTTCTGTTAGAAGTCTTTTCGCATTATATTGTACATCGTATCCTGTCGCACATAAATAATTTCGCAAAAAAAGATCCGCAAATCCGTTAATATCCGTAAGCGTAACATAATTATCAAAAGTTTCTCCATGAAAAAGAGTATCATCTCCCAATAACTGACCAGCTGTCGTAAGCGTCCATGCCTTACAGAATATCCATGTCAGATATAATTTCACTTCCAAGGGATTATTCACATCTATACCCTGCGCATGGGCTCTTTCCTTAAACGCATCTTCATAGGAATGACCATCTGTTGCATATCCCATCTCTTCAATATGTTTTGTATTAATTGGCATACGAACCTTATCAACTTTTTTAAATAAAACCCCCCTGTTACCTCCTGCATTAACCGCTAATCCAAAGTGTTCCAATGGTTTTGGATCATCTACATCCGGAATTCCATCAACATCCCCATCTGGCAAATCAGGTCTTGATATCACTTTCCCTATAACAGTAACTTTCGTTTTATCATGATTCCAATATGGGCGCAATTGAATTTCTTCATCATCTGGAATTGTGTCCCCATCAGTGTCACTTTTGTGTTTATTCATATGCATCCGCCTTGTATTAAAAATGACAAGGTGATCTTCATAATAGTCAGGAATTGAATCATCATCACTGTTAATCGTTACATCACTAAGAGGTGCATCATCAGAATAAAAATCAACAATTTTTTTTGCCTCATCAAAAGAATAATATTTTCCTCCTGTCATCTGAGCTAACGGCTTAAAATAGTTCTTAACTGTCGGCATGTTTTCATCACACATGCCCGCAAAACAAAGTATAACCCTTTTGTCTTTTGCTTTTTGAAGAACTTTATCAAATAAATGCTGATCAGCTAGTTGCCCTTCCGTAATGCATACAATTATTTTTAAAACTTTTTCATCTCCATCATCAAAGGCATCCATTCCTTCTAGCAACAGCTGGCTTAAATGAGGCGAGCCTAGCAAAATTCCAAAAACCCCATTTTTAACACTTGTTTTTACCGCTTCCTTATCATACGTTAGAAAGATATCGGTATGTCCGGCCGTATATTCCACATAACCCAATTTTCCCCCTTCAGGTACTGCGTCCACCAAATACGAAAGCAAATGGGTCTTTTTTATATCTTTTTCCCTATCGTATTGCACGCTTTCCAAGGAATCGACTACATCTATTGATCTATCTTTTAGGTATAATATTTCTGGCTTTGAACTATAATAGTTCAAATTAGTAACATCGTCCCACTCAAATCCATTTTCAAACTCCGTGCTATCAAGCAAAATATACTTTGAAAAATGTGTAACATCTATAAACGCCGTATTACCAATTACGGTGGTAGGAATATATTCTAATATTTGTTCTTCTTCATTAAAATAATATATGGCTGGAGCAAAATCTGAATTACTCCATAAAGAATCATCAAATTGAAAGCTTATTTTTGCGCTAGTAAAGGGCCCGTCAACCTTAAACTCATATGCCTCACTTATTTTTCCTGCCATTTCATTAGGGAACAAAAAATCATTCTCATAGCATGTCACCGACAAACTATTATACTGTTCCCCTTTCAAATCGGTTTCAACTGAAACTATTATATTCTCCTCAGTGCGACAAGTAGAAACAGCATGAAACATTTCATTAGGATTTAGCGGGTCGGTAGATATTCTTATTTCTTCTCCATCAAGGACATAATCTCCATCCGTATCTTTATCTAAGGGATTAGTGTTATAAACTTCTATCTCTTGTCCATCAAGAAGCTTATCGCCATCCGTGTCTTTATTCAAAGGATTCGTCAAAATATCTAATTCTTGAAGATTTGTTAGTCCATCTACGTCAAAATCCTCATCTCCATCCATGACACCATTATTATCAGAGTCATTCTGGTTTGGATCTGTTCCAAAAATCATAAGTTCTTCATAATCCGTTAGCCCATCATTATCCGAATGAGCACTATCTTTTCTAGTTCCAAAACAATCCTCCAAATAGTTTGAAATTCCATCTAAGTCACTATCCTCCATGTCTAAGCACTTCGATAGATTATCAAACCTGTTGTTAAAGATCTCTATGGAGTCACTAATCATCCTACCATCACTCAATAGTGCATTTACAAAAATATTATTGAACCCAATAGTATATCCTATATCTCTAATTTTCCATTCTTCAGCAATCTCTATTTCACCGTTTTCGATTACATTATCAAACAAATCTGTAACTACATAAGAAAACTCTTTGACCTCTTTTGTATTATTAATATTCCCGTTTATTGATTCAGAATCAGCGTTAATATAATAGTACCCTAGAACCGGATCTTTCTCCAAATTATATTTTTCTATGGTCAACACTACATCGCATGGTTCTGAAATATCTATAGGTGCAATCGTTTGTTCTGGTGCAATCGTTGGTTCAGCCGTCTCAATCGGAGGATATATCGGTTCAGATGACTGAGCAGGAAAAATCGTTGGTTCAGGTGTATGCGCTGGTTCTACATCGAATGTAGCAGATGTTTCATCATTATATCTAGAGCAAACTAATTTAATATTATGTGGAGCATCGTCACTTTTCCCTTTTTCTCCATTAAATCCTATCTCTACGCTTTGTCCGGTCCGTATATTAGCATTATAATTGGCATTCTCAATAACATAATGGTTTCCGATATGATTAATAATAATACCATTCCAAATATTTAAGATTTCACGATCATAGTCGAAAGATAACTCCCAATCTTCCAATACTTCATTTCCCAAATTATTTATAACAATTTTTGCATTGAATCCTTCATTCCATTCGTCATATACTCTATATTCTGCAGAATAGTTTTCAGGCAAAACTTCTGTAAACGCACCAATTAAGTTATACTCCTTGGGAAATGACTGAAAAATACCCTCGCCACTAATTCCAAAAGAAATCGTCTCGCCAGGATTAATATCCTGATTCCAACCTACATTCTTTATTATATATTTGTCTTCCACATGGGTAAGCTCTGCGTTCCATATGGAATTAATTTCATATGGATATTCAAATTCCATCATCCAATTATGAATCTTTTTCATTCCCTTATTTTTTATATATATTTCCGCATTATACCCTTCTTCCCATGCATCCGACAATTGAAATAAAACGCTAAACTGATCTGTATCAAAAAAATCAGCATTAGCAGATGACTTCATTGAATTTATATTCGCCTCTGGAAATGCATAAACATGTGTTATGTTTTCGCCCCATCCAATTACAAATGCCAATATCAATGCAATAATTTTATTTATATTTTTTTTCATACTATATTCCTTCCATTATATTATTTTGGACTCACTACAACATTTATTGTTATAACACTCTTGTGTCTAAATAAATATTCCAGAACATCATTATAGAATTTTATTTGCAGTTTTCAATCAAGTTTCTTTTTCGTTTCCTTTTGCATGCACATAACAAGCATACTTAAATGCATTTATTGCGCCTCAATCATATTACACATAATAAGCGTTTCTGCCGTCCCTTTTCCATATTCTTACCCGTTCTCCTTCATGGTGAGGAACAAGAGCTCCATTACCAGATCCGGATTCACGTTGGCATCCAGGCGCTTTTTCGCCTTGTCCAGGGCTTCCAGGACCGCTTCGATGCCCTCGTAGCTGCTGCGCCTCGCCACCTGGCGCAGGGCGCTGCCTTCCTCCCGGAACACCAGATGATTCATGTCGTTGGTGGCCTTGAAAAGAAGGACGTCCCGGTACCACACCATCATGATGTCGATGAGGTCGCTCTTGTCCAGCTTGTATTCCCGGATCCGGTTTGCAGCCGCGACCATCTCGTGAAGCTCCATGTCCTGTATGTATTTCAGGATGGAAAGGGCTTCATCCTTCACGTTCTCAAAGCCCTCGCTAAAAGCAAGCTGCCTTGCTTTTCCTATGTTTCCGCGGGCAAAGGCCACGCAGACTTCCGCCTTGTAATCCGTGATCTGAAGCTCCTGCATCAGATACTTTCGGACAAGATGATCTGCCACCGGCTTCATGTTCAGCACAACGCAGCGGCTTAGGATGGTGGGAAGCAACGCATTCACGTTGGTAGTAAGAAGCATGATGACCACGTACTCCGGCGGCTCTTCCAAGGTTTTTAAAAGGGCATTCTGGGCCTGCACCGTCATTTTCTCCGCTTCGTTCATGATATAGATCTTATAGGGACTGCCGTAGGGCTTGATCCCCACGTCGCCGCTGATCTGAGCCCGGACGTCGTCCACGCTGACGGTATTGGGTTTTTCGTGGGTCACCTTGATGATATCCGGCTGGTTGTCAGAAAGTGCCTGCCTACAGGAATGGCATTTCTGGCAGGGAATCTCGCTTCCCTCTTTGCCGCGCTCCTCACACTGCAAGGCCATGGCAAAAATTTTCGCAATAAATTCCTTTCCGGCAAACTGCTCGCCCTGGATCACGTATGCATGGGACACTTTTCCTGAGCTTATGGCGTTTTTTATATGCTCCTTGATCTGTTCCTGTCCAATGATATCGTTAAAATTTGCCACGTTCCTTCTCCCTCCGTATTTGAAGCATCCAATGATTCCAACGGTTTACAGGTTCTCTCTCAGGTAATTCTCAATCTCTCCGATGCACGTGTCCAGATCGTCATTATAAAAACTTCTGGGATTTCCCGCAGCCAAAAGCTTTTCCCCGGAAAAGTCTTCACTGTCCGCAAGAAATCTCCTGCACATTTCCTCATATTTCGGCGTCTTCTGACTCCGCTCCCGCTCCAGTGCCCTCTGCAGCCTGACGCCGTCATCCAGCGTTACCAATACCGGCAATACGGCCTCGTCTCCAAAATACCGCCTAAGCTTTTCATAGGCTTCCAGGGTTCCGATGATGAGGTAATCGGCCTCAGCAAGGCAGATGCTGCCGTCATCCACGGTGAAATACCGCCACAGGCCATGGCAGGTATTGTAAGCCCGGTCCTCGATGATCTTTCCGCCGGAAAGCAGGGCCTGAAACCCCTCCTCATCCGTAAAGTGATATTCCACGCCTTCCCGCTCCCCGGCGCGAATGGGCCTTGTCGTATAAGGAACCACCGTGCGGAGCGGGATCTCCCGCCGGCGAAGCAGCTCCTTATAGATGGTATCCTTTCCCGTGGAACTCTTACCCATCAGACAAACGATCTTTCCCATGTACCCCCCTCAAGTGATCTGTTCTAAAGCCTGCCGTCGGTTTTCCTTCCGTTTTACCTTTGCATCATGCCCAGGGCTTTCCTCTCAGGCCTTTTCCGGCACTGCTCAGCTCTTGCCTCTCAGGCCTTTTCCGGCACTGCTCAGCTCTTGCCACCTAGGCCTTCAGACACCGCACGGTTCCCGCCTTGGATACGCCGCGAAGCCGCAGCCCCTGCTTTATGCAGCTTTGGATCACTTCACAAATTGATTTTTCATAAATTTCCCCCGGCACCGTCAAAGGCGTTCCCGGCGGATAAAGGTAAACAAATTCCGCTGCGATCCTTCCCGCGCAGTCCGTGACGGGAACTTCTTCCCAGGGGGCGTCCCATGCCTCTCCAAGACTCTTTGCCGCCTCCGGCAGCGTCTCCGTCCACGGCTCGCCGGAAATTGCGCCCGATTCCGTTATTCCCGGCACTTCAAGGCTTCGAATCTGCTCCGGGGCACCATCCCGCTTATAAAAGCTCCCGTCCAATTCCAGGAGGGCGTCCCGCATTCTCCGATAGCCCTCCGGCGTATCTCCCACCGTAAACATGGCAAGACAATACTGCCCCGCCGCCATCTCCAGCTGAAGATGCCATTTTTCCCTCAGGAGGTCGTAGATTTCCTGACCCGAAAGGCCCGTCGTCCCTGCATGGATCACTAGCTTCCCAAGGTCTTGACGCCCTGTTTCCCCTTCCTCCCGGGCCGCCAGAAACCGGAGCCGCCTGCAGGCTTCCAGTTCCTTTACCATTCCCGTAAAGGAGGCCAGAAACGTTTTGTAATATTGTTCGCCCTTTTCCTCCATCATGGTGACGGCATTGTCGATGCTGGCCATCAGAACATAGGAAGGGCTGCTGGATTGGTAGATGCGAAGGAATCTGCGGAGTCTCTCACGGTCGACCCGGTCGCCGTTTACGTGTAAAAGAGCCGTCTGGGTCATGGCCGGCAAAGTTTTGTGCACGCTGTGGATCACCAGATCCGCCCCGGCCTGGCAGCTGTTTGGCGCACCGCAGTTTTCGGTTTTCCCGTCGGCAGGCCCGGTCTGCGCGCCGCAGTTTCCGGTTTCCCCGTCGGCAGGCCCGGTCTGCGCGCCGCCGTTTTTATGAAGGATTCCCAGGTGGGCCCCGTGGGCTTCATCCACAATAAGAATTTTTCCAAATTCATGGACTACTTCGGCAATTTCCCGCACCTGGGAAATCCGTCCTTCATAGGTGGGGGACGTGATCAGCACCGCCGATGCGTCCGGCGCCGCCATCAGGGCATCCCTTACCTGCGCAGGCGTTATGGCCCCGCAAATGCCGAACTCCTCCATGACGGGCGGCACAAGATACGTCAGTTTCAGGTTTCGCAGATATGCCGCGTGATAAGCTGACTTATGGCAATTTCGCGCAAGGATCAGGTGCCCTCCTTCGGGCAGCGCCGCGGACAGGGCACTCAAGATCCCCGCCGTACTTCCTCCCACCAGGCAAAAGCTCTCCTCCGCGCCGTAGAGCCTTGCGATCCGCTCCTGAAGCTCCTTTAGGATCCCTTCCGGCGCATGAAGATCGTCAAATCCGTCGATCTCCGTGACGTCCATGGAAATCGCCTCCGGCGGCATTTCCCCAAAGGCTCTCCGCTTATGGCCCGGCATGTGGAAAGGATAGTCCTCCCCCTGCGCATATTGTTTTAATCTGTCGTACAAATGCTCCAATGACTCACTCTCCGTCATCCTGATCCACGTCTACTTTTCCGTGGCCGTGGAAATAGTGTACGGTTTCCAAAAGGGAACACCATTTGTCAGCCGTGGTAACGATCCAGGCCTCCCTGCATCTCGGTATCTTTGTCAGGGTCAGAGGCCACATATGCTTCTCTATGATGTCCTTCTCCCTGGGCGTCAGGTCATACTCTTTGGACGCGTTTTTCAGGGCAATGCCGGGATGGTAAAACCCGTGAAGGTTCTGGGGCTTTTTGGCATCCCCCACGTGCCAGTCATAGAGGAAATAATCATGCAAAAGCGCGCCGCGGATCATCTCTCTTTTTTGACAGCGGACGTGCAGTTTTTCGCTGATGGCAATGCTCAGCTTAGCCACGTTCACGCAGTGCTGGTTCACCGTCATGTCCCCGTGCTGAATGTGTCCCTTGGTGGAAATAAAGTTTCTGGAGCCTAAAATGTCCGGCGCCGCTTCGCAGATCTGTCGATGCAGTTCACGATGCCGCTCGAATTTCCTCTTCCAACGCTCCACTTGTCTTCTGGTCCGAAGGCTGTCCCTTCTTTGTCTCATCTGTGATCTCTCTCTTTCCGTCACTTTCCGCCTGCTACCACTGTCCGCGGATCTCATTTTCCTCCGTCAGGGGCTCTCCCTGCCCGGCGCCCTCACCTTCTGCGCCTTGCTGACCCTCACCGTTCGGCTGGCCCTCACCGTTAGGCTGGCCCTCACCGTTCGGCTGACCCTCCACGCCTGCTGCCTGGGCCGGCCCGGCCGTCTGGACAATCTCCTTAGGATTCTTGCCCTGCGGGTAATAGTAGCAGACAACGGGAAATCCCGTTTCTACGCATTCATATATTTTTTCGGCATTTTTCAGCGGAAGATTTACACATCCGTGGGACCCGTTGTCCAAAAAGATCGAGCCGCCAAAAACCCTCCGCCACATGGCATCATGCATGCCGTAGCCGCCGTAAAATGGCATCCAATAGTGCACAAAGCTTTCATATCCGGGCCCCCGCAGGATCCGGTCACGCTGCTTATAGGTCACGGCAAAAATGCCCTCCGGCGTCGCATGGCCCGTCGCCACGTCCCCTGAGACAAAGTCCGTCTCCAGATACAGCTCACCCTTGTAATAAAAGTACATGTGCTGGTTGCTCAGATCCGCTTCCGCATAGGAATCGCCGATGGTCCCGTCAAAAAATACGTAATTTTCCGTTCTGCTCACGGGCCGTCTGTCCGTCACGGCTCCCTGCTTAATGAGGTCGATGAGCTCCTGCGTTTCCTTCTCGGCATCCGTGGTCCAGCCGGACTTACACTTTAATTTCAGGTCCACCCCAAGGGAGGTACGGAATACGTAAGAATGTCCATAGGGGTCGTAGCTCTTTTTTGCGGCTGCCACAAATTCCGCCACCGCCTCTTCGTCAAGCACCGGCTTTCCGTTTTCAAGGCTCACCCAATCCTTTAACTGCTCTTTTCCCACGGTCAGCTCCGTGCCGTACCAATCATAGCGAATGGTGGTCCCAAGCATGGAATTGAGCTGCGCGGCCAGGTCATTCAGCGCCTTGTCGTCCGCTTTGATCCTGGCACTATTATAACATCCCGTTTCCTCAATATCCACCTGATTTTCCATGGAAAGTAATGCCTTTTCTATGGCAGGAATTGCCTTTGCGCCGTCCATCTTGCTTCCCATGGTATCCGGAATGACCTGATAAGCGTTTTCCTCCGGGAGATATTCGCTAAGATAGGCATCCTTGGGCTCCACGGAAACGTTTCCCGCCCAGGCCTCCCATCCGCCTAAAAGCGTCGGCAGGGAATCCGCCTCATAGGTCAGCTCCTGATCAAAGGCATACTCTTGGCCTTCCTTCCAAAACATTTCAAACCACTTATAAGGGTTCTGCTTTGCAAATATGCCATTTACCAAAACCGCCGTATCCTTCCGGTGAAGGCCAACTTCCTCAGGGGTGATGGTACCTAAGACGGCCTTCTCTTCCGGCTTTTCGGGGTTTCTTCCAAAGACCTCAAGTACGTAACCGCTGATCTGGCCGTCCAATAGGGCGCACACGGTCCCGGGCTCTAAGTCACTGCAGTCCACGCCGTTAATGCGTGTGCCGCGCACAAATCTGGTCTTGTACTTAGACACGCCCTGCAGATAATAGGCCCCGGCCCCCAACAAGGCCAAAAGGACAATGCTTATGATGCTAATTAGGATAATTTTCTTTTTGGACATAAATACTCTCTCCTGCATGTTCCATCATATCACGTCAGCGCGTAAAAAAATAGCGCAAAAAAGCAGGAGTTTATGCCTTTTTGCGCTATTTTGCGCCATTTCTCGGTGGATCATCTAATTTTTGCCGCTTCCAAATTTCTCCCTGCAGTACTCTTCTATGATCTTTTCCTCGGAGAAATAGTATTTCTGTCCCTTGATCTCCTGATATTCCTCGTGTCCCTTGCCAAGAAGTGCGATAATGTCGCCGGGCCTTGCATTGTCGATGAGGTAACGGATGGCCTCCGCCCGGTCGATGATGGTGATATATTTTCCGTGATGGACGTTCAGGCCTTCGATGATGGTCTTGTTGATGTCCTCCACCTCTTCATCCCTGGGGTTGTCCATGGTAAGCACCGTCAGATCCGCGTACTTTCCGGAGGCCAGGCCCATGTCGTAGCGCCTTGCCTTTGCACGGTTGCCGCCGCCGCCAAAGAGGCAGATGAGCCGGTCGGGCTTGTAGGACTTTAGCATGGACAGAAGATTCTCCGCGCTGACGGCATTATGCGCATAATCGATCAGCATGGTGGCATGGCCCGCAAGGCAGGTCATAAGCTGGGTACGCCCTTTGACGTAAACCTTCTGCAAGCCCGTAAGGATGGCCTCCTTTGAAATACCAAGCTCAGCCGTAATGGCAATGGCGATAAGGGCATTTTCCACGTTGAAGGTACCGGGCATGGGAACCTGTACCTGCGCTTCCAGCTTGCCGGAAAGATGAAAGGTCACGCCAAGGAATCCGCTCTCCCAAAGGTTGTGGATCTCGCCTGCCATATAATCGGCCTCTCCCTTACAGGAGGTAGTGACAATGCGGTCTTTGGCAAGCTCCGTAGCCTCCTGCCATCTGGGATCGTCCTTATTGACAATGACGGGACCCGTCTGGAGGAACAAGAGCTTCTTACAGTCTAAATATTCGTCAAAATCCTTGTGTTCCGTGGGACTGACGTGGTCCGGGGAAATGTTGAGAAACGCGCCATAGGCAAAGTCAATGCCGGCAGTGCGCCCAAGCTTTAGCGCCTGGGAGGATACCTCCATGACGCAGTACGTGCAGCCTTCCTCCAGCATTTTTGCAAAGAGCTTTTGCAATTCATAGGATTCGGGAGTGGTGTTGGCCGTGGGATACTTTTCCTCTCCAATGAAGGCTCCCAGGGTTCCGATCATTCCAACCTTGTTTCCGGCCTCCTCCAGGATCTTCTTGATCATGTGGGTTGTCGTAGTCTTGCCCTTGGTTCCGGTAAGGCCGATGATCTTCAGCTTCGAAGCGGGATTTCCAAAGTAATTGCGGGCCGCGTATGCTAAAGCTTCGCGGGTATTTTTCACGCAGATCACGGTTACTTCGGGATTGCTGCTTGCGGTTACCGACGGGGCCGCTGCCGTAACGCCGCTTGCGGTTGCAGACGGGGCCGCTGCCGTAACGCCGCTTGCAGGTGCAGACGAGGCCGCTGCCGTAACGCCGCTTGCAGGTGCAGACGGATCCGCTGCCGTAACGCCGCTTGCGGTTGCAGACGGGGCCACGCCGTTTGTCTTCAAGCAGTTGCCGTCTTCCACGATGAGTGCCGAAGCGCCCTGCGCCGCCGCCTGTCCCGCAAAGGCATGTCCGTCAAACTTTGCGCCCCTTAGGCAGACAAATGCACAGCCCTTCTCCACCTTTCTCGAGTCATAGACAAGGGCCGTGATCTCCTCATCCGGATTCCCCTGCAGGCAGACATACTCCACGCCCTCTAACAATTCCCTGATTTTCATCTTCCCATTACCCTCTTTTCCACGTCTCTGTTACGTCTCCTCTCAGAAATACAACAAAAACGGGAGTTTTCTTCGTTTTTGTTGCTTTTTCTTCTCCTGCTCGCTCAGAAATACAACAAAAACGGGTTTTCCATTCATTTTTGTTGCTTTTTCTTCCCCTGCTCGCTCAGAAATGCAACGAAAACGGAATTTCCCTTGGTTTTTGTTGCTTTTTCTTCTCCTGCTCGCTCAGAAATACAACAAAAACGGGGTTTCCCTTCATTTTTGTTGCTTTTTCTTCTCCTGTTCGCTCAGGAATACAACAAAAACGGGATTTCCCTTCATTTTTGTTGCTTTTCGCCCAGAGTTCAACAGAATTTCTCCGATGAATCCTGATTTTGGAAGTGGAAACACCCCGGCAAACCATGTTTTATGGTATAATGGCACGTTAAAAGCCTGATCAGTTGGAATGGATCCACTTGGTATGCCCGCGTCAGCGTTTTTCCACGTACGTGCCTTCATATACGACGTACGAAGGCCCTTTCATGTGGACAACGCCCTGCTCATCCCACTCCACGTGCAGGGTGCCGCCGATCTGCTCCACGTCGACGATCCGGTCGCAAAGTCCCAGCCGATGCATGAACACCACGGCGGTACAACACCCGGTGCCGCAACCGATGGTCTCCCCAGTGCCGCGCTCCCACTCACGGATCTTTAAGTGCTGCCTGTCCACCAGTTGCACAAAGGTCACGTTGGTCCTTCTGGGAAATACCTCATGATTTTCCACCAGTGGCCCGTATTTTTCAATGTCCAGCGTGGATAAATCCTCCACCTGGATCATGGTATGGGGATTGCCCCAGGAAAGGGAGGAGGCGATCATGGTCTTGTCTCCCACCTGAATGGGCTGGGTGAAGAATTCTTCCTTGTCCGTCTTCACGGGGATCAGGGCCGGCGTAAAAATGGGCTCGCCGATGGCTGCCTCAATGTTAGTCACCATCCCGTCCTCCACCGTAAGCAAAATGGTCTTTTCGCCGCCAAGAGTCTCAATGGTAACCGTCGTCTTGTCCGTGAGGCCGTGGTAATAAACAAATTTTCCAACGGAGCGAACCGCATTTCCGCACATCTCTGCCTCCGTGCCATCGGGATTAAAGATGCGCATGCGAAAATCGCATTTCTCTGACGGGCAGATCAGTACCAGCCCGTCCGCTCCAATGCCAAAATGCCGGTCGGACATCTTCTTCGATAATTCATTTGGATTTTCTATCGTCTGATGAATGGCATCCACGTAAACGTAATCGTTGCCGAAGGCCTGCATCTTTGTAAACTTAATCTCCATTTTTCCCCCAAACAAAATTAATTTTGTGTTTTTAAACTATTTTCCCTTTCCACAAACGAAAAGTCTTTCTCCGTTCTACAAACATGAATTTTGCGAACGGAAGCCTCTCGATAAACGCCGATTTTTCAATGTTTCTCCTTGTCATGCCTGAAAATTGCCCTGCCATTCTACCGTCTTGTAATAAAATCTACAGA
>ONSO01000062.1 GCA_900320485.1 uncultured Lachnospiraceae bacterium | reverse complement strand
GCTGTCCACGGGAGCTGCCGCCTGGATCCCCTCGCAGAAGGCAATGACGCCCTCCGGCGTTCCAAAGGTCACGGCCTGAATAATGTCGTGACGGCTCTCCGTCCCATTGGGTACCACGGCAAATCCCAGCTTTTCATAAACGTTTGCCGCAAAAATGGCACCTTTCAAGGCTCCCGCCGTGACCGTGGGCGACAAAAAGAACCCCTGATAAAACTGAGGCAAGATCCCCAGGGACGCCCCAACCTCCTTGCCAAGCCCGGGGCTTGTAAGGCGATATGCGGCATTTTCCACGCATTCCTTTTTCCCGACAATATAACCGCCAATGGGCGCAAGTCCGCCGCCGGGATTCTTGATAAGGGACCCCACCGCCATGTCCGCACCAACGTCCGTAGGTTCCTTTGTCTCCACAAATTCTCCGTAGCAATTGTCCACCATGCAGATCACGTCGGGTTTAATGGATTTCACAAACCCGATCAGTTCACCGATACGGTCAACGGACAGCGTAGGCCTTGTCTGATAACCTTTGGAACGCTGTATGGTAACAAGCTTCGTCCTGTCATTTATGGCACCTCGGATCCCTTCATAGTCAAAGCCTCCGTCCGGCAAAAGATCCACCTGAGCATAAGTGACGCCATATTCCGCAAGGCTCCCCTTAGCAGGCCTGATGCCGATCACGCTCTCGAGCGTGTCATATGGCTTTCCTACGGGCGAAAGCAACTCATCTCCCGGGCGCAGATTACTCATCAGCGCCAGTGCCAGCGCATGGGTACCGCAGGTGATCTGAGGTCTCACCAGGGCATCCTCCGCATGAAAAACGCTGGCGTAAACTGCCTCCAGCGTATCTCTCCCCAGATCATTATATCCATATCCCGTGGTTCCAAGAAGACACGCCTCACTGACCTGATGCTTTTGCATGGCTCCAAGAACCTTCATCTGATTGATCTCCGCCACGGCGTCGATCTCCTCAAACCTCGGTTTTAACTCCCTTAAGATGGCCTCGCCAAAATCATAAACCTCCGGCGAGATGCCCATGGACAAAAAAGCTTCCTTTGTCCCAGTCATTTTACTTTCCTGCCTTTCCTTTTACGCCTTCAAAATCTTGGCGTCTTTTAATTTTTCCAGCATGACGCCAAGGATCTTTTCCTCGTCATAGTCATACTCCTGCTTATTCAGCCAGATGACGCCTTCCTCCCTGCGAAACCAGGTGAGCTGGCGCTTGGCAAAATGTCTGGTGGACAGTTTGATCTTGTCTACCGCTTTCTCCAGGCTGCATTCCCCGTCCAGATAGTCAAAAAGCTCCTTATATCCAAGACCCTGCATAGCCGTGGAATCTCTCTTACAGCCCATTTCCCGGAGCTTTTCGACCTCCTTTAGAAGCCCCTGCTCCATCATTTCGTCCACCCTTTGTTCAATGCGCTCGTATAGCCGCGCCCGATCGTCATTCAGCACAAAATAGCAGGCATTGTATGCCCACTTTTTTTGACGTTCCGTCTCATTATGCGCCGAGATGGGGGTTTTCGTCAACTGGTAAAATTCCAAAGCCCGGATGGTTCGCTTTACGTTTCTTGGATGAATCGCGTCAGCAGATGCGGGATCCACCTTCCTGAGCATGGCATTCAGCACTTCCGGACCTTCCGTTTTCGCTATTTCCTCCAGTTGCTTCCGATACTCCGGGCAATCCTCGTTTTCCGTAAAATTCACGTCCCGGAGAAGCGCCTGTACGTAGAATCCCGTACCTCCCACAACAATGGGAATACGCCCTCTTTCATAAATGCCTTTCAGCGCTTCCTTGCAAAGGCTCTGAAAAATGGTAACGTTAAAATCCTCCCATGGCTTTAAGACGCTGATCAGGTGATGTGGAACCCCCTGCATTTCCTCCGGCCGGATCTTTGCGGATCCCACGTCCATGTATTCATATACCTGCATGGAATCGGCGGAGATCACTTCTCCGCCGATGGCCTTTGCAAGTGCAATGGACAGCTTTGTCTTCCCTACGCCGGTAGGTCCCGAAAGAACAACCATGGGTAATGATCGGTCCTTAAGTTCCTGCATAAGGCCACCTCCTTGTTACTTACTCAGACGATCCTCTTAAACTTCTTCTCCATCTCATATTTGGAAATGGTAATGATGGTAGGTCTCCCGTGAGGACAGTTATAAGGGTTTTCCAGCGTCAAAAGTTCATCAATGAGTTCATCCGCCTCTTCATAGCTTAAGCGGTTATTTCCCTTTACCGCGGCCTTACAGGACATGGATGCGATCTTTTCCTCCACTGCCGTGGGGCTTTGTCTCACCGTGCCGGATTCCAGTTCATCCAAAACGGAAAGGAAAAGCTCCCGCTCCCCACATCCGTACAGATCCACGGGTACGCTTCGAAGGCAGAATTCATTTCCCCCAAAGCTCTCGATCTCAAAGCCAAGTCTTGCAAAAACGTCCCAATATTCCCGAAGGGCAATTTCCTCCTGGCCGGATAGACTCACAATGACGGGCGGGAACAGGTTCTGCGAGAGAACCTCTTTCTCGCGATAGCGTTTCATAAACCTCTCGTATTTCACCTTTTCGTGTGCCGCGTGCTGGTCTAAAATACAGAGCTTATCCTGATACTGGAACATCCAGTAGGTATCAAACACCTGTCCGATAATGCGGTATAATGCTTTGTTGTTCTTTTCCAGGATCTTCTCTTCGAAAAGATCCAGCTGCTTGGGCGCCGGCGCCTTATCCTGCAGGCCTTCTCCGTCAAAGCCTTTTTTTGCAACGCCTTCTTTTGCAACGCCTTCTTTTGCAGCGCCTTCTTTTGCAATGTCTTCCTTTATGGCGGAAGTTTCCGCCGTCATTACAACTTTTTCAAATGCTCCCCGTTCTCTTAAAAACCGCGTGGCAGCATCTTCCGGCGAAGCTCCACCGGCCATTCTAAGCTCTTCCAAGGTCCCCTGGTCTGCCGCTTTTCCCTCCACGGTCTCTTCAAAGAACGCATCCTTTGTCTCTGACGTGGTTTCCGCGGCAGTCTCCACGGCTTTCTCCGCAGGTTTTTGGGTGATCTCCCTTACCCGTTCCCACACGGGCGACTTTTCAAAACTCTTCTGCGCCTTTTCTCCAAAGGCGTGATAGGAGGATTCCTCTGCCAAAAGTTCCGCGCTCTGGCGTCTTTGTTCAAAGGGCTGAGCAACCTTAACCTTTCGCTGTTCCTCAAGGGCTTTGCGCTCCTGCGCAAGTCTCTCTCTCTCCTCCGAAGCTTTTTCAATTCGCCCCTGCGGGATCATCTCCTTATGGACAAGAACGTCTTTTACGCTCCTTGCGATAAACTCCGAAACGGCAAATTGATTGGAAAAGCGCACGTCCATCTTTGTGGGATGTACGTTTACGTCTACCATCTCCGTATCCAGCGTAAAATGAAGTACGCAGAAGGGGAATTTATGTTGCATCAAGTACTCCTTGTACCCCTCCTCCACGGCCTTGGCAATGATGTTGCTTCTGATAAATCTTCCGTTGACAAAATAAATTTCAAAATTGCGGTTAGATCTTACAAGAATGGGTTGTCCGAGATACCCCTCCAGCCGGAACCCCTTCTCCTTAGCCTGGATGGATACCAGGGAAGCAGCGATCTCCCTGCCGTAGATCCGGTAGATCACCTCTTTCAAGTCCCCGTTTCCGGAGGTATGAAACCTGGTCTGGGATCCAATGACAAACTGAAAGGACACGTCCGGCCTCGAGAGCGCAAGATGCTCCATCAGGTCAGATACGTACCCGCCCTCCGTGGGAGCCTGCTTTAAGAATTTTTTTCTTACGGGCGTGTTAAAAAACAGATTCCTCATAATGAACGTGGTACCGTCCGGCGCCCCGATCTCCTGAAACTCCTTTTCCTCGCCGCCCTCAATGCAAAAGCGAATCCCCGTCAACGCATCCGCAGTCTTTGTGATGATCTCCACCTGAGAGACGGCCGCTATACTGGAAAGAGCCTCACCGCGAAATCCCAGACTGTGTACCATGGCAAGGTCAGCGGCATCGCGGATCTTACTGGTGCTGTGGCGGAGGAAGGCTTTCCGGACCTGATCCCTCTCCACGCCGCAGCCATTATCCGTCACGCGGATCATGCTGATGCCGCCGTCCCTGATCTCCACCGTAATGGCATCCGCACCGGCATCTAAGGCGTTTTCCACCAGCTCCTTCACGACGCTGGCAGGTCGCTCCACCACCTCACCTGCGGCGATCTGATCAATGGTTTCAGAACTAAGTACTTGTATCTCCGGCATAAACTTCCTCTCCTTTAGTTCCCGTTCCAGCGGTTCTTAAGCTTATTCTGCAGACGATAGAGAGTATTTAAGGCATCTAAGGGCGTAAGCGTTGTCACCTCTACCTCCATGAGTTCCTTTAATACGTCCTCATCCGTAACCGTGTCAAACAGCGAGATCTGACCTAGATCCAGCTCGTCATACTTTACCGCCTTCTTAGGCTTTCCTTCCTCCCGCGTATCCACGGCAATGCTCTGTACCTTTTGGGTAATGTCATTGTCTGAGAGCTGTTCGGCGATCTCCTTTGCCCGGTCGATGACCATGTCCGGCACGCCCGCAAGCTTTGCCACCTGTATGCCATAGCTTCTGTCGGCGCCACCCTTTACAATCTTACGCAGGAACACAATGTCATCCCCCTGCTCCTTCACGGCAATGCAGTAGTTATTGACGTTGTGCATCTTATCCTCTAGCTCCGTCAGTTCATGATAATGCGTTGCAAAGAGGGTCTTTGCCCCAAGGAGCTTTTTGTTGCTTACGTGTTCTATGACGGCCCAGGCAATGGCAAGTCCGTCAAAGGTGGAAGTTCCCCTGCCGATCTCGTCCAGTATCAGAAGGCTGTTGGAAGTGGCATTCCGGAGAATGTTAGCCACCTCATTCATTTCCACCATAAAAGTGGACTGCCCGCTGGCAAGATCATCTGATGCTCCCACCCTTGTAAAGATGCGGTCTACAATCCCTATGTCCGCACTTTTGGCAGGAACAAAGCAACCGATCTGCGCCATCAGAACGATCAGGGCGCTCTGTCTCATGTACGTGGATTTTCCGGCCATGTTGGGGCCGGTAATGATGCTTACGCAGTGTTTTCCGTTGTCCAGATACGTGTCATTTGCGATAAACAGGTCTCCCGACAGCATCTGCTCAACCACGGGATGTCTGCCTCCCTTTACGTCAATGACTCCTTTTTCATTCAGCTTTGGCCGGACGTAACGGTTTCGCTCGGAAACCAGAGACAGGGAACAATACACGTCCAGCCTTGCAATGGCTTTTGCCGTCCGCTGGATCCTTTCGATCTCCATGGAAATACTGTCACGTATCTTACAGAAGATGTCATATTCCAGCGTCTGCAGCTTATCCTCCGCATTCAGAATGGTATCCTCTAATTCCTTTAGCTTTGGCGTTGTATAGCGCTCCGCATTTGCAAGGGTCTGCTTGCGGATATAATCCTCCGGTACAAGATCCTTATAGGAATTTGTCACCTCGAAGTAATATCCAAAGACCTTGTTATATTTGATCTTAAGGCCCTTGATGCCCGTTCTTTCCCGGTCTTCCTCCTCAAGGCGCGCCAGCCATTCCTTGCCGTTCCTTTTCGCGGACCTTAGCATGTCCACGTTCTCGTCAAATCCATCCTTGATCATGCCGCCTTCCCGTATGGTCAGGGGTGCGTCATCATCTATGGAGCTTGCGATGAGATTACATACGTCCTCAAGTCCGTCGATCTCCTCATAACAAGCGGTAAGCTCCTTACAGTGCAGATCCTTTAATACCGTCCGTACGTGCGGAAGCATTTCCAAAGAACCTCGAAATGCAAGAAGATCTCTGGGATTTGCCGTTTTATAAGTGATCCTGGCCAGCAGTCTTTCCAGGTCATAAATTGGATTTAAGTATTCCCGGATCTCATCCCTGCAGACGCTGTTTTTCCCAAGCTCTTCCAGGGCATCCAGGCGCTCCTCCATGCCACTTTTATCGATCAGGGGCTGTTCCAGCCAGCTTCTAAGGGTTCTGCCTCCCATGGCGGTTTTAGTCTTATCCAGCACCCACAAAAGAGACCCTCTTTTTTGTTTCTCCCGCAGGGTTTCCGTGAGTTCAAGATTCCTTCTCGTGGAGCTGTCCAGCAACATGTATTTACTGGTAAGATAAGGATACAGGTGAAGGAAATGGCTCAGGTCATTTTTCTGCGTGTCATAAAGATAAGCAAGGAGTGCTCCCGCAGCCACAAGTCCCGTCGGGAAATCATCGATCCCAAGGCCGATCAGCGTATTTACCTTAAAATGCTTCATCAAAAGCCTCTTACAGCTCTCGTCATCAAAAAGCCTTGCCTCCAAAGGATTCACGGATACGTGGAGTCTCTCCTTGAGCTCTTCCAGGTTTACGCCGCTCATGAGAAAGGCGTCATTGCAGACAATCTCCGATGGCTCGTATTTCATCAGCTCGTCATTTAACTTTTTTAAGTCCTCCACCTCCGTGAGATAATAATCTCCCGTGGTGACGTCCGCTATGGAAAGCCCGATCTTGGTCGGCGTATAGGCAATGCATACAAGATAATTATTTTTGGATGCCTCCAGGGACTGAATGTTCAGGTTGGTCCCGGGAGTCACCACCCGGACAACCTCTCTTTTCACCAGCCCCTTGGCAAGCTTTGGATCCTCCACCTGTTCACAGATGGCTACCTTATACCCCCTGCTCACAAGCTTTGTCAGATACCCCTCCACCGCGTGAAAAGGCACGCCACACATGGGTGCCCGTTCTTCCAGTCCGCAGTCCTTTCCCGTCAGGGTAATCTCCAATTCCTTAGATGCCACCAGGGCATCGTCAAAGAACATTTCATAAAAGTCGCCCAGGCGATAAAAAAGAATACAATCCTTGTATTCCTGCTTGGTCTCCAGATATTTTGTCATCATCGGGGTCATTTCACCCATTGTTTATCTCTCCCGTTCCGTCACTTTGCGCCTTACTGCCCTGTCTGAAAAAAGTAAGGCGGAGACGCACTAGAAATTGCGCTCCGCCAATATTTTACCACAAGATTTTGTTTCTGTATACTTTTTCCGGGTATTTTATTGATTGTTTTTTTCAGCCAGTCTTCCCGCAAACTTCAAGGCGTCGTCCACGTGCTTACGGAAATGATCCTTTCCGATCCTCACGTCAAATCCGGCCTTCACCATCACCTTCATGGGCTGTTCGTTTACGTGAGACATTACCATCTCAATCCCGCGCCTTTCGCAGTCATCATGCAAAAGCTCCAGCTGATGCAGCGCCGTGGCATCCAGGGCATTTACGCTGCGCATTCTGATCACCAAAACCTTAGTGTCATCCTTAAATGAGATGTTCATGATCTTTCCTGCGGCGGCAAAAAACATGGGGCCGGAGATCTCATATACCATAACGCCCTCCGGGATCACCTTAAGATCCGTGCTGTCGGGATCATTGTCCTCATCGATCTCCTTCCAGCCTTCCACCTGCGTCACGTCGCTCATGCGCTTCATGAACAGAATGGCCGCGAGTACAATGCCTACCTCAATTGCCACCACAAGGTCAAAGATCACCGTGAGAAGGAAGGTTGCAACCAATACCAAAATATCACTCTTCGGAGAGACCTTGCAAAGCCTTACAAAGGTTTTCCATCCACTCATGTTGTATGCCACCTGGAACAATATGGCTGCAATGCAGGGCATGGGGATCAGCTTTGCCAGCGGCATCAAAAACAGGACTACCAGCACAAGCACTATGGAATGCACCATGCCGGCAACGGGCGTTCTTCCTCCGTTCTTTACGTTGGCAGCAGTTCTTGCAATGGCACCCGTGGCAGGAATGCCGCCAAAGCTTGCGGAACCGATGTTGGCAATGCCCTGTGCGATCAGCTCCATGTTGGATCTGTGTTTGGATCCAACCATGGAATCCGCAACCACTGCGGAAAGCAGGGACTCAATGCCGGCAAGAAGTGCAATGGTCACCGCATTGGGCAACTGTCCGCGGATCACTTTTAAGTCCAGCATGGAAGCATTTAAGGAAAATCCGGGCAATCCGGTTTTAATGTTTGAGAATGCTTTTCCAATGGTATTGACGTCCAAGTGAAAAAACTCCACCACTGCAGCCGTAACAATGACGGCGATCAGCGATCCGGGGATCTTCTTAAATACCTTGGGCCAGCAGATCAGGATCAGAAGCGCCAAAAGGCCAATGGCCACGGCCTGAGGATTTATGGTGCCAACGTTGGCCGCCAGGGCTTCCACCTTTTCAATGGTTTCCACGGGCTTTTCCCCGTGCTCATAGACAATGCCTGCAAAGTCCTTGATCTGGCCAAGGAACAGGGTCACCGCAATACCCGCCGTAAAGCCGGTGGTAATGGTATAAGGAATGTATTTCAAAAGGCTTCCAAAACGGCACAGGCCCATGAGGATCAGCATAATTCCGGCCATGATGGTGGCTACCATCAGTCCTTCGGTTCCGTCCTTTGCAACGATCCCGGCCACAATGGTGGCAAAGGCTGCCGTGGGGCCCGCGATCTGAACGCGGCTTCCGCCAAAAAAAGAAACCAGAAACCCTGCCACAATGGCAGTATAAATGCCCGCCTCAGGACCAACTCCCGAGGCAATGGCCAAGGCGATGGATAACGGAAGTGCAATGATGGCAACGATGACGCCTGCGACAACGTCCTTGATAAACTGCTCTTTTGTGTAAGTCTTTAAGACCGAGAATAACTTTGGTTTTAACTTTTCCATTGGTACGCCTACTCCCTAAATTTGTAGAAATCCGTAGAAATACTAATACTTCTTCCGCGGAAAAGCAAGTATTTTATCGAATACAATTCAGGTTTTTTCTTCATTGTACCTTTTCCCAAGATAATAAAATCCCTTGCACTGCGTCAGTTTCACGTAGGCGATCTGTCCCACAAGGTCCGCATCCCCCGGAAAATGCACTATGGTATTATTGGACAGTCTTCCGGTCAGCAGTACTTCTCCCGGCGCCGCATCCAAAGCTTTCAGTGCTTCTTCGGAATTGCTGCCCTCATTGATCTCCTCCACCAAGGCATCCATCACCTGTCCTTCATATCTGGCAACGCGGCTTCGTGCCGTCTCCTGCACGCACTTTAAGACCTTGTCAAACTCTTCATGAACAAGACTTTCCGGCACCTGCTCCATGGAAGCCGCAGGCGTTCCCGTCCTTTTGGAATAAATGAACGTGAAGGCATTGTCGTACTGAACCTTTTTGATCACGTCAATGGTTTCCTGCACGTCCTCCGGAGTCTCTCCCGGAAAACCCACAATAATATCCGTCGTCAGGGCAATGTCCGGGATCTCCCTGCGGATCTTTTCCGCCAATGCAAGATACTGCTCCTTGGTATAGCAGCGGTTCATGGCCTTTAGGATCTTGTTGGAACCGGCTTGCAGCGGTAAATGAAGGTGCCTGCAGATCTTCTTAGACTCCTTCATCACCTGGATCAGCTCATCTGACAGATCCTTCGGATGAGAGGTCATGAACCGGATTCTCTGAAGCCCCTCGATCTTTTCCACTTCCCTCAGGAGCTGGGCAAAGCTGATACCGTCTTCCAGGTTCTTCCCATAGGAATTCACGTTCTGTCCCAGGAGCATGATCTCCACAACGCCGTCTGCCACAAGCTTTTCAATCTCGCGAAGGATCTCCCTGGGGCTTCTGCTCCGCTCCCTTCCCCTGACGTAGGGAACAATGCAGTATGTACAGAAGTTATTGCATCCAAACATAATGTTGATGCCGGACTTAAAGGGATATTTTCTGTCCACCGGAAGGTCTTCCACAATGCGATCCGTCTCCTTCCAGACTTCCACAAGCATTCCCTTCCCCTGATACGTACGCCATAAAAGCTCCGCAAAACGATACAGATTATGCGTTCCAAACACAAGATCCACAAAAGGATAGCTTTCCTTTAACTTAGCTATGACGCTCTCCTCCTGCGTCATGCAGCCGCAAAGCGCCACCTTCATCTCCGGGTTCTTTTTTTTATAACCATTTAAGACGCCAAGCCGTCCGTAAACCTTTTGGTTGGCATTGTCCCTCACGGTACAGGTGTTATAGATCACAAAATCCGCCTGTTCCTCCTCCGTCATGGTAAATCCAGTCTTTTTCAGGATCCCGCAGAGTTTTTCAGAATCTCTGGCATTCATCTGGCACCCGAAGGTTACCACGCAGGCCGTCAATGGCCGTCCCAGTTCCGCCTTCTTTTTTTCCACAAGCTTCCTGAGAAGTGCCATGTAATAGTATTGTTTCTGGGGTTCATCCGTCGGCTCTCCCATGCCCAGATCCACTCTGTCCAGATCGATCACGTCGTACATTCTCAATTCCTCGTTTTCTCTTAAAATCAAAAAAAGTATACCTTAGGTGTTATCCGATTTCAAGAGAAACTTAATTTCCGTCGTTATTTACGCATTCACCCCCACTTCCGCACGGCTTGCTTTACTAATTCCATCGCCAGTTTTTTATTTCTCCGGCCACGCTTGGTGCCATGACAAGGATGCAGATCAGATTGGGTACCGCCATAAGTCCATTAGCCACGTCCGCCAGATTCCATAGCGTTGAGGAAGCCGTGCTGGCGCCCCATAAGGTAATGATCCCATAAAGCAGCTTAAAAACGGTCGTCCTTCCGTTACCAAACAGAAACCGAAAGACCGCCTCACCCTGGGACGCCCATCCAAGGATCGTTGCAAAGGCGAATAAGGAAATGCAAATGGCAAGAAGGCATACGCCAAACCTGCCATAAGTATTTTCAAATACCTTAGAAGCCAACGTGGCCGGCTCCATGAAGGCTGCCCCTTCCGCGCCTCCAAGAATCCCGCTCACGGCAAAGGAAATCCCCGTAACGCTGCAGATCAAAATGGTATCAAAAAAGACGCCCGTCATGCTGATCAGTCCCTGCTTAACGCAGGATTCTTCCGCAGCCGCTGCGGCTGTGATCCCGCCTGCTCCAAGCCCGGCCTCATTGGAAAATACGCCTCTTGCAACCCCGGTCGACATGCTCCGGAAAACGGAAACGGTTACCGTTCCAAAAATGCCGCCGCTCACCGCCTTTGGACAAAAGGCTCCGACAAGGATCCCCCGGAGTGCGGGGAAAAGTTGAAGCGGATGCAATACTATGATCCCAAGACAGCCTGCAAGATAAAGCGCCCCCATGGCCGGCACAAGATACGTTGCAATCTTAGATATTCCTCTCCTTCCGCCCACAACGGAAAGGATCGTAAGAATGGTCAGTCCCAGGGCAACCTTCAAGCCATCAACTCCAAAGGCTTCCCTTAGCGTTACCGCGATGGCATTTGCCTGTATCAGATTCCCCATGCCAAAACAGCTCAGCAATGCAAAAACGGCATAGAAAAAGCCAAGGATACGTCCTGCCTTAGGGAAAGGAAAGGCACGGGTCAGCGTGACCATGGGGCCACCCAGCGGAAGCTCCCCTGTCCTAAATACTCTGTATTTTACGCTCAGCGTGCTTTCCACAAGCTTTGTTGCAAGTCCTAAAAGCGCTGAAACCTCCATCCATAAAAGGGCCCCCGGCCCACCAACCGTCATGGCTGATACAACGCCAAAAACATTTCCGACGCCAATGGTTGCGGCAAGCTCCGTGGCGAGGGAAGAAAAGGAGGAGACCCCCTCCGGATCCTTTTTTCCTAAAACCGCCAACTTAAGAGCCGGTTTCAGATTCCGCAGGGGCGCTCCCCTCAATAGCATCATTAAATAAGTTCCCGTACCCAAAAGAGAAAAAAGAAGTGGTCCATTCCACAATAGATCACGAAAGCTTTCCAACGCATTCGTCATTCCCTGCACCCATTTCGCCCTAACGCTTCTCTTTTCCCTTTATTCTACGTCCATCCCGCATGGTTTAGAATCTAATTTCCATTGCGATCTTCACATTTATCAAAGCCGGGATTAAAGGCATAAAAGTTTCTGTCATTTAATTTTTCCGTTGTCAGCCGGAGCGCCTCTCCAAATCTCTGGAAATGAACGATCTCCCTTTCACGAAGAAACTTAATGGGTTCGCATACGTCTGGATCCTTAATGAGCCTTAATATGTTGTCATAAGTGGTCCTTGCCTTTTGCTCCGCCGCCATGTCCTCGGTCAGATCCGTGATCACGTCGCCCTTACTTTGGAACTCACAGGCATTAAAGGGAACTCCTCCTGCCGCCTGAGGCCAGATGCCAAGCGTATGATCCACGTAATACTTGTCAAAGCCGCTTCTCTCGATCTCTTCCATGGACAGATTCCTTGTGAGCTGATGAATGATGGTGGCCACCATTTCCAAATGGGCCAATTCCTCCGTTCCGATATCCGTTAGAATTCCGGCCACTTCCCTATAGGGCTGCGCATATCTCTGGGATAGATACCTCATGCTGGCACCCATTTCCCCGTCAGGTCCGCCATATTGAGAAATAATGATCTGGGCCAGCTTGGCATTCGGTTCCTTAATGTTTACGGGAAACTGCAATCTTTTTTCATAGCTCCACATCAGTCACATACTCCTTCCCAGGGAAGCGGTGCGTTTCCCCAACTCCAATCCTTCTCACACTCTGCTTCAGCCATGGTCAGCGGATAATATTTTTTTGAAAATTCCCTGCAAAGCTGCTTTTTGATCTGCGCATAATGCTTAAAATATTCCAGGGCGCGGCCGTCCTGCGGATGCGTGTCGAGGAATTCTGCCAGATCCGTCATGGTAAAATCCACGATGCCGATGTTTAAGAGTAACTGCTCCTTGGCGCTCACTGTACGCACCTCCTTCCGATAAACGGCAGATTCAGTTCCGGGAAAATGGTTCCGATCCGGTATGCCTTTTCCAGGTCATCATATACCTTGTCAAATTGCTGCCACTTTACGTAAGCCATGGCCAGCTCCCTGTCCATGGGACGGAAGTCTCCGCGCCGGTCTTGATATTCCTGCATGGCGTCTCCTTTCAAATACTTTTAGATACCTTCATCATACGCGCAAGATCTGTCCTCCGTGCTTATCCACTTACGCTTCACGCACAAAAAACAAGGGCAGTACCGGCTAACTCCGGTACTGCCCCTCTCTCCATTTTTTAGCTTTCAATTATTTTCATGCTCGTTCGTTCCGTTATTTTGTCGTACTTCCAAATCCG
>ONSO01000286.1 GCA_900320485.1 uncultured Lachnospiraceae bacterium | reverse complement strand
CTCCTTTATAGCTGCCTTCCTTTTGCTTTTTGGCATAAACAGGGGCGTCCTTAGGGGAGCGGAATGGAAGAATTATTTGGAATACAATGACGTAAGGACGCAGGTCTATGATTATCTGAACGTCCATACCGAGGAGGCTGCCCTGGAGAGCTATGCGGCGGAGGGGGTCACAAAAGAGGACGTGGAGGTGATCTCATCCTATGACCTGGCGCTGTTTTCTGACGGGACGGGGAATCTGCCTGCGTTAAAAACCGTAATGGCATACGGGGAAAAGAGCAGGGAAAGTACAAAGGACCGGCTGATCTGGGCAGTGAAGCATTACGTACACAGAAGTCTTATGCAGATGGACGATTTCCCGCTGAATTACCTTGTGCTGATCGTTTATCTGGGACTGCTTGCCTTTTACGTTTGGAAGAAAAAATTCATACTGCTCCTTCCACTGGCCGGACTTGGGTGCTATCGCAGCGCTTTTTGGATCTTTTTGCTTTTCCGGGGAAGATATCCGGACAGAGTCATCCTTTCTCTATATCTGCTTGAATTTGGACTGCTTGCGGCCATGGCTTTTAGGGAAATCCTGCAAAATGAGGCGGAAGGGAAAGAGCAGACGGACAAGGAGGAGGCCGGGAAAGAGCAGGCGATGGGGAAAGCGTACGGGAACTGGATCTTGTTTGCCGTCGTGACGGCCCTGTTTTTGGGTACGGCTTTGTGGAACGTGAAAGAGACAAGGACCCTTTACCGCGCGCAGGTAAACCAGAACAGGGAGGATGATTGCCTGACGGCATATTTTGAGAAGCACCCGGATTCCTTTTATTTTATTGACGTGTATGCGCTGGTGGGCAGAACCAAAAAGGTGTTTGCACCCACGGGTAATACAAAAGAGAATTATCTATGGATGGGCGGCTGGATGACGCGCCATCCCCTTTATCTGGAAAAATTGCGAAGCCTCTTTGACGGAGCGGAGAATGCGGGAAGCGTTCTTAGGGACCGCAAAGGTGTTTACTTAGCGCTGAAGGAGGGAAAGGGTGCCGCAAAGGAAAAGCTGGAGGCCTGGCTTGGGGCGCGGCTTGTGCTTACGGAGGAAATAGAGGGCACGGATTGCCGTTTCCTGATCTATGAAGTGGAAGGCCCCAGGCAGGATAAGGAGAACTGACGGTGGAATTTAATACAATCGATTTTATGATCTTTTTTCCCATAGTGGTGTTTATCTATTTTCTCATTCCGAAAAAGTGGAAGTATTTGTGGCTGCTGGTGACCAGCTATTATTTTTACATGTGCTGGAATGCAAAGTATGCCATTTTGATCGCCTTTTCCACGGTGATCACTTACCTTTGTGCCCTGCGCCTTGAAAAAGAGACGGAGAGCGGGCGGAAAAAGATGGTGGTGGGGATCTGCGCTGCCGTAAATCTAGGCATTTTAGGATTTTTCAAGTACTTTGGATTTTTTCTGGAGAATCTGAACGGGATCTTTTCGGCGCTGCACGTACAGCCCGTGAAAAATCCCTTCAGCCTTCTTTTGCCCGTGGGTATTTCCTTCTATACCTTTCAGGCCCTGGGGTATCTCATCGACGTATATCGCGGCAACGTAAAGGCAGAGCGTAATCTCCTGAAATATGCTTTGTTTGTAAGCTTTTTCCCGCAGCTGGTGGCAGGCCCCATTGAACGGAGCAAGAGCCTTTTGTCCCAGATTCAGGAGATGGAAAATAAGCGTCTTTGGAGCTATGACAAGATCGTGTCCGGCTTTGGCCTGATGGTCTGGGGGCTGTTTCAGAAGATGGTGGTGGCGGACCGCTGCGCCGTTTTTGTGGATGCGGTGCATGAGTATCTGTTCGCGGCGGGAACCGTGGAGACGGTGGCGGCAGCGCTCTTGTTTTCCGTGCAGATCTACTGTGATTTTGCAGGCTACTCGGCCATTGCCATCGGTGCGGCGAGGGTCATGGGCTTTTCACTGATGGAAAACTTTGACACGCCTTATTTTTCCGTCAGCATTCAGGATTTCTGGAGAAGATGGCATATTTCCTTAAGTACCTGGTTTCGGGACTATCTCTACATTCCCCTGGGCGGGAGCAGATGCTCTACAGTTAAAAAATGGCGGAATCTCATGATCACGTTCCTCTGCAGCGGTCTCTGGCACGGGGCCTCCTGGAATTACGTTCTTTGGGGAGGCATTCAC
>ONSO01000012.1:22966-57495 GCA_900320485.1 uncultured Lachnospiraceae bacterium | reverse complement strand
CACGCCATATTCTATTACAGGCTCCCCTGCGGAGAGATCTTGACGGAAGAGGTCTTCCACGGCATCCGTGAGGCCTTTCTCTATCTTGCGGGCCTGAAAGGCATGGTGGCTCTGCATTCCACCTCCATTTTGTATCAGGGGAAGGCATGGCTCTTTTCCGGCCATTCCGGCATGGGAAAATCCACGCATGCAAAGCTGTGGCAGGAAAGCTATCAGGTCCCTCTCCTAAATGGCGACCTGAACCTCCTTGGAACCGAAAACGGCGAGCCGGTGATCTATGGCATTCCCTGGTGTGGCACCTTTGTCGACCAGCGGCTGATCTCCCATTCCTGGACGGAAGAGCTCTTCGACCGGAATCTGGACGTCATCAAAAAAATAGCCCCCAAGATCCTCATCTGCAAGCTTTCGTGCACTAAGGATCCGGAGGCCGCCACCGTCATGAAGGAGCGCATTGACCGCTTCTTAATGGCTTAGAAGGTCCGCATCAGCTCTGCGATCTCTTCTTCGTCAAGCAGCTTACTCTTCTTTTCACGGATGGCATAAACCCGTTTGCAGGCACTGAGCACCGTGGGCCGGTGCGTCGTGACGATACAGGTTCTCGGATAATCATCCTGCATAATGTTCTTTAATACTCTTCTCTCCGTTGCCACGTCCAAGGCGGAGGTTGCTTCATCTAACAGGAGCAGGGGAGATTTTCGAAGCAGGGCCCTGGCGATGGACAAACGCTGCGCCTGGCCTTCTGAAAAGCCTCCTCCGCGCTCCTGGATCATGCTGTGGATCCCCTGCGGGAGCTTTTCCACAAATTCCCATGCACATGCCAGTTTCAGGCATTCCACAATTTCCTCATCCGTTGCCTCCGGCTTTACGTTTCGCATGTTCTCCGCAATGGAGCCGCTAAACATGGTATTTCCCTGCGGCACGTAAGAAAAAAGCCTTCTGGCAGAAGGAGAAAGGACAATCCTTCCTGCCTCCCCCGGATCCTCCCTGCCGCCATAAAGAAATGCTTTTCCGTCCTTGGGCTGCATCAGTGCAAGGATCAGACGGAGCATCGTGGTCTTTCCCTCTCCGGAAGGTCCCACAAGGGCAATGATCTCATGAGGGTGCGCTACCAGCGACGCATCTTCAAACACCTGCGTTCCGTTATGATAAGCATATTTTACGTGTTCCATGGCAAGACTGATGCCCTCGGTGCGATGCTTTGCAAGAAATTCCTCCACCTCGTCATCCTTGTCATAATTCTCTCTCGGCATCTCTACGATGTCCATGAGTCTCCCCGCAGACGTGGTAAGTCCAATAGCCGTAGGCACCAGGGACGTCAAGCTGTTCAATGCTCCCGTCAGCGTGCCGGAAAGGCTTAAGAACATGGTCATGGTACCGTAAGTAATGACGCCGCTCCAGACTCTGTAAATTCCCCAGCCGTAGGACGCATAGGAAACCACCATTCCCACCACGGAAAGAAGAAGGGACGTCCAAATGGACATCTTCCGGAAATCAAGCCGCATTTCGATATAATCCTTCTGCAGCTGCTTAAGCCTTTCCACGTAAAGCCTGATCAGGGAAAAGGCCTTAATGGTCTGAATGTTCGAAAAGGTCTCCTGATTAAACCCTGAGAGCTTTGCCCCCATGGCGGCGCTCCTTTGGTTATTGTTCACCATGCGCTTCATCAGCGTCCTTGACATCGTAGATCAACAGGTTTGGGATAAAGCTGAGCACTCCCGCAGAGATGTTGGAGGCGTCGGAATTCCATCTGGTAAGAAGGTCTCCCGAGTGATAATTTGTCAGGGACTCCCAATCCGTCACCATGATCTTTTCAAAAACGTCCAGTTTGATCTCTGCGTCCACTTTCATGCTGATGTACGCGGATACGTAGTCCGAAATCTGATTGGTGACCAGCGTTGCCACGTTCATTCCAACCATAAGTCCGAAGGTCTGGACCAGGGCTCCGGAATTATGACCGGTCACAATGTCCACCAGATTCTTGGAAACCCAGCTGGCAAACAGGCCAAATCCCGTCCCAACAAACCCGAGTAGGGTATAAAAGATCATGGCCCACCAGTATTTTTTTGCATATCCGTAGATCCAGGCCGTCTGACGCCCCATTTCCTTCAGTCTTCCGGACTTTATCCTGGATGCGTAAAACTTCAGTTTCTCTTTCATCGCGCCATACCTTTCCCGCGCCTATTCCTTCCGGCCGCGCTCGTCACGGCTTCTAAACTGATTATGACTTATTTTCCCTAATTGCGCAAGTCCATTTTCAACAAAGGCCGCGTTCGAAAGATTTTCCTTTCCCCATACGGAATTATGCATAAAAAAACCCGGAGCACCTTGCCCCGGGATTTTTTATCTTATGACTTGAATAATGCCATTAGTGCTGGCCGCAGTCATGATTGCAGGTAAGAGTAGAACCTACAACTGCAAGGCCTGCATCTGCCTCAACGATCACGTCGCCAAGACCAATGTTGTCAGATGCATTGTTATGATAAGAATAATCAATGCTCAGGGTATTGGTGCCGTCACCGCCAGCAAGAGTACCATTGGATCCCTTGTAAACAACGGGCATGTTGAAGGACACGATCAGGGTCTGCTTGCCGCTGTGATGTCCGTCATTTGCCGCATGCTTACCATCGAACTGAATTCTGTAATCTCCTCTGCCGGTCTGAGGGGTCTGATGAATGTAACCGGATACGGTGTAGCAATCACCACTTGCTGCATATACGCCTTCTGCCAACTCTTCGTTTGCAAGTACTACGGGCTTAACGTAATTCTTCATTTTTTATTTTCCTCCTATTCTTTTTTACTAAAGAGAAATTCTTCCCTTGTTTCATGGTATCATCCTACCATGCCATGCCTAAAACCGCAAGCATTCTAACAGATTTGTTACGTTTCTAACAAAGTGGGAAGTTCCAAATAAAAGGTACTTCCTTCATCCTGCCTGCTCTCACACCAGATCCGTCCGCCATGTCTGTCCATGATGCTCTTGGCAATGGCCAGCCCAAGTCCGTGCCCCCCGTCTCCGGGCGTTCTCGACCGGTCCGCCCGATAGGATCTTTCAAATACGTGGGGCAAGTCCTCTGGCGTGATCCCGACCCCCGTATCCCTTATCCAGATCCGTGCGGCGTCCCCTTCGCGTCTCGCCCCAAGCATAATGGAATCACCGGGTTTTGAATAACGGAGCGCATTGGTGAAAAGATTGTCTAAAACCCTTACGATCTTTTGGGGATCAACCCGCACCATGCAGTTTAACTCCTCCGGCAGGTCAAGCTCCAGCTTCCTCTCGCCATATTTAACGTCCGCCTCGCAGGAAAAATAAAATTCCTCCAAAAGCGTTGCAAGGTCGATGTTTTCCATCTCCAGCCTCAGCTCCGGATTTTCCATCTGACCAAGAAGAAAAATCTCGTCCAGTATGGCATTCAGATTCTTTAACCTGCGTCCCATGAGATCTAAAAGCTCCAAATACTCATTCTCCGCGAGATTCTTTTTCTCCCGGAGCAGACCCACGGTACTGACCAGCGCCGTCATGGGAGCCCTAAGGTCGTGAGAAAGATTTCGGAACAGCTCCACCCTCGCGGCTTCCTGCTTTTTTAACTTGTCATTTGCCAAAGACAATTCCTCATTTGCCTGTAAAAGTGCCTGCTCCAGTTCTTCCCTGGAGATGGTCTTCGGCTTTACGTATCGCTTTTTTTCCATGCCTGCCACGCTCATCCCTTAAAACAATATCCCTTGCCCCAAACCGTCTCGATCATGTTTTCCAGGCCTACGTAGCCCTCCATCTTTTTTCGGAGCCGGCTCGCATTCATCATAATGTTTCTTCTGTCCGCGTCAATGTAGCCCCCAAGAAGTTCCTCGCCGATCCTCTCAAAAGTCATGACCTCCCGGTTATGCTTTGCAAGGCATACCAAAAGCTCATATTCCTTGTTTGAAAGAAGGATCTCCTCCTCTCTGTAATAGACCCTGTGATTCAATAGTTCAATGCGCAGCGGGGGAAATTCCAATATGCCCGTCTGACCCGTAACGCCCCGATACCTGCTGATGTGGATCTGGATCCGCAGGGACAATTCTTCCAGACTACAGGGCTTAACCACGTAATCCACTGCGCCCGCGACCAGGCCCCTGATGCGGTCCGCTTCCTCAGTTCTTCCCGTAAGAAACAGCACCGGAACCTGCGTGATCTTTCGTAACTCCTCCAACGCCTCAAACCCGTCCATGCCGGGCATCATCACGTCCAAAACAATACAGTGGGGCATAAAATCCTTCACCATCCGAAGGGCATCCTCTGCCGAAACCGCGGCCATGACCTGATACCCCTTCCCCTTTAAGAACTCACTGTTTACGTGAAGCACTTCCCTGTCGTCATCCACCAATAAAATACGATCCATAACCTTCTCCCCTTACTTCCCCAAGCTTTCGTCATCCGTTTCTTCCAGCGCCCCAACGCCGCGAAGCTGCTCCAGAAAATCTGCCACGTCACGTCGGATCATCGCTTCTTCTTCCGGTCCCGCCTCATATTCCCCGCAAAGACTCTCCGTCATCTGCGCCTGCGTTTTACCACGTGCCAGCTCCTTCCACAAAAAGGCTCCGGTCTCGTTGAGTGCAAATAAAATGGCAGGCCTTTCGCCCGTATTCCTTGTGACAAGGTAATGATCCCCTATTTGCTTTAGTTCATATGCTTCCCTGATCTTCATGCCGCTACCTGCCTATTTTCTCTTTTTGAAAAGCTGCATTTCTTCCACAACCCCTGCACGCTCTCCCGCGTTTTTCAAAATGTCGTGAAGGGAACCTCTCCCCAAACGGCGATTGTTCCGAAGGAAGGTAATAAAGGTTTTCGCCCAAAGATATGGCCACTTCCACTTTTTCTTGCTCTCTTCGGCGTTGTTCATGCGCATCTGATAGTGAAATTCCTTGACGTATCCCCAAAAGCCCCTGTTCCGGAGAGCTACCATGCGGTTTTTGTCCGCTTTTCCAAACTCTTCGGCATCGACTACGTCCGTAAGAAATCTCTCCACATAATCCTTGGAAAACTCCTTTTCCAGATCCGGTCCGTAAATATGGATCCGATCCAGTCCAAGATATTTCTCGCATACAAGCGTCACGGCCTTGGCAAATCCTGATACCGTGCACTCCTGCGCAAGACTTACGAACCTTGCCGCCACTTTTTCATCCGCAACGCGGTTCCAGAACACTACCCAATCCGCCAAAAGCTTTAATCCAAATCCGGACCGCAGGAAATGCTGTAGCATGTGCAGTAAAAGCTCCAATGCCTGCAAAGCCTCTGACGTGGTCGGGAGCTCCACCCCCATGGAATTGGTAACGGTCCTCTCCTCCAGGTATTTAGGCAAAAGTGCCTCCATCCTGCGGTTGATCTCCTCGTCATCAAAGGGTTCCGCCAGCATGGCGTGCAACTCCACGTCGATACCGTCCGGCCCCTGGTAAACCAGATGATGGTTGGCATGCTGCTCTTCCGTCAGATGATACCCTTTTCCCTCCAATAACTTTCCCGCCGCCAGAACGGATTCCATGTCCGGGAATAAAAGATCCACGTCACCGGACTTGCGGGACTCCGGCACGGGATAATAGGAAGCCACGCCACTGCCTTTTAGTACAACCACCCGGAGGTTTGCTTCCTGAAAGAGTTCCGTCAGCTCCTTTGTCAGGAACAACAGTCGATAGCTTTGCTTTGCCGTCCGCTCAGCAGCGTTTTCCAAAAGCCTGCGCGCCTCCTCCGGGACCTCATCCCATTCCTCCAGCACGTCGAATAACATGGGCAGGATCTTATGACGGTCCGCCAGGGACAAAACATCGGAAACACCGGCATTCTTTAGCTCCTCCCGATCCTCCTCCGTAAGTTCTCCACCCGTCAGGGACTTTCGCAGGAGCATGCACAGCGCTTGCGTGCACTTTGGCATTTTTATGCCCACCTTTGCCAGTCTTTCCGTCCTGCCGTGGCTCGCCTTTCCGTTTCTCTTAGCGGTGATCATGCCATCCACGTGGAAGCCGCGAAGGATCACAATTCCAAGCGTAAACAGAAAATACCATCGTAAGGAAAATAAAATGGTTGCAGTACGGATCATCACTCTCCAGTAAAATCCGGAAATTCCTTTCAGGTATTTGCCTCTCGCCAGGGCTTTCATGTTTTCCCGTACGTACGCATCCTCTCCGTATCTCTTAAGCTGCGCCTTCGCTTCCCTGAAACCGTGCCCCGCAAGGAATTCCTGCTTTGCCACAAAAAAGCTCCCAAAGAATAAATGAAAGGCCGTCACGTCGTCATATACGTCTTCCACGCCCCTGTCCTTAAGCTCCTGATGGAAATCCCTTGCTATGGAAATCCATACGGGAATCAGATCAGGTTTATAACGAAACGTTATGGATTCATCATTGAGCCGGTATAAATAAACGCTGTCTTCCACAAATGCATACACAGGCTTGTAGGCGTGGCACAAAATATTATGTGCCTTGTCCTGCGTAAAAGGATAATCCCTGCACCAAAGCTCATTTTTTACCAGAAACTCCCGCCTGTATAGTTTGCCCCAGTCATATGCCAAATGTCCGTACCGGTAGAAACCCTTAAAACGAAAATCTGCGGTTTCCGTATATTCTCCCGCACGGAGGTGATGACGGTTTACGTCGCGGATCTGGTTTTCAAAAAACTTTCTGAAATTTCCGACGACTATGTCCGCGCCGCTTCTTTCAGCCTCTTCCACCAGAACGCTCACTGCGTCCGGTCCGTCCAGCAGATCGTCCGAGTCCAGCCAACAGACGTACTCGCCTCTCGCCGCCTTCGCCCCCGCATTACGCGCAAACCCCAGGCCGGCATTTTTCTGATGTATGACCGTGACGTTATTATACTTTGCCCCGTAATCATCACAGATCTGCGGGCATCGGTCCGGCGAACCGTCATCCACCAAAATGATCTCCGTGGCAGGATAACGCTGCGCCAGGGCACTTTCTATGCAGCTTTCCAGATAGTTTTCCGTCTTATAGACCGGAATTACGATGGATACTAATTTCTCGTTCATTTCTTATCTCCAAGAAATCATGGACTTATTTTTTTGCATGGCCCAAATAACCTTTTACCAGTCTCAGCACACTGCCAAAACGGCGGCTTTTACAGAACAACAACACATTTATTCCGGCTGGCACGGCAACGCAAAGTAACACACAAAATCCAAATCGCCAAAGGGAGTACTCCCTGCAGATCCGCCCCGTTATAATGACGCAAAGGATCGCTTCCCCCGTAGCCAGCCCCACGTACTGTGCCATCTGAAGCAGATAGCGAAGGGCCGGCCTTTCCAGATAAGACCGGTAAAAACCAATGGTCTTTCCAGCAAAGAGGATCACGTAAGCAGCCAGCGTTCCGGCTAAAACGCCCAGAATCCCAAAGGGCTTCACCAATGCCAGTGACAGCCCGAGGTTCACCAACGCTGCAGTCATGGCCACCTTCTTCTCAATCCGGAACATGCCGCTGGCGCTGACAAATACGCCAATGGGCAACAGCATCACGTAAAGCATGCAGTTCAGGGCCATGAAGAACACCACGGAGGCCGGAAGCAAAAACTCCTCTCCCAGCCAGACTCTCCCTACAAACAGAGAGGCCATCCCCGCCACGCCGCAAAAGACAATGGCCGCAAGATAGAAAAATCCAAAGGTAAACACCGTAAGGAGTTCTTCATCCCTCTCCGAATCCTTCTTTACGATCACGTTGCCGATGGTCGGCGCAAGGGCATTGGAAAGGGCCTGCAGCACGTTGATCAGCGACTGCGTGATCATGCAGTAATTGGAGTAAAATCCGACAATGCTCAAATTGATAAAGCCGGAGGTGATCAGGTTATCCGTACACGTAAGGAGCTTTTGGGCAATTCTTGTCACAAATAAATTCTTTACGTCCCCAAAAACCTTTGTTACCAGTTCACGCGCGGGGACTGTTTTCCGCCATTTTTTCAGATAGGGGTAGGCCCGGTCCACGTATAAGCTGATCCCGAGATTGACCACCGCCTCAAAGACGATGCTTGCCATCAGGGCCCACTCGTAGTTTCCCCAAAAGGAGACAATGACTATGACGGAAACGTAATTAAATATGGAGACGGCCATCGTTGCAAGGCTTGAAACATATTCCTTTTGATCCGCGATGATCATGGATCTTTTATATGAAAGCAGATACCCCAGAATGGTCTTTACCAGCCACAACCCATAGATGAGTCTTACGTAAGAGAGTTCAAAGTGATTCTCCCTCATGAACAGATGCACAAAGGGAAGAAAACCAAATCCCAGAAGTGCAATGATTCCCGCTACGGCAGAGTAGGCCTTGCGGTAAAGGTTCATCAGAGCTGCGATCCTTTCTTCCGCACCTTCTGCCAGCGCACCATATAAATGAAAAACTATAGCCGTAGACAGCCCAAGCTCCGTAACGGAAAATACGGCGATCACGTTGGACACGACGCCGTTTAGTCCAACCAATTCCGTACCCAATCTTACGTTGATCACCCTTTGGCTGAAAAAACCGGCCAATATGATCAGTGTCTGGGTAAAAATGCTGAAAAAGCTATTTTTCCCTATATTCTTTGCTCGCATGCTTTCCTCACTCCAAAAGCTGACGGATCAATTTTTTCCACTCTCCCATGACTTCGGATGGCAGGAAAGGATCCAGCCCTTTGTCCGCATTTGCTGCCATTTTTTCCAAAAGCTCCGGATCCCCCATCATCCGCTCCAGCTTTGCCGCCATGTCCCCGCAGTCAAAGGGCTTTATCAGCCAGCCGTTTACACCGTCACTGATCAAATCCGCAGGTCCCGTCGGAACGTTAAAGCTGACGCAGGGCAATCCGCAGGATCTTGCCTCGAGAAGGCACATGGGAAGCCCTTCCGCGCGGGAAGTCAGTACAAACACCTTTGCCCTGGCAAGCCATTCCTCCACCTTAGGGACATATCCCAAAAGGACCAATCGTTCTTTCAGGCCCTCCCGTTTACAAAAATCCAAAAGCATTTCCCTCTCCGGCCCTTCGCCGCAAAGCATCCACTTCCAGTCAGGGAAATCCGTTAAGACCTTCTTGGCGACCGCGGTCAAAAGATCCATTCCCTTTCCGGGTACCAATCGTCCTGCCGTTATCAGCCAATTTTCCCGTCTGTTTCCCTCAGGAAGCTTTGGGAGGGATGCCGGATTATAGATGGACGTGATCCGTTCCTTGCGCCCAAACAGCTTTTGAAAGGCAAGCGCGTCACCGGGCGTCAGCGTCACAAGCTGATCCGTTCTTTTCGTAAAGCATTTTACGATGACCTTGCGATAAAGGATTCCAAGTTCATAAGCGCAGTTAGAATGCTCCCAGGAGAGCACCTTTGTCTTCAACCCTTTTGCCGCGGGCACGGAAAGAACGTCCAATACCACGTCTATGTCTATAATAAGATCTATTTCTCTCTCCTTCAGGTATTTCCGCACCTTTGGAATCAGCGGCAGATATGCCGGGCCCGGAGAAAGCCACTTTTTCCCAAGGGCATCCCGCCGGATCTCCCTGCTGATCTCATAACAGGGCGTCTCCCTTTGTTCCACCAGGCTCAAAAAGGAAACCTTCCATTCTTTTTCTTTTGCCAGTTCATTGGCGATGGTAATGGAGACTCTCTCCGTGCCGCCATTTCTGGTTACGTCTCCGGAAAAAAAACAAATATTCACGATTTGATCACTCCCAGCAAAAGGCTTCCCTCTTGGTCAAGAGATCCAAGACTTCCTTCCTGATTTTTCTGTCCAAAGCGTATCACGGCATGATCCTTTTTGCGGAAGGCCCTTAGGTAAATAAATATCTGTTCATTTCCTGCCATGCCCTGAAAGGACGCGACCGGAAAGCTCCCCTGAAAGACTGCCTTCTTTCCACTCCGAAGCATGCGAAGATTTCCTTCCAGGCTTCCTAAAGAGATCTCCTCTTCCGTCTGCCCGGCCTTTGCAAAGACCTCCATTTCCGCATCCTCACAAATACTTCCAAAGCCGGCGTTTTCGATCTCCAGTGAGAGGTTCAAAGTCCGCCCCCACTTTCCCTGAACGCGCCGCACAAGAAAGCGGTATCCAAGCCGTTCCCCCACCGTCTCATAAAGGCTTCGCCCTTCATAAACCGTTTGCTTCCAGGACGCAAGTAAAGCGGCATCATGGGTGGAATTCAGATACGAGGTCCGAAGCGCCCCAAGCGTTTTCAAAATCTCCCCGGGTTCAAGATGAAACGGAGGCGTAAGTACCTCTCCCCCATAGGGGACTTGCCCTTCAAAGGCATCCAAAAAACGAAGCTCCTCTTCGATTCCCCAAGGCTCCTCCCAACCTTTTCTTCCGTCTCCGGCCGGTCCAAAGGTCCCAAGATGGGTATCAGACCCAAGTATGCCATCGTTAAAAAATCCAACGCGCTGCTCCTTCACTCCTTCCGGAAATGCCATGCGCCACTGTGAAGGCTTACGGAGGGCCAGCGTGACTTTCCCTTCCGTCTCCCTGAGGAACAGCTCCGTCAGCTCCTTAACGCACTTGGGGAGCAGATATCTGGAACCATGCATTTCACCCCAGTTACCGATCAGAAGACCCTGACACGTGAGGATCCGCTCCGCATGCTTCCTGATCAGGGGCGCAACCTGTGCCAAATGGGATTTTACTTGTGAAAAAAGGGAGGGTTCCCTTACCATCCCTTTTCCTTCCGTGTCATAACAAATTCTCGGAATCAGTTCGAATCCCTTTGCTTCAAAGCTTTGCAGGATTTCGTCCATTTCCCGTAAAACCGTCTCCGGGAAATCCTGATCCTTATACGCGCCAACATTGAAAAGCACAAGCGCCAGTGTCTCATTTTTATAGCGGACCGGCTCTTCAAAAGCCCTCTCTCCCGGAAAGAAGGTGTAAATGCGGTACCAGCCCCTGCCGGGATTTCCAAGTGCTTCAAAGGTCTCCGTAAGCTCCGCAGCGTGAAACTTCGGGCCAAATCCCTTAATAAAAGATAACATCCCTTTTCTCTCCGGCTTTCTTTTGTAAGATCTTGATGCGAAAAACGATCGCTAAAATGGAAAACACCATGCGCACCATGTACAGAACAGGCTTTAATCCAGAGTGCATGCTCTGTCCGGCAGTCCGCACGTGCATGACGGCGGGCATTTCCTCCACCCGATACCCTACCAGAAGCATCAGGATGATCATGTTGGCATCCGGATATCTGTCATCAAAACGGCCATATTTTGAATAGTACAATACGGCGCGGCTGCTAAGCCCCTGTAATCCCGTGGTGGGATCGGCGATCTTGCGTCCCGTGAACAGCTTGATCAAAAACCGGAACAGGAAAAACGCAAATTGCTTTACGGCGGAGACGTCAAAATCGCTACTTCCGTCCATAAAACGGGAACCCAGGACTATGTCCGGGTATTTTCCCTCCCGGTTAGGCGTCTTTAGTCTGTCATAAAGCTTTAATACGTTGCAGACGTCATGTTGCCCGTCCGCGTCCATCTGGATCACGTATTTATACTTTCGGCGAATGGCATACTTATAGCCCAGCTGGATGGTACTGCCGTAGCCAAGGTTAAAAATGTTGGAGATCAGCGTAAATCCGGCGTTTTTAACGATCCTGTTGGTTGCGTCGGAGGATGCGTCATTGATCACCAGCACGTCAGCCACTTCCATGATCTCCGGTGCCTTAAGATCTTTCAACACGGACAGTATATTCTGTTCTTCATTATACGCAGGTATAATGATCAGTAATTCCTTCGGTGTCGTACTTTGCATTTCGATTCCTCGATTATATTAAACTCTTTAGTAGTTCCATGTCTTCTTCATAGGCAATCTTCCGCATGGAAGCCCGTTCGCCAAGCCGCCTTGCCTTATCAGGGTGCTCAGCAAGGTCGCGGATGGCATCTGCAATGGCCCTGGGCGTAAGCTCTGCCACAAGCCCGTCCACTTCGTTTGTCACCTGCTGCCTGTTACTTATAATATCGGACACAATGATGGGACAGGCAAGGGTCTGTGCCTCCTGAATGGCAATACTTTTTCCCTCATAGGCCGTGGCATGTACGTAAAGATCCGTCTGTTTGAAATATGGATACGGGTTTTCCACGGCCCCCGGCAAAAGGAATTCCCCCTCCAGCGAAAGATCCCGGATCTTCTGTTCCAGAGCCTTTCTCTCCTCTCCCTCGCCAAGTACGTACCATCTGGCATCCAATCCTTCCTCTCGAAGAAGCTTCAGCGCCTCTATGGCAACGGGATAGGCCTTCTGTTTGTTCAGTCTTCCAACCGTCAGGATCCTTAATCCATGATAATCATCCGTAAATCCGCCGGGAAGTTGTGCCTTCTCCCGTATGACCTTCTGGTTGATGATATTGTGGAAAACGAAGGTTTTTCCTTTCAGCTCGGGATAGAGCTCCAGTAAGCTTTTTTCTGTCTCTTCGGAAATGGGAAAGACCTTGTCAAAGCGTGCGTAACAGTCGCCATCCAACAGCCGGCAATAGCCTGCCATCCGGAAATCCACGTGAATAAATGCCGCTTTCTTTTTTGCCTTAACGTAATCCGCCACGTAGTAAGCGGATCCTCCTTCGACGTAAGCCACGGCAAGGTCATACTCTTTATCATAACGCTCCGCGCCGTCGGCGAGAACGCGCCACAATAGCTTGTCCACGTGAAAACTCCCTTTTACAACCATGTGGAAGAAGTTTTGCATCAGATACGGCAATCTGCGGATGACCGTAGCACGCCGGAACATGGACTTTAGAACCGTAAGGAACATGATCCGCCTGCCTTTGCCGGACAGGACGGATTCCTCGGAAAATACGGGATTCAGGAGCCTTACGTGCTTTGGAAGGTGCGTAACCAATTCTCCCTGCCCAAGGATCACGTACAGGTCCACCTGCCATTCTTCCTCCGGAAATTGATTCAAAAGCTCAAGGAGTGCAACTTCCGCTCCCGCCTTGCTGAGCGTATTGATCACAAATAGGATGTTTTTACACATCTTTCTCCTGCTCCTTCAGCTTGTTGATCTGCTGTAGCATACTGTCGTTTTCCTGATTTAGCAGTGCCACCTGCATGGCAAGCTCCCTCACCTTCATCATCAGCTCAGATACCATGCTGCTGGTAATAAAAATAACTATGAGTAACAGCGCACAGGAGACGGCCACCACCGCCACCACCATGGCTGAACTGTATCCTTTGGCGATCAGAACAATTCCAACAAAAAGCAATACCACGGAAATCAAGAACCAGATCATCATGAAGCCATCACTCATCTTCTTCCTTGCATATCGGAAAAATGCCGCCACAAAGATTAAAATGGCAATGCCGACCAAAGTCAGTCCCAGATAAAACCACGTATCCAGTACGTTGAACCAATCCACGTTACTCTCACCTCACATCCGCATTAGCTGCTCATTACCTTCTCATCCACGGTCCCGTTCGCACCACGCTGGTTTTTGTCATAAACAAGTGCAGGCGGCTTCTTGGAAAACTTTGTGGGGAAGAGAATGCCTCTGCAGAAAATGTGCTCATCCAAGTGTTTTTCCACCCAGCGAAGACGCAGGTAAGCTATGCAAAAGCCCGTAAGGCTGCCAACGATCACGCCAAGTCCGTACCAGATGGCGGAAAAATGCGAACAGACTATGCTTCCAAGCAGCGTCACGACGCAGAAGGAAACAGCCGTGATCACCGCACCGTCCAGGTCATTGTAATAATACAGCAAAATGATTTCTGAATACATGACAAAAAGAATAAAGTATCCTGCCGCCAAAGAGGGATAAATCTGCAGGACCAGTCCGGCAAACCCAAATCTCGGCATAAAGATCAGCATGATCAGGAAGATCACGACGGATATGATGAACTGAAGTCTTACCAAGTTCATCAGCTCCGTGGAAAGCTGGCGGAACATGCGGTTCTTTGTATTTTGCACGTCCATCCACCGGCCGCCGGTCACGGCCTCAGAGTATGCCTTATATCGTTCGTGGAAATGCATTTCGATCCTGGCGATGAAGATCACCGTGGCGGAAATGTTGGTGAACATGGCAAGGCAGGTTGCGACGTCGTAAACCGGCGCCATGATAAAGCTGTCTGCGACCACCATTCTCAGCTTTGTATTCCAAAATACAAAGTTATGTACGTACAAACCCAGAGTATAGCCAAAGTTGATCAGGATCAGCTTCCAGAATCTCTTAAAATAACCCAACACCTTTTTGTAACTGTTGTTATTCCGCCGGAAATACCGTCGTATGGTAGCCATCTCCATGATGGCGGTCACGCAAAAGCCTACGGTCAGCGCAAGAAGCATGCCATAGGAAACCTCCATGTGCCAGGCCCTCACAAACAGGAAGGACAGGAGAAACGCCACCAGCATTCCCGTGAAGAAGAATATGGAGATCTTCGAATAGTCCTTACAAATGGAGAGATAGAGCATGGAATAAAATACCAGCACCAACGCTATGTATCCGCAAAAGCCCGTAAAAACGTAATACAGTGCCACCTTTCCGACCACGCGCTCCCAGATACAGAAGGGGATTCCCATGACACAGGCGGTTACCACCGTAACAAAAAGTCCCGTATAGTAACAGGGAAGGATGTCGTCATACGTCTCATCATAGATCACGTCGGACAGATACCTTGATATGACGGCGTTGTATGGTGACGACGCCAACAGCGAAAAAATAAATATGTAAAGGATCGTCGCCGCAAAAAGGTTTCTTCCCTTATACCCCGTAAAATCAAAGCGCAAGAAATAACTCATGAGCAGTATGTTGCCAATGATCACGAACATGGGCGCCACCGTCACCATGGTACTGTATCCAAAACCCAAAAGGTTTGTGGTGATGGTCTCTTTCCCGAATATTTTATTAAGCTTTATGCCTATTCCAGCCATGTCCCGCTATCCTTTCCTTCCAAAAGCTCCCCCGCAGGATTACTTTTTCCAATCCTCAAAATAATTGTAGATGTTCCGATAGGTATTTTTCATGTCCGTCAGCTTATATCGTCCCATCATTCTCCGGTACCCGTTCTCACCGTATTCCAGGCGTTTTGCGGTGTCCGTTGCCATCTCAACCATGGCCGCCGTGATCTCCTCCACGTTCATGACGTGGGTCAGAATGCCGGACTGTCCGATCCCGTCGTCCTCTCCGTAGATCAGTCCGCGGCAGTTACCAACGTCCGTGGCGATCACGGGCTTATGCGCCGCATAAGATTCCAAAATGGTCAGGGGCTGGCCCTCGGAAATACTGGTGAGGATCGTCACGTCCATCTGCCACAAATACTCCGTTACGTTGACTCTGCCCGTAAATACTATATCCTTAACACCCATGGCTTCCACAAGTTCGAAGCACTCTGCCGCATACTTTTCGTCTTCGTCCATGGGGCCCATGATCCAAAGCTTCAGGTTCGGCACCCTCTCCTTTGCAAAGGCAAATGCCCTGATCAGCGTCTTTACGTCCTTGATGGGCGTAACGCGCAACACCGCTCCGATATGAACCATTCCCTCTTCCGTGACCTTTTCCCCCGGCGTACCCTCAAAGCGTTTCTCATCAATTCCGTTGGGCGTCACCATGGTAATTTTTTCCTCACATCCAAGCTCGATCTGAAGTTGCCTTGCATGCTCATAAAGGCTTGTCACGCAGTCTGCCTTGGAATAAGCAAGCTTCGACATTTTCTTAAACTGGTCGATCCAGACGTTTTTATAAATACCTGCGACCCATTTTGCGCGGATCAGCTCCTCTTCACGCTCACGGGTATAGATGCCGTGCTCAGAGATCAAAAGTCCGCACCCGAAACGTTCCTTCGCCATGGAGCCAAGAACACCCGCATATCCCGTAGCCACGCAGTGATACAGATCCGCCTTGGGGATCTCCGTCCTGAGGGCCAAAAACAAAGGCAGGTAAATGGAACGCATGGTCCACAAAAAATCCGAGAAAACGGCCTCCGGGTAATTCAGCAGATAGCATTCCCTCACGGCCTTTAGAAATTCCGGGCCCATCAGGAATTCATTCAGGGAAAAACGGCCGTTCTGGAATAATTCAAAAAGCACGTCCCATTTCACGTTCTGATTGATAAGAAGGCTCAAAACCGCTTCATACTCTTCCGGCGTCAGCTGCTTTCTGCGCTTTCTGTCCGTCTTTTTGCTGCACCAGTCATAATCCTCCAGATAAACCTCATGTACCTGGATCAGGTTGTCAGGTAATTCATAGGCAAACTTTCCCCGGAAGGAACGGTTCGCCAAAATGGCCAATACCATGAACTCATGCTCGGGAAATGCCTTTATCACACTATGGATCCAACTGGATACGCCGCCTACCACGTAGGGATAGCAGCCCTCCGCTACCATACAAATCTTCATTTCGTCTCCATTTCCGAAAGGGTTACGTCAATAATAGAATAGCCATCTTTCCTTTACTTTGATCACTACGTCTTCTTCCGATACGTCAAGGAGATAAAATCCGTTCTTCAGATCCGTGATCTGCGCCCCGGTCACCTCATCTATCACGTCGCGGTTCAGCTTAAGTATAAAGAATGCCTGCTCGTCAAGCCCGTCCACGTGGAGATGGATCTCATCTCCGTTTCTTCCGTCATAATAATCCAGTGCAAAGAATCTGCGGATCCTGGCATCGCTTTCGGAAAGCGTAGTCTTTTCAAAACCGGCAAACTGCTTCCAGAAAGTGATCAGATTACTGGAGCTCTTTCGGGAAAACTCAGCGAAGTCCTCTCCCTTTGGATGAGACACCAGAGACATGTCCAATAAAACGTTGGAATAGCCCAGTGCCGTCTCATAGGACTTCACCGCCAGATCCTCGGAAAACTTATGCGTCTGAGCGTCACTGGTCGCCATCTGTATGGTAACCTCGTCATCCGCATACCAGACCGGTTTTCCTTCTCCCTCATCGATCACCACGGTCCGAAGGCCCGGAATGCTCTGCTTCATCTCATCATATTTAGTCGCGTCATCCAAATAGGCGGACTGAAGGACGTAATCTGCTGCCTCCTTCTGCCAGAATACCCGGTCTCGTCCCACCTTCTCCTTAATGGAAAGACTTGAAAACTGCTTTGTGGACAATCCTGCCTCTCCATATCCTTCGTTGAGAAGTCTTAGATAATAGATCAGCAGATTATCCTCCGGCTCCTTGTCGTCGGAATAATCCATTTGCGGTGCGATCATCAGGGAAATCTTATCCCCCGTCCTCTCCGTCATGGAAACGATGGACGGCCATACCACGTCACGGAAGAGCGGGATCTGTCTCTGGTCGTAAATAGCGTTTAATGCTTCCCCGTTTTCATCGGAGAACCCTCCAAAGTTGGTCAGCACTAAATTCTGAGCATTGATGACCGGATACAGATTGTATGTATCCCTCTCTCCCATACAGGCCGTAAGGAAGCCTATGCCGGACTCCTTTGTAACGTAATCGCCGCTGATGCAAAACACCTTTCCGTCCCCGTAAGCATGTCTCCAGACGATGGAGGGAAGGTCGGCGCTCTTTCTCGTTCTGTCATTTACGACGCCCATCATATATACCTTGGAGCCTTCTCCCGTAACGTACCAGGGAATGGTAAGATCCAGATCCTGCCTGCCCTCATTACCGGGTCCCTCCTTATACTCTTCCTCCGAGCCGATAAAGAAACCGGGGAAGAGACGAAGTCCGTCGATGGCGATATTCTCGGAGTACACGGTCTTGATTCCCATCATTTCCCTCAGGCCGTCATACTTTTGAATGATCCTGGGGCTTGGCATTCTTGCAAAGATCACGCAGGTTCCCTGCTCAACAAGACTGATCAAAACTTCCGCGTCCATGTCCCAGTTGACAAACTCCCCGTCCACGATGATCACTTCCGGAAGCTTTGTGAATTCCACGTCGCCCAAACCTTTAATGGTATAATAGGTGATCAGGGGTCTCTTCATATATTCACACCAGGAGGCCACCACCTGACCCACCTCGTTGTCACTCTTCTTGCTCAGAAAGAGAACTCTTTTGTCAAGATCTCCCTCTTCGAAAGTCTTGCTTGTCAGAGGCTGGTTGCTCAGTGCCTGAGCCTTGTCCGATAAGCCTTTCGACAGCGCGTCGTACCTTTCGCGCAATCCCTGCGTATCCAAGTCACCTTCCGCGTAGGAATTGGTTCCATATTCATTTAATACCTGCTTAAGCACGCTGGAAAACATGAACATAAAGATCATGATCATAAGCAATAAAAGCATTGTGAAAAAATTTCTTCTGGATACCATGTCCTTTTCCTTCCGTCTCCCGTGAGATCTTAATTATTGTAACCATAATCGAACGACATGTCATAAGGCCTGTCCACGTTCTGCCTGATCTCGTAGCATACAAATTCGTCGTCCTCGTAATATACTGACATTTCATTCTCATACGTCTTGCCAAAAGCCTGCGCCCAAAAATACAGCTTTGACATGACTATGTTTCTGTTTTCTCCCTTATACATGCCGAATCCCTCGTTAAAAGGCAAGGGCTTTCTGGCACTGGCCTTGGAAATGGCTGATCCGCTGCCCTCATAGGGTTCATCGTAATCTCCGGGGATCTTCTCGATGAATACGTATACCCTGGAGGCAGGAACTTCCAGGTAATTGAGGGCATTGTCGCCCATGTTCTGTACAAGCAGACGGCTAACCTCATAGTGATAGCCATATTCCTCCGTCATTCTCATCTCATCATTGGCGGAGATAATGTTAAAGGTTCCCGGCGCATTCTCGCGCAAAATGTTGGCGATGCAGATGATGGAACCATTTTTCTGGAACGCCTCCACCTCCGCAGGCTTGCGGACCCAGCCAAACAGCCCGAGGAATATAAAGCAGATTGTGGCAAACAGTGCGGGGAAAACCTTCTTAATGGTTTCGCCCTCCAGAAATGCCATTCCCACGTCCAGTCCGTAATCCATCAAAAGTCCCAAAAGCAAAATGAAGAAATATCCCAGGTAAATGCTGGTACGGTTCTTGTCCATAAGAATGGGTATGCCCATCTCTCTCGACATCAGCAGCAGACAAAAAGCCGCCACGTTAATGGTAATCGCAAGAAGCATCTTTCCGCGCTCCGCATCCCCCTTCCAAAGGGTCAAGCCGCCCAAAATCGCTCCGAGTACCACCAGGATCAGCGTGATCATGCCAAAGCTGGAGCTTTTGCCAATAAATACGTAGCCGGAGATCTGTCTGGCCATGTTTGTCAGGAAATTACCGCCGTCTTGCACCGTTGTCAAGGCCGCGGGCTTCGGCATAATGGAGTACGTCGTGCCGCTTCCGCTTCTTGCAAGGTTTTCTGCCGGCGCCGCCAGACTCTGGTCAAAGGATTGGGATTCTTCCTCTGCCTGCACGTCCTCGATGGTATAACCGTTCATGACGCTGATACCCCAGCGAAGGGATCCCTCCAAGGGCGTTCCGCCCATATAGGCAAGCCACATGGGGAATACGGCGATCACTAGCCCGATCACGCCCGCTCCCATGATCCTCCCGACGTACTCCTTGTGGAATACGGTTTTCCAAAATACAATTCCCAGGGCAATGCAAAAGATTCCCAAGGCGATGGTATCGTAGAAATGGACTGCAAAGGTCATGCTGACGTTCATTGCAAAAAGTTTCAGCATGGTAGTACTCTTCTTTCCCCGAAGCCCCTTTTCCCCGTTTTCTTCCTTGCGTTCCCGGAAGAACAGGATGAGGAAGAAAATGGCGGGAAGGATAAAGATCATGCCATATTCCTGAGGCAAAGCACTGAAGAAACGAACGTAAGCGTTCTTTCCCCAAATATTAAGCAAAAGATAAATGCCGACGGCAACGTAAGGTGCCGCATCCGTTTTACAGATCAGTCTCAAAAGGAACAACAGCATAAAATGGATCAAAAACGTTTCAAGCAAGGAGAAAAGCCTTAATAAAACATACGTCTCCACGCCAAAGGTGGCATGGAAGAAATAGATGATGCAGTGAAACCCGAAAGGATAAACGCCGGCCACAAAGATCTGGTTGTCACTCATGGCATTGATCCAATAATTGTGCACCAGCATGTCGGAGGCGGTGTAACCGTATACGCTGAACAGATTTGAGCCATACTGCCAGCAAATGACGACGATCAGTGCGATGGTGCCGATCCAGTCAAACCACCTTGTCAGGAGATTATCTCCAATGGCCTTCAGCATGTTGGTCACGGATTTTCCAAGGTTCTGAAAAATGCGGACCACAAACAGTCTCACGCCCATGGTATTTACGATGACGTTGTGGGTTGTCTCTCCGGCGGAGACCAGGGAAGCCTTCACCCAATCCTGCCAGTGGAATGCGGCAATGCCAAGAAGCGCAGGGATCACCACGCCAAGGATCAGCGTCGTTCGGTTGGAGATATGAAGGAGCTGAAGCACCAGCACCAAATTCATGAGATAAAAATTTCCGATGCAGGCATAGGCCGTATATCTTACGTAAAATGGATGATCCTCCAGTTTTCCGTGAAATACCGCCGCAGGGATCAGCACCACTACCCCCAGGTAAATGGCGATCACGTAGATCAATTGTAATAGCGTCAACAACTCCATTGACATGAGACATTTCTCCCTTTAATTAAAAATTCGGATCAGCTCCAGCGTCTCCCGGTCGATGACCACGTCGGCCTTTTTCAGCTGTTCCATCACGCTAAAGAACCGTTCCCTGTCGCCCATGCTGAAGTAAAGCTTCAGCTGCAGGGTATACGTGGCAAGCTCATTCGGGAACAATTCCTTTGCCACGTTGCACCAAAACTGTACCCTGTCATAAGATTTCAGTTTCAAAAGCAAAATGCCTACCCATTCCACGTACTGAATGGTCAGCTTGTTGCGATACTCCTCATCCTGATACAAGAATCCGCAGGCCTCGTCCATCATGTCTACAAAGCCCTTCTGTTCCATCTCCGGGAAAACGTCCTGGCTTAGGATCTCATTCATGTATTCGATCAGTTCACAGGCACGCACGTCAGGCTCCACGTAATCCTCCTTAAAGGCATTGTACGCTTCCTGACTCTTTTGTCTGAAATCGTTCAGCGTGTCTCTCATAACGGTGGCCGCATAGTGAGAGGTCTCGGAATCTTCGCTGTTCAGCGCCTGATTAATGGAAGCAAGGGACTTGCTCACGTCTCCCCTTACCACGTCCAGCATCAGTCCGCGCAAGCTCTGTCTGTCAGAGACTGCCAGGGCTTCTTCCAAAGGCACGCGGTTACGCTCCACCTCTTCCTCCGCCTTTCTGGGTGCGTTGATCTTGTCCTTGCCAAAGATAACGTCCGCCAGATCCGCTCCGTCCTTCAAAAAATAAGCATAGATCACCTGAGCCGTGATAAAAAACAAAGGTCCTACGACGGGGCACAGGAACATTACCAGGGCCTGCAGCCAATATCCCGTCATGGTCATCTGCGACTGTCTTCTGCCGGAGTCATCATCATAAAGCTGTTGAAAATATCCCCAGATCAGAAACAGTACGCAGACGATGGTATTGAGAATCAGGATCACTATAAACCAAATTTCCGCAGAAGTCATACGACTGCATCCTCCTCAATCCGACAATCCAATCCGGCTTCCTTTAATCTCTTTGCCACAAATTCCGCATCCTTCGGCGCCGAATTTGCAAGTAATACCTGAACGCCGCCATTATCAAGCAGGCCAACGTAGTCCGTGGTACGAAGCAACTGGCTCAGCATAACGTCCAGCTCCTCCAGGGAAATGCCACCCACGTTAAGATCCACAAGCGTACATTTCGTAAAACCCTTCTCCCTTGCCCTAAGGAACGCTGACACAAGCTGTGCGAAGGCTTCCGTCTCCATGACGTGCGTCTTTCCCACGTATCTTTGGGAACGAAGTACCTCCATGTATTTGTCCGCGCGCAGCACTGCGTTCTGTATCAGGTAGCTGGTGATGGCAAGCACGTTGGCCTGACCCAGCGTCATTCTCTCCCAGGAAATGCCCCATACCATAATGATCAGCTGCATCTGCTCGCCGCCAAAAATGGCATTGGCCATCAGAGGATATTCCTCAGACATGTTCTTGTTGATATAAACCTTCTTTTGGGCGAGCACGTCATACATCTGCTCCATCTTCCGGTAGTGAACGGAATTCCCCAAAGATCTTGCCTTATCCGAAGTAGATGACACCAGTCTCGCATACGTGTCATCCGCAATGGAGTAGATGGCCACGTCCTTGCAGTGCATGATCTTTGCCACCACGTCCGCCGCGTAGAACAAAACCTCTTCCGGCTCATACTGATCCAGGCCGGAGGTGATCTCATAAATCTTACCGATGCTGTCGTTCTGATTCACCAGCTGGTCGGAAAGCACGTCCTTCACCCGGACGTTACTGCCGTTAATGTCAGACATGTCTGCAAGCTGCCTGGTAAGGAACTCCACCTCGTTGGCATTTTCCTCACGGATGGCCCGGAGTTTGTCCTTCATGTAGCCCACCACAAGGCCTAAGATCAACAACTGCGCCATCCATACGTAGGTGCTGTAATCCAGAAGGACGTCGAAACCGCTTCGCCAGTACATTTGCCTGAATACGTAACCCGCAATGGCCAGGAGGCAGGAAAAGATGGCCTGCTGCTGACCGTGAACAATGGCAAAGAGCAGAACGTAAAGCAGATAGAAATCCAGGTGTTTGAAGTATACGTGGTCCGTTGCACGGTTGTTCAGCATGAAGAAAGGAATAAACACAATGAGATTCTCAATAAAGGGAATTCCCGCATGGATCATCTCCTTCGCCTTACGCATAAAGGCCTCCCACGCGCTCTCCTGTCTGTCCTGAAGTCTTGAATATCTTCCGGCATGCTTCTTAAAATATTCCGCCAAGGCGGGAAGTGCCTTTCTGGGAGGATTCATCTCCGTCAGGCCAAATTCCTCGTCCGGATCCGATCCGTCCAATACCATGACCGTTTCGGAGCCCTCCAGGGCATCTATGATCGCCGGAGCCCCTTCGCCGCCCTGCCCCTGCGTCATTCCGGAGACGATCAGCTCTGCCATCTCCCGCTCGGTAACCAGCGTTTTTCCTGAATACTGATATATGTCGGATGCATGACCTTTTACCGTCATCATCTTGTAGATAAATTCCACCGCATCCATCAAGTGCAGAAGGCCAAACCGCTTTTCTCCCTCCAGGACTTCCATGTCCTCCGCCTGAAGATCCATCACGGGCTTAGCCTTTAACACGTTGACGCTTCGGCCGGGATGCAGCTTGATCTCGCCAAGATCCAGCGCGTCCATGCAGGCCTTTGCACAAACGTTATCCAGTTCCGACCCATCCTCCGGGATCCCGTACAGATTGCCAAGGCGAAGCACCATCACGTCACCCATGGTCATCTTGCCGTAATCCAGGCAAGTCTTCTCTCCCATGGCAACGCACTGCGCCTTCTCCGTACTGTTATTGTTTTTTACCACTTCCCCGTCGTCCGTTGCCTCAAAGCCCTGCAACGCCTCCTCTGAGGAAAGATAGATAAATCTGCCCTGCCGCAATGCTGCAAAAGACATTAAAAGATTCAACAGACTGGAGGAAAACTTAATGGACGTATTCATGCCCGTTTTCCAGGGGAAAGTCTTGTCATAAGCGCCAAGGAATAAGGTAACCTGCGGCTTCACGCTCACAAATACCTCCCGTATGCAGGCATTGTCATAAGAGAAACGGTACGTTTCAAAAACCTTGCGGTTAAAGAACGTCTCCCTTCCTTCCTCCGTCAGGACAAAGATCCTGTGTCCCTCCTTATGTAGCTTTTCCACCATTTTCCGCATCAGACTACCGGTGCTTCCGATCAGTAAAACATCCATTTTTCCTGCCCTCTCAAACTCTATAATACAACGCCTTGACTCTCTAACTGCCTTAAGAACTCCTTCACGTCCGTCAATGCTTCTTCCAGTTCTATCTCATAAGTCTCACTTAAAACCTTTGCGGCTTCCTCCGGGTCATCCGCCCTCCAATAGCTGTTCAGTATCATGGCTCCCGTCTCATTCATGGCCACCGGCGCCTTGTAATCCCCGCCTGCCTGTTCCATGTCCAAAAGCCAATACTTCCCTGCCGCTCTCCTGAGCTGGTAACGCTCTTTTCCCCTCATGTCTACGATAATCCTTTCTGCCATTTTCGCAAAAATGCACAAAAAAGCCACGCTAAATTTATATGTTATCACATAAAATCAGAAAAGGGAATACTTTTTGTCGAAGAAACTCTTTTTGTTTTCCATGGTTCCCTAATCCTGAATAAGGCTAACCTTCCACGATCAGGTATCTGCCGTCTCCAACGTCAAATACCTCATCATTTTCCAGCACGTCCTCCCCTTCCGCTCCGTCAAGGTCAACGCCCACTTCCTCAAAATACTCTAACACCTCATCCAGGGAGTCCGCCACCACGGCCATGCAGTCCTCTAAAAACTCCTCTGCCTCCTCCATGGTTTCCGCAACGGGCTGCGGATACAACTGCCCCTGATTTTTCAAAAAACACTCTAATACGGCTTCGTCATATTCTCTCACTCTTTCTTCCTCCCGCGTTAAATCTTCGCCTTATTCCCTAGACATATTGCAGTGCTTCCAGCGGATGCGAGATCAGCGCATCCGCGCCGCTTTCCTCCAGCTCCTCCCGCTTTCTAAAGCCCCACAGGACGCCGAGAACGAACGCTCCCGCGCCTCGTCCCGTAAGCATGTCAGTGCCCGTGTCTCCAAAATAGAGGACGTTTTCCGGCTGAATTGTTTCTTCTTCCGTCCCGCGAAGCTGTTCCAAAATCCTGAAAACGCCGTCCGGACTGGGCTTAATGGGTTGCCCATCCACTTGTCCCCGGATCACGTCAAACACGCCTTTCCCAAACAATGTTTCCACAACGCGAATGGTCTCCTGATGTGGCTTATTTGACAAGACTGCCAGTCTGATTCCACGACTCCTTAGCTCTTTCAAGAGCTCCTGCATGCCATCATAAGGCCTTACCTCATCCATGCAATGAATCGCAAAGATTTCCCTGTAGAGTCGGAAAGCCTCTTCAAAATGCGTAAGTGTCTCATCCCCCGAGGCCTTGAGCGCCCTCTTTACCAGGTTTGCCGCCCCGTCTCCCACAAAGTACTTATAGTCCTCCTCTCCAAAAGGACCGTAGCCAAAGGCTTTCAGGCATTCATTCCCGCTGAAGGTCATGCTGTGGATGGAATCAGAAAGGGTTCCGTCCAGATCAAAGATGGCCACGCGCTTTTTCGCCGCCTCCCTCGAAAGCCTCGCCAACTCCTGATAAAGTCGTCCCACGGGCAGCCCTACCACTGTATTGTAATCTCCGGAAATGCACTTTACGTATTTTGCGCACTCTCCCTGAATCCCATAGGCGCCGGCCTTATCCAACGGATCCCCCGTAGCGACGTAAGCACGGATTTCCGCCTCGCTCATGGGCGTAAATACAACTTTCGTCTCCTCGTGGAAGGTCTTTCTCCTTCCCTCCTTAGTCAGGATGGTGACGCCCGTATATACGCAGTGCTCCCTTCCCTGAAGCTGCCGAAGCATTTCCGCCGCTTCCTCCGGTCCGGACGGCTTCCCCAGGATTTTCCCCGAAATGGCAACCACCGTGTCGGCACCGATCACCGTTTCCTTCTCCGAAAGCTCCTTCCAAACGGCCATGGCCTTTCGGAAGGATAGTTCCTCCACTGCCTCCCATGGCTTAGTTCCCATGGCAATAGTCTCATCAGCCGCACTGACCTTTACTTCATATTTCACTCCGATCTGCTCTAAAAGTTCCCTCCTTCTGGGAGACGCAGATGCCAGAATAACGTGCATGTTATCTTCCTCTCTGCCATGAGGCTTAGATAGCCGTCATGGCGTTGCCCCTTTTTCCCTTACTGGGCCGTCTTGGGCGTAAAGGTCCTCTTTTGTCCCTGTTCCCTGGCCTTTGCCGCCTTGACCTTTTTTGCAGCCTCCCTGCAGAAGACGTCCTGGGCGAGAATTGCCTTCTTTCCCCTTCCGTCCACCTTCTCATAGGTTCCGTCTGCCTTTAAGATGCTGGCTTTCACCGTATCAGCCAGCTGCACGTCCAAAACGTGCTTCAGTTCTTCCTTAAGCCCCGGCTCGTCTATGGGGAAAAGGATCTCCACGCGCCGCTCCAGGTTTCTGGGCATCCAGTCTGCGGAAGAACAGTAAACTTCCGGATTCTCATCATTTTCGAAATAGAAGATCCTGGCATGCTCCAGGAAATTACCCACGATGGAGCGCACCGTTATGTTCTCGCTCACTCCCGGGATACCAACCCTCAGGCAACAGATGCCGCGGACAATAAGGTCAATCTTCACCCCTGCGGCGCTGGCCTCATACAGTGCAACGATCACGTCAGGATCGCAGAGGGAATTCATTTTAGCCACAATGCGTGCCCTTCTTCCCTCTAACGCATACCGCGTCTCCCTTTGGATCAAATACAGAAATTTATCCTTCAGCCATAGCGGTGCCAACGTAAGCTTATTCCAGAATAACGGCTCGGAATAGCCTGACAGCATGTTAAACACCGCGGTGGCGTCCTCTCCCACTCTCTCAGAACAAGTAAGAAGTCCTACGTCCGTATACAGCTTTGCCGTGGCATCATTATAGTTTCCCGTTCCCAGATGGACGTAACGCTTAATGCCATTTTCTTCCCTGCGCACGACCAGGGTGATCTTAGAGTGCGTCTTTAAGCCCAAAAGGCCATAGATCACGTGGCATCCGGCCTTCTCCAGCTTTTTAGCCCAGACGATGTTGTTTTCCTCGTCAAACCGGGCTTTTAACTCTACCAGTACCGTCACCTGCTTTCCATTCTCCGCCGCCTGCGCAAGTGCCGCAATAATGGGAGAATTGCCGCTCACGCGGTACAGGGTCTGTTTAATGGCAAGTACCTTCGGATCCACCGCGGCCTGACGGATAAAATCCACCACGGGTTCAAAGCTCTGGTAGGGATGCTGCATAAGGACGTCGCCCTTACGGATCTGTTCAAACACGTCACACCCCGGCGGCAGCTCCGGCACCATCTTCGGTACGTACTTCGGAGCCTTTAAGTCATCAAAGCCGTCCAATCCATACAGCTTCATGAGCACCGTGAGGTCTAACGGACCGTCGATCTCATAGAGATACCCGTCCTCAATGGAAAGCTCCTTTTTCAGGATGGAAAGGAGTCTCTTATCCATGCCCTTTTCCACCTCCAGTCGGATACACTCACCCCACTGACGCTTTTTGATCTGCTTCTCGATCTCCTTCAAAAGATCCTCCGCCTCATCCTCCTCGATGGTCAGATCCGCATTACGCATGATCCTGAAGGGATGGGCGCAGACAATTGTGTAGTTGAGGAAAAGCTGCTGCATGTTCCTCTCGATGATCTCCTCGAGCAGGATCACGCGCTTCTTTTCTCCCGGCATCGCCGGCAGCTCAACAATCCTGTTCAACACGCCGGGCACCTGAACCGTGACAAATTCCAGCTCGTCATTCTTCTTTTTCTTTTGAACCATGGCCCCGATGTTCAGCGTCTTATTGCGGATCAGGGGGAAGGGTCTGGAGGAATCCACCGCCATGGGCGTCAGCACCGGATAAACATTCTCCCGGAAGTACTGATCCACAAAGGCTCCCTCTTCCTTTGACAGCTCCTCATGATGGGCAACAACGTGAAGTCCGTCCTTCAAAAGCTGGGGATTTAAGGATCTTCCCCAGGTGGAATACTGTAATTCCACCAGCTCATGAATTGCCTTGCTTATGGCGGACAGCTGCGCCTTGGGCGTCATGCCTGCAATATCTTTCTTGGTATATCCGGCATTTACCATGTCCTTGATGGACGCAACCCGGACCATAAAGAATTCATCCAGGTTGGATGCCGTGATACTTAAGAATTTCAGGCGTTCAAACAACGGATTTGTCCGATCCCTTGCCTCGCCAAGGATCCTGTGATCAAACAGGATCCAGGACAGCTCTCTGTTTTCAAAAAAACGCCCGTCCTTCATGACGATCTTTGTCTTTTCGTTCTCCGTCTTCTCAGCATTTGTCTTGGGAATACTTGTTTTTTCTGCCATAAGCCCCCCTAAAAATTCTTTTTTGTCTTTAAGATGGGATCTACGCTGAACACCTCCCGGAAAAATTCCGCGGAAACGTCAAAGAATCCCTTCTCCAGCGAGATGTCCTCCTGCGTGTCAATGGTAAGATATAATTCATTCTCTAAAAGCTGTGCCTTCATGCCTCGCAGCTTTTGTTTATGGCTCCGGTCAAGGCTGTTAGCCAGCCTGAGGATCGCCGTAAGCTTTGCAATGATCAGATAGCTCTCCCTGCCGGAGAAATCCGCGCCCCGGCTCTCATTATAGCCATAGTAGGTAAAATCGCTGTGATTATAGCGCACCACGCTGGCAACAATCTCTCGCTCCGCATGGGAAAGTCCGATGATCTCCGTGGCCATGATGATCTCATAGGATCTCTCTCCGATGTCTACAAGGGATACATACTTTCCACAGTCATGCAGCAGGGCTGCGATCTGGAGGAACAGGCGCTCCCTCTTCCCGAGGCCGTGGATCTTTTTCATGCTGTCAAAAATGGTAGTGGCAAGGTACTCCAGTGTTTCCGCCCTTTTGCGGCTTCCCATGTAACGCTTACTGACGCCCCCCGCGCAGGCGATGATGTCCCTCTCGAAGTCATGTTCCCCCCGGAACATTTTAATCTCTTCCGCATACTCATATGCCATGCCGTCGCAAAGCGTTACTCCCGGTGCCCAAACCTTTGTTGCTCCCATGACCTTTGCGATCCTTTTTGCCAGCACGGCACTGATCATCACCAGCGGTACCTTCTCCTCCGCAATGCCCAGAGCCTTTGCAGCTCCCATGGTTCCGCCGTTGTGAAGCAGATCCATCAGGCTTTCAAAGTCCTCCAGCTCAATGGTGGATTTTCCTGCGTCATTCCCCGCCCTGCGAATGGCCCAGGGCGAAATGTAGTCGTCCACGATGATAATGTTCCGGATCTCACGATCCTTTAAGTATAATTTCTTGTAGGGGGCGAGCTGCGCTTCCGCATACTCATCCACCAATGCTTCCATCCTCTCCCTGCCGGCATTTAAATGGGCCAGCATTTCCTGCAGTCTCAAAACGCCAAGGCGCAGGTTTTGCGTGCTCATCAGGGCATCATTCTCAAACAGGGAAAGCTGGATGCTTCCGTTGCTTATGTCTACGATGGCCGTCTTTTCCTCTATGATCTTGCGAAAGCTCTCACCCTTGGAGGCCACGGATTTATAATCCAGAAAACGCTGCTCCGAATTGCTCAGGATCTTTACCTCGATCCCCGTTCGCTGGGCGATCTGATCCAAAACGATCAGCGTGTTCTTCGTCTCCCTCAGGGCACTGGTACCATAGGCCCGGAAGGCATCCACGCGATAGCTCTTCATGACCTCTTTAAAATCAACCAGCGTTCTGCAGAGCTCGTCGATCTTTTCCTTGCTGAGCGTTCCCGTGGCATAGGTTTCACTCCCCAGATCCAGATTCTGGCTCAGGCAATCGATCTCCCGAATGGTATTCCTTCCGGAGAATTCAAAGATCTTCATGGTCAATTCAAAACTGCCGACGGAAATGGCGGCAAAGGTCTTTAAACTCACTGCGTACTCCCCCTTTGTGATCGATCAGATCGGCCTTAAAACTAACAACCGATCCGTTAATAGTTCCCCAAAATCCTCAGATTGATGGCTTCCTCTCTCAGTCCCCTGAGTGCATTTTTAACGGATGCCTGCGCCAGGTTACCCTCAAAATCCACAAAGAACCGATATTCCCAGCTGCGCTCCGGAATGGGACGGCTTTCAATCCTTGTCATGTTCAGGTCATTGTAGATAAAATGTGACAGGACATGGTACAGGGAACCGCTCTCGTGAGGCACCTCAAAGCAAATGCTGATCTTCCCGGCATCCTTTCGAAAAATCCTCTGATTTGTCACGATGATAAACCTCGTGGAGTTGGAATCATCCATGTTTACACCCTTTTTCAGGACTTCCAGCCCATAGATCTTAGCCGCATGCTCACTGGCAATGGCTGCCTGATCCCGTCTGCCGTCCTTCGCAACTTTTTGGGCGGCAAAGGCGTTGTTCTGCATGCTGACCTGCTGCCAGTCATGCTCCGATAAGAATCTTGCGCTCTGCATCAGGGACTGGGGATGGGAGTACACCGTTTTCACGTCCTCCAGCTTCGTCCCGGGCAGGCCCAAAAGGCAGTGCTCGATGCGAATGATCTGCTCGCCTACCACGTAGTTCTCAAATTCTGCCAAAAGGTCATAATTTTCACTGACGATCCCCGCCGTGGAATTCTCGATGGGAAGCACGGCAAAATCCGCCGCGCCCTCGTCAATGGCCTCCATGGCCTCCCGGAACGTATCCACGTGAAAGCTCCTTACTTCATCTCCAAAATACTTCATCATGGCCGCCTGGGAATAGGCACCGTCCGCTCCCTGAAACACGACCCTAGCTTTTTCCGTCTCCAGTGCATCCACGCCGATAAAGGGAAGCCTCCCCTGAACGCCGCTCTCGGAAAGCATCCTGTACTGAAGCTTTCTGCTGAAGGACATGATCTGCTCAAACAGCTCCTCCACGCCCTTTGCGTAAAAATCATCATGGGTCAGGGATTTCACCTTTGCCAGCTTCTCATTTTCCCTCTGTCTGTCAAAGACCTTCTTCCCCGTACTGATCTTATATTCCGCCACCTCCTTGCATACGTCCATCCGCTGCTCGTAAAGTGACACGATCTTCTCATCTATCTCATCCAACCGTCCGCGTAATACCATCAAGTCTGTCATGTTCGGTTCCTCTTCCCGTCTTATTTCCGTCTCCCCCCGAAGTCATCCCCCGCTTACCGTTCCAACCTACTCCTCAATGTGATCCAGGCCGGTTCTTAAGATCGACACAATGTGTGCATCCGCAGGTGCATAGAATATGGTTTTTCCTTCTCTCCGGTTTTTTACCAGATCCATCTGTTTTAAGATCCGGAGCTGATGGGAAATGGCCGACTGCGTCATGCCAAGCAGGGCCGCAATGTCATACACGCACATCTCACGGCAAAGAAGCGCCAAAAGAATCTTTAATCTCGTGGCATCCCCAAACACCTTAAAGAATTCCGCCAAGTCCTGCATTTCCTCTTCAGGGGGAAGCTTTTCTTCCACCTCGGCAGCCTCCTTTTCCGATAAGATCAAAAATCCGTTTTCCTGACGTTCCTCCATTTTTGCGTCCTCCCACATTCCAGCCAAGTCTTTTCCCCTTTTTCCCCGAGGCCTATACTAAGGGCATATTACTATTTTACACCATTTTTTCTTTTTTCACAAGTTTTCCAGTCAATTTCCGACGCCGTTTTCAGAAAAATAACGTGATTTCATGCCATTGCTCATAAAAATCTCTCCATTTTCGTCCACAAAAAGATATTCCGCATGATATTTTTCCGCCAGGGCACTGCCTTTTTCCTTTCCAAGGACGTAACAGGCCGTGGAAAGTGCATCACTCAAAAAGCCGCTCTCCGAAAGGATTGTCACACTGCAAAGCCCGCTGTCTGCCGGATACCCCGTGGCTGGATCCAAAATATGTGAGTATCGGCGTCCGTCAGCTTCAAAAAACCGCTCATAATCCCCGGAAGTAGAAACCTTAAATCCGGCAGGCACCTCCAAAACTCCCACGTTCCCGCCGGATGAAAACGGATCCTTTACGGCAACTCTCCAGGGCGTCCCGTCAGGCTTGTTTCCATAAACGTAAATACTTCCGCCAAGGGCAAAAACTCCCGCCGGTACCGCCGTGTCCCCGCCGTCCCTTAGCATTTTCTCCACGTGGTCCAAGGCAATCCCTTTTCCAACGCTTCCAAAATCCAGCATCATCCCTTCCTTAAGGCGAATGCACCCATTTTCCAGGATCACCCCGTCCATGCCCACGCAGCTTCGGGCATTCTCCACCGCTGCCCGGGAAGGAACGCTTCCCTGAATTTCTCCTGCGGCCACCTCGTCAATCTTCCAAAGGGTGACCAGGGCACCAATGCTAACGTCAAAGGCCCCATCGGAATCCTCCGTCATTTGCCTGCACTCTTCCAGAATTTTGCCAAGCTCTTCCGAAACCGGCATTTCCCCTAAGTCTCCGGCGTGCTGATTGATATTATATACCTCCGACGAATCCGCTTTTCTTGAAAGGCAATCCCTTTCCAGATGCCAAAGTTCCTCTAAGATCCTTTGCTCCAATGCCTTAGCTTCCTGTGCCTCCTGCTCATCCTTAGGGTAGATCGTCAGGCTGACTACGGTACCCATGGCTATGTCCTGCGTTACGACCCGTTCGGCGGCTTGAGAATTTTTTTCATTGCCCCCGCAGGAACAAAGAAGCAGTGAAAAGATAACAACCATCACCGCCGCAAGGCGGCCCCTGAAATATTTAAGCTTCCCCCAAGGTCGTCTATCTGTTATACTGTTATTGGAAATACGCTTCCGAAAAGAGGACGTCTTCATGAAAAAAAACCTTCCTGCCCCCAAAGCGCTTGCCGCGGGGCTGATGATCTTATTACTGCTTCTGGTCCTTCTTTCCCTGGGAATGATCCTTTTCCCTAAAGGGGCCGGGGATGAAACCAGGGTAGCCGAAATATACAAGGACGGCGTTTTGATCCGCTCCATCCGTTTGAGCGCGGATACGCCGGACGAAAGCTTTACCGTTACGGGAGAAAACGGCACCTTTAACGTCATTGAAGTAAAAGAAGGCAGCATCGCCGTTTCCGCCGCCAGCTGCCCCGACAAGCTCTGCGTTCATCAGGGTTTTCGAAAGGACGGCCAGCTTCCCATTACCTGTCTTCCCAATCATTTGGTCATCCTCATCCGGCCTCTTGAAGAATCAGGCGTCCCGGACGCCCTCACCTATTGATCCCGGGGAATGACGCTTTTGTGGGCACCTCCAAATTTACCCGCGCAGGGACGCGCCGCAGATGCTCACCACGCAGTTTTTAGACAAAACAGGGAGGACTCCATGCCAACTTCCAACGAAAAACACGTTCAAAAAAAATCCTCAAAAACAGAATCAGCCGGAAGAAAGTCTTTCTCTCCCCGCCGCCTTGCCATGCTTGCCCTGCTGACTGCGGCGGCCTTGATGATCTATGGCCTTGAAAGCCTTCTGCCAACGCTTCTTCCCATTCCCGGGATCAAGCTTGGCCTGGCAAACGTCGTTACCCTTGTCACCCTGAAGCGTTACGGCGCCAGGGATGCTTTTATGGTACTGGTTGCAAGAATTTTACTTTCCTGTTTCTTTTTCGGCCAATTACTCAGTCTGGTTTATAGTTTTTGCGGAGGAGTTTTTTGCATGCTGGCCTGCGTGCTTGTAAATTGGGCCCTTCAGGGAAACTTTCTTTATCTCACCAGCATTTTCGGGGCCGTCTTTCACAATCTTGGCCAGCTCCTTGTGGCTTTTACGTTGACCAGGGTTCCGGGCGTTCTCGCTTATTTCCCTTTTCTGATGCTGAGCGCCGTCATCACGGGCCTTTTTACCGGTCTGTGTGCGCACTTCGCCTTAAAGCACCTCAGTTTCCGGTCCTGCGCGTAAAGGGGAGGCTCCTCCGTCACCGGCGAGTCTCCCCCTTTTTCCGTCATTTTATATTTTTCTCTTCCAGATCCCGCAACATCTGCGTCACCGTTCTTCCGAGAACGGGGTGGCGATAGTTTGGCGCCAGCTCCGCCAGGGGCTTTAGCACAAATTCCCTGTTTTCCAGATCCACGTGGGGAAGGATCAGCTCTTCATCCTCATAGATCAGCTTATCATAAAACAAAACATCCAGATCCAAAGTTCTTGGGCCCCAGTGGATCTCCCGCTTTCTGTCCGCTTTTGCTTCCACCTCGTGCAAAAACGCAAGGAGCTCCTTTGGTGAGAGCGTTGTCTCCAATGCCACGGCTCCGTTTAGGAAATCCCCCTGCTCTACGCCCCCGTAAGGCTTAGTCTCCAAAAAGGTACTCACCCTTACGTTTCGGATCTCCGCCTTTTCCTTTAATGCCGCCACGGCCCCGGCCAGATATGCTTCCCTGTCTCCAAGATTTGAGCCAATGGACAGAAAAACCTCATGCCAACCCCTTACGATCTTTACGGATACGCTTCCAAAGGGCAGCCCAATGGGCGCTTCAGGCTTCCTGATCTCCAGGCACGTCTGACGGATCAGCGGAAATTCTCCAAGAAGCTTTCCCGCAAGACGCTCTGCCACCGTCTCCAAAAGATCCCATTTTTCCTCAACAAACCACTCTGACAGTTTATGACAGACTTCTCCGTAGTTTACGGAAAGCGTCAGGTCATCCGTTATCCCTGCATTTCTTGTATCCAAAAAAAGGACGGCATTTACGTAAAAACGCTGTCCCTTCTCCTTCTCTTCGGCATATACGCCGTGATATCCGTAGATTTCCAGATCGTCGATCCTGATCTCATCCATCATCGGATGCTCCTTTCCCGTATGGCTTCTGCCATCTGAATGGCCCGGACGTTCTTTTCCACGTCATGAACCCGCACAAAGGAAACGCCCTTCATCACCGCAAGCACGGTGGTGACCAGCGTCCCTTCCTCCCGCTGATCGGCGGGAAGGTTCAGCGTCAGTCCAATGACGGATTTCCGGCTTGTCCCCAAAAGCACCGGGAGCCCAAAAACCTTGAAATCCTCCAGTCTGGCCAAAGC
>ONSO01000012.1:0-22953 GCA_900320485.1 uncultured Lachnospiraceae bacterium | reverse complement strand
CAATGCCCGGATCGATCATGATCTTCTCTTTGGGAATGCCGGCCTCTTTTGCCAGCGTCAGGCACCCCTCCAGATCCTTTAGAACCTCGGGAAGATACTCCTTATAATCCGCCGTCTTGCGGTTATGCATCAGGCAACAGGAGACGCCTCCCTTTGCGATCACCTCTGCCATGCGCGAATCTCCCTTTAATCCCCAGACGTCATTAATGAGAGATACGCCTTCCCGGATCCCGGCTTCTGCCACTTTCGCCTTATACGTATCCAGGGAAATGGGTATGTCAAACCGTTCCCGTACCGCCCGGATCACGGGAAGCACCCGCTCCATTTCGGCTTCCTCAGAGATTTTTTCATAACCGGGTCTCGTGGACTCACCGCCCACGTCCAATACGTCCATGCCTTGGGCGATCATGTTTTCCACGTGCCTTAAGGCTTCGTCCATCCTTTGCCATTTTCCGCCGTCAGAAAAGGAATCCGGCGTCACGTTCAGGATGCCGAACACGTACGTATGATGATCTGTGTCAAAGTCCCTGTTGCCAATCCGCATATCTGATCTCCGATCCGTCTGTCACTAGTAATTCAAATACTTGTTCTTCTTTTCCTCGGGCCAGTTGCACTCCTTCGAGGTCTTGCAGGTAAAACAGGCACGGCTTGCCTTGTCCGCGCGGTAGATCACGCCCCGCAGATTCTTGTCGTTTTTCACGGCAGGATCCCGGTGACTTAGGATGGCCCTGCGGATTCGGAAGATCTCTTCCTCCGTAAATTCGCAGTCCTTTAAGACCTCCAGCGCGATCTCGCCTCCGGCGATCTCATGGGAAATGCCTTCCCTGTACTGCCTTCCCTTGCCAATGTCATGAAGAATGGCGGTGGCATAGACCAGTTCCTTCTCCAGTCCGAGCCCCTCCTCCAGGTTCATGATCCACGCGATCCTTGCCACGTCCATGAGGTGCTCCATGTCGTGGTTGCAAAAGCAACGCGTCTTTTCGGCCTCGTTGATGTCACTAAGATGCTTCCGAAACGTTTCATGCCTCAAAATTTCGTCAATCCTTTTCATCTGGTAACCTCCCTTTTCCATTTGAAAACCGCGACTACTACTTCCCAAGCATCTGAAAAAATCTGTTCTGCAATCCTTCGTTATTCTCAAAAACGCCTCTCGTGGCGATGGTCACCGTCTTGCTTCCGGGCTTCTTGATACCTCTGGCGGTCATGCAGGTATGCTCTGCCTCCAAGACCACCATAACTCCCTTTGGCGCAAGGTTCTCCATCATGGCGTCAGCGATCTGTCCCGTCATCTGCTCCTGGATCTGAAGTCTTCTGGCAAATACCTCCACGGTTCTGGCCAGTTTGCTCAATCCCACTACCTTGCCATCCGGCACGTAAGCCACGTGTGCCTTCCCGTAAAAGGGCATCAGATGATGCTCACACGTGGAATAAAACACGATATCCTTCTCCAGCACCATTTCCCCGTTTTCCACCGGAAACACTCTGGAAAGCGGCTCTGCGGCCGTCTGATCCATGCCGGCTGCAAGCTCCTGCCACATTCTGGCAACCCTGTCCGGCGTATCCTTTAAGCCTGCGCGCTCCGGATCTTCTCCGATCCCCTCTAAGAGGAGGCGCACGGCCTCTTTAATTTTCTCCTGATCCACCATTTCTTATCCTCTCCCGTTGGGTTTCTTAGCGTCCGTCCCCAATACGTCCATCAGTTTCCCCAAATAGGACAGTGAGCCAAAGGCCAGGATCACGTCATCCTTCCCCGCAAGCAGCTCCGCCATCTCCACCGCCTCCTCAAGGCTTCCCGCAGCAGTGACGCCGGGATGAACCTTGGCGATCTCCTGCGCCAGCTCCAGTGCCGTGAGCGCCCTGGGATTGTCAGGGGGCGTAATGGTAATGATCTGATCCGCAAAGGAATGCGTCAATTCGATGATCCTGCCGTAATCTTTGTCCCTTAATACCCCCATTATATAAATAATTCGGCGATTTGTAAAATAAAATTCAATAGATTTTGCAAGTTTTTCCGCTGCGTCCTCATTATGTGCCCCGTCGATCAGAAACAGAGGCTTTTTTTTCACCACCGTCAGCCTTCCATCCCAGCGGGTTTCCAAAAGTCCCTGCTTTATCGCCTCGTCCGAAACGAGGAACCCCTTCTCCGAAATCTCGCGGCACGCATCCACCGCCAGCACCGCGTTGGCTATCTGAAACTGACCTGCCAGCGATATTTCCAACTTACCGTAGTTTCCATATTGGAAGGACTGCTTTTCCAATCCGTAACGTATCTTAGATGCCCGGGAGGCTCTGGAACAGACAAACTTTGCGCCCACGGCTTCCGCCTTTTGCTCCACCACTGCCAGCACTTCCGGCTTCTGATCCATGCAGACAACGGTCGACCCAGGCTTGATGATTCCCGCCTTTTGCGCCGCGATCTCCTCCAAAGTATTTCCCAAAAATTTCACGTGATCCATGCCGATGGACGTAATGATCTCCACAAGGGTTCCCTCGATCAGATTCGTGGCATCCAAAAGCCCTCCCATGCCAACCTCCAATACGCCCAGCTGGCATTTTTTGTCACGGAAATGGCAAAATGCCAGTGCCGTCTCTACCTCAAAGGGCGTGGGCTGAGGCAAACCGTCTGCCACCATGGCGTCACATGCCTCTTTGACCCGTCCCATCCCTTCTGACAACGCCTTTTTAGAGATCATTTTCCCGTCTACCTGGATCCTCTCCCGGTAATCCCGGATGGTGGGGGATACGTATCGTCCCACCTTATAACCTGCCTTCGTCAATATGGTGGATACGTAAGCCAGCACGGAACCCTTGCCGTTGGTTCCCGCCACGTGTATCCACTTTACTTCTTTCTGGGGATCTCCCAATCTGGCACACAATTCCCGGATGGATTCCAATCCCGGAACGATCCCGCGGACGGAAAGGGATCCCACGTATTCCAATGCCTCTTGATAATTCATCATTTCTCTTTTCCGGATCCCGCCGGGGATCCTTGGATTTATACCTTATGCACGGTGACCGTCTGATAAAGGGAATGGGAAACGCCTCTTTGGAAGCCGTTTCCCATCTTTTTGCGTTTTCTTATTCACCGGCCGCTTTCCGGCCGGCATTTTCCTTCTGCCGCATTACCCGCAGTACCTTCACGCGCCATTTTCCTTTCACCCTTAAACCAGATCATCAAGATCATCGAGCTCTCCGGAACCGATGTCAAGCATGTTCACGGTCCTTCTCTTTAATCTTGCCTCCTCCGAAGCCTTCAGGATGTAATTCTTGATCTCCTTGGAATGCTTAATATGAGTCAAAACAAGCTTAGGATGCGTTGTGTCACCGGTAAAGCATACCACGGTACCGATCTTGAACAACTTTTCGAACAGACTGGCCTCATGCTGTACGTCCTGGATCTTATACATGTAACAGTCGTTTTCAATGGTCTTAAGAAGACCAGACCGGATGGTCAGCACGTCATCCTCAATGATATACTTTGTAAAAGTAAAGGGTAATGCAAAGAAGAGCCATCTTTTTCTTTCCGCGTATCCCATGGCATCCACCGCCTTTCTAAGTTTCCGCAAAATTATCTTTGCAACCATATTATACAAAATTGTTGGAATAAGCACAAGCTTTTTTAAATAATCCTGAAAAACTGATTGCGAAAGGGCGTCAAAAATGATATGATATCTTAGACGTTACGTGAAAAGGAGGAGAAATTCATGACAGCTAAAGAGTGTATCACCGGACGCAGAAGTATTCGTCAGTTTACGGATCAGCCCGTATCCCACGAGCTTTTGGAAGAGATCATTTCTACCGCATCCTTTGCTCCCAGTTGGAAAAACACCCAGATCACGCGTTACGTTGCCGTGGAAGGCGAGACCAAGGAAAAGCTTTCAAAACTCACTTCCATTTTCCCCGGGAACAGTTCCCGCATGGAAAGTGCTCCCATGGTGGTAGCCGTCAGCGTTGTAAAAGGCCGTTGCGGTTATGAGAGAGATGGTTCCTTCTCCACCATAAAGGGTGACGGATGGCAAATGTTTGACGCCGGCATCGCAAGCGAGGCATTTTGCCTGGCAGCATATGAAAAGGGTCTCGGCACCGTGATCCTCGGTCTCTTTGACGTGGCGGAAGCAACCGCTTTGTTAGAGATTCCCGAAACTCAGGAACTGGTCGCCCTGATCTGCATTGGTTATCCCGCAGAAAACCCCGCCGCTCCCAAGCGCAAAACCGTTGCTGAATTGTTAACGTATAAGAATTGATCGAGGAGGGTCGAAGATTTTTATCTTCGGCCCTTTCGCAGGTCTGCATTCGGCCTTTTGATCCCGCCCGGGAAGGAATGCACCAAATAAATAGTTACCTTGGAGGACACAACACATGAGACACTTAATGACCCCGCTGGACTTCTCTACGTCTGAACTGGATGCGCTCTTTGATCTCGCCAGCGACGTTGAGAGATTTCCGGAGAAATATGCCCATGCCTGCGACGGCAAGATCCTCGCGACCTGCTTCTACGAGCCCAGCACAAGAACGCGCCTTTCCTTTGAATCTGCCATGACGAGATTGGGTGGCCGCGTTATTGGCTTTGCTGATGCCAACTCTTCTTCCGCCGCCAAGGGCGAAAGCGTATCTGATACCATCCGCGTCATCTCCTGCTACGCTGACATCTGCGCCATGCGTCACCCCAAGGAGGGTGCCCCCATGGTAGCCAGCGAAAAATCCCGCATTCCCGTGATCAACGCAGGCGACGGCGGCCACTATCATCCCACCCAGACGCTGACGGACCTTCTGACCATCCGAAGCCTCAAAGGACGCCTGGACAACTTTACCATCGGCCTCTGCGGTGACCTGAAGTTTGGCCGTACGGTACACTCCCTGATCAATGCCCTGGTCCGCTACCCGGGCACGAAATTCATCTTCATCTCCCCCGAGGAGCTCAGGGTACCGGACTACATTACCGAAATGCTGAAAGAAAAGAACATTCCCTTCGAAGAGGTGATCCGTCTGGAGGACGTCATGCCTCAGCTAGATCTCCTTTACATGACCAGAGTGCAAAAGGAGCGTTTCTTCAACGAAGAAGACTACGTGCGCTTAAAAGATTTCTACGTACTGGATACTGCCAAGATGGAACTGGCTAAGAGCGACATGCTGGTACTCCATCCCCTTCCCAGAGTCAACGAGATCTCCGTAGAAGTGGATGACGATCCCAGGGCCGCCTACTTCCGACAGGCCCAGTATGGCGTATACGTGCGCATGGCACTGATCCTGACCCTGCTTGGACTGGCCTGACAAATTTGAATCGTGATAAACGCTTTGGAGGTATGAAATGTTAAACGTAGGAAAAATTGAAGAAGGATTTGTATTAGATCACATCAAGGCCGGGAAGAGCCTCTCCATCTATGAGCATCTGCAGTTGGATAAATTAGACTGCACCGTTGCCATTATCAAAAACGCCCGCAGCGGAAAGCTTGGCAAGAAAGACATTCTGAAGGTAGAATGTGACGTAAACATGCTGGACCTGGACGTGCTGGCCTTCATTGATCACAACATCACCGTCAACGTGATCAAAGCCGGCGAGATCGTTGAGAAAAAGGAACTCGTCCTTCCCCAACAGATCAAAAACGTCATCAAGTGCCACAACCCCCGCTGCATCACCTCCATCGAGCAGGAGCTCCCCCACATCTTTGTGTTGGCAGATCCCGCCAAGGAAGTATATCGTTGCAAATACTGTGAAGAGAAATACAGGGAAAGTGCAAAGATTTAAGAGCGGTCGCCACCGATCCGCCTGCGAAGCTCTTCTACGGTTTCCCGATAGCGCACGGACATGGCCGTGGGATTGGCCAGGAAGATCTTTTTCAGCCTGGCCTCCAAGCTACCGGCCATCTCTTCCCTTCTTCTTGCAAGCTCTGCTTTCTTAGCGGCAAAATGCTCTTGCAGCTTCTCCCTGATCACGCCGGGTTCCAATTCGCCCGATCCAAGTATTTCCTTGTATTCCTTTACCTTTTGTTCCAAATCGTCGGCCGTCAGGGCTACGATCACGTCCATCCGTTTCTGAAGCCGTCCCAGTTCTGCCTTTGCCTCTTCCAGCTTCACCAATACGTCGCGCAGATCCATGGCAGCCTTGAAGCTCAGGGCAAAATCCGCAAAGATCCAAGCCGTCAGGAGAAACGTAACCGCAGTCAGGATCTGACCCGGCACGGACAAAACCACCCGCTCCACGTAAGCGTGCACCACGCTTGTCATCAAAATGGTCAGTCCCCCCCAGGCCAGCGTTGACTTCAGGCATATACGCCCCTGAAACTGAAATTTCTGGTTTGAATAATCCCAGTATCTGACCTTAAACAGGGCTTCCATAACGACCCCGGTGACATACTCGAGAACCGTTGCACCCACGCACCCGGCCAAAAAGGTCAGCACTAAATTTTCCCGAAAAGGCATGGAAACCACCAGCATCATGATGGCACCGCTGCCATATAAGGGCAAAAATGGCCCCCTCATGAATCCCCTGTTAGTAAGCCTTCTCGTTTTTATGGATACGTACGCTGATTCAAAGCACCAGCCAAAAAAGCAGTAAAAGTAAAAGAAAAATACCCACTGCGTAACCGTATATTGCATCATAACCTCACTCCATGCCTAGCGATACACCGCTACTTCCACGCTGCTTTTTCCCTTACGGGTTTCTCCGCGGATGCCAAGAAATTGAAATTTCCCATATCCCCTGGCGTTTACCGTCTCTCCCGTTTTTAACAGTTTGGAATTGTTTTCACAGCTTCTGCCGTCAACAAAAACCTTTCCTGCCCGGAAAAGCGCAAGGCTTTCCTCTCTGGAAAGCTTATACGTCTTTGCGATCACGGCATCCACCCGTTCGGAAGAAACCTGTAAGAATACATGGTCAGGCTCCTCCATCTGCAATTCCCTAAGCTCCTCCGTAACCTTGCAGTTTACGTTGGTGTGTTTTACCTGATTCAGATTTTCACACAGAAACCCCGCCACGTTCTTAAGGCAAAAAAGATATGCCTGCTTTTCCCCCACGAGAATGTCTCCCAGCGTAGATCTTTCAATCCCAAGATTCATCAATGCTCCCAAGAAATCTCTGTGTGACAAGTCATCCGCGAATTTCTGGTTTTTGGGGCATACGTAAATACAAGTAATGGGAAAGTCCTCCTCATACCCGAGTTCCTCCGGATTTCCGAAGCGTATCACCACTCTGTCGGCACCGTCCCGGCCTCCGAAAAGCCTGTAGCCGGCGCTTCGAAGCTCCGGCTCTGCCTGCCAAAACACGTCCTGCTCCGCCAATCCCAAAAATTCCGTAAAGGTGAACGTATTTTGCCTGTAGGACCTGTTTGCAAGATCCTGCAGGCGTTTTTTTAACTGTCCTAATTCCTTTTCATCTTTCTCTGCCACAGTTGTATCCTCACGCCGCCCCGGCATTCCGGCGCACCTTCCACCTTTCCCCCAGCCGGCCGCCGGGCTTTTCCTCTCCTGCCACAGACGGCCGCCGGGCTTTTCCTCTCCTATCCCAGCATGACGTCCAGGGTCATCATCAGTGCGAATCCCACCGCAAAGGCAATGGTTCCGCGGTTATTGTCATTTCCTTCATTTGCCTCCGGAATAAGCTCCTCCACAACCACGTAAAGCATGGCACCCGCGGCAAATGCCAACAGGTAAGACAATATGGGGGTCATCACTCTCGCCAGCAAAATGGTCACTACGGCTCCCACCGGTTCCACGGCGCCCGAGAGCACGCCCAGTCCAAAGGACTTTCCAAGGCTTTTTCCCTCCGCCCGGAAAGGCAGGGAAATGATGGCTCCCTCGGGGAAATTTTGAATGGAGATCCCTATGGCCAGCATAATGGCCGCCGCCATGGTAACGCTGCTCTCTTCACTTAACGCCCCGGCCAGAATGGCACCGCAGGCAGCCCCCTCCGGAAAATTATGAATGGTAACCGCCAGCATCAGCATGGCAGTTTTCCCAAGCTTACACTTTCGTCCTTCCGGCAGGTCTTGCCCCTGATGAAGATGCGGGATCAAGCAATCCATGGCAAAAAGGAACAGAATCCCCAGCCCAAATCCCACCAAGGCGGGCAAAAAGTTCCACCTTCCAAGATCCTCACTCATCTCCAGGGCAGGAATGATCAGCGACCACACGGAAGCTGCCACCATGACCCCTGCCGCAAACCCGATAAACAGGCGTTGCAGTCCAACGTTCACTTCCCTTTTCAGGAAAAACACACATGCTGCCCCCAGGCCCGTTCCCAAAAAAGGCAGACACAAACTGATCCATACACCCATGTTTATGGACTTCTCCTATACGTTTGCTCTACCCTATTATAGCAGAATGCGCCGCATTTCGTGACAGAAAGCGGCGCCAAACCTTAACTAAAGCTGATGACCTCATCCTTGGGAGCCTTGGCTTTTTCCACGCTGATCGCGTGAAGCACCGGACCTTCCCCGTTGTAATCCTTCCAATATTCCTTGGAAACCGTGGCTGTAACCTTCACCCAATCCCGTTCCTTCAGGCTTCCTGCGCCTGCAAATTCACAGACGTAACCCAAAAATGCCATGTCCTCCGCGCAACAGGTCATTGCCATTCTTCCCGGCACAAAGTAATTTGCCGGGATTCCCTGCGGCTTTGCCACCATGGCAATAAACTCGAGCTTCTTTCCCACGTATCTCTCAAGATGATCCATGGCATCCAGATAAAAAATGCCGTAACCGTGATTATCAAGCACAATGGGATCCTTCGAAAGATCATAGGGCAGATCTTCTTCAAAGATCTCGTCAATTTCTCCGTTGGCATCCTCAAAGATCACGTCTGCAGACGGATTGACCGCCTTCACGTTTCGTTTATAACTGTTTAGCTGATCCCTTACGGTGTCGCATCTGTTAAAGATGATCATCTCAGACTTGCGGATCATCTCCGCCACCAAAGACTTCATGTTGGTGTAGTAGGTAGGGAAGGTACTTCCGTCGATCAGGGTGATCTGCTGTTCGATCTTCCAATGCCAGGGGAGCTTTACGTTCTTGTAATTCCACATGCCGTTAAACTCGATGATAATGCGCTCAGGCTTATGCTTTTTTTCCAGCTCCACCAATTTATTCGGATTGAAATCCTCTTCCCCGTCGATCAGCTCCATGACCGTGTTGGTCCGGCGCAGAAGCGCGGGATCATACTCCTTCTCTCCTTCCTCACAAACGATCAAAAGAGTCTTTCCCCTGATCTGAAAATAGGGCTGACTTAGCGTAAAAGTGATAAATTCCGTCTTTCCGCTCTCCAAAAATCCATTGATTGCATATACGGGCTTCATGATCCTCGTCCTTTCTGCTTTTACTTAAAAACAGGCGCCTCAGGTCTCCCCAGGGCGCCCTCCTTGTTTCTCCTGATCAAACGAAATTAGCGGCGGAACAGCTCTGCAAGCTTGTCTTCCTTGAGCTGTGCCCCGATAACGCAGATCTTTCCGGTCACTTCCGGCTTGCCGGTACGAATGTCCTGTTCCTCCGGAACGTAATCGTAATAAATCCAGGTTCCGTCCTCTGCAGGAACCATGCCCTTTGCACGAAGGATCACGCCGTATTCGCCACTGTCGAGAGCAGTAAGAATGCTTTCAATCTCGCTTCTGGAATACTTGTTGGGCGTCTCCATGCCCCAGCTGGTGAACACCTCGTCCGCATGATGATGGTGGTGATGATGGTCATGATCATGGTGATGATGCTCGTGCTCCTCCTCGTCATCGTCATCATCGTCGTCATGATGGTGATGGTGATGACCGCACTCACACTCCTCGTCATCGTCGTGATGGTGGTGATGCTCATGCTCCTCCTCGTCATCGTCATCATCGTCGTCATGGTGGTGATGGTGATGACCGCACTCACACTCCTCGTCATCGTCGTGATGGTGATGATGCTCGTGCTCCTCATGTGCCTTCTCCAGCATCTCTGCCAGAAGGTCGTCCAGCTTGTCGGCGCCCTCGATGGTATCTAACACTGCCTTGCCTTCCAGCTGCGCCAAGGGCGTGGTGATAATGGTTGCCTTCTGATTATGCTCCCGGATCATGGCAACACACTCAGCGATCTTCTCCTGACTTGCCTTATCCGTACGGCTTAAAATAATGGTGCCGGCATACTCGATCTGATTGATAAAGAACTCACCAAAGTTCTTGATATACATCTTACACTTGGTGGCATCCACAACGGCAACGGCGCTGTTCACCTGCACGTCGAGATCCTTTGCCACGTTCTCCACTGCCTTAAGCACGTCGGAGAGCTTGCCAACCCCGGAGGGCTCGATCAGAATGCGTTCAGGCGCATACGTGCTGACCACTTCCTTCAGGGACGCGCCAAAATCTCCTACCAGAGAACAACAGATGCAACCGGAATTCATTTCCTTGATTTCGATGCCTGCCTCCTTTAAGAATCCGCCGTCAATGCCGATCTCGCCAAACTCATTCTCGATCAGCACCGTCTTGGATCCATCCAATGCTTCTGCCAGGAGCTTCTTGATCAGGGTAGTCTTTCCTGCACCAAGAAACCCGGATACAACGTCTATCTTTGTCATTTTTTCTACTTCCTTTCCATTCTGCTATTACTTTTCCAACTAACCCCTATTTTCTACCAACGAGTTAGGAATGTCAACCCCATTTCCCCCTCAAAATCGGAAATAAATTCTAAAATTTCCATAACTTTTTTCTCATCTGCCCATAGTCATAAGTCCTATGGCCGGTGCCACGGCCACTTCCCCATTCTCAGCCGTGCCACACAAGATCCCCAGAAGATTTCCCCGGGCGTCAAACAGCGCTCCACCGCTCATCCCGGGCTTTACGGCCACGTCCGCCACTAAAACGTAAGATCCAAAATCCTCTGAATACACGTAATCCTGAAGCAGTATCCCGGCATAAGCATCCTCACCAACGCCACTCTTCGAACCCATGGCGATCACCAGGTCTCCCACGGCCGCGCCGTCATATGCTTCCTGAGAATACCTGGCAAGGCGGTACTCCTTACCGTGGTCCGTCTCACCATCCACAAGCGCCGCCCGGTCCACCTTTAATAACGCAAGGTCCTGGTTCTCAGCCTTCAGAACCTTGCTTGTCTCCACCTCAAATCCATCCTCGAACGTGATCTTTACCACGTCCTCCAAGTGGTCGAGCACGTGAAGCGCCGTGGCGATCCATAGATACTCATTATCCGCCTCCAGGATTACGCCGCTGCCCCCCAGATTTCCCGCTCGGATCTTCACCATTACGTTTCCAAGGCTTTCCTGGAGAACCCCGGCAGGATTGTCAGCCTCTTCATCCGAAGCCTCCGGGCTCTCCGCCACAAGGATCTGCGCATATTTCGGCTTCACTTCCTCTTCCCGTATCAAAACCGTCTTTTCCGGCTGTCTTTCTTGTTTTCCGCAGCCTGCCAAAGGGAGCAAAGCCATCCCCATCACCGCCAGCATGCGGTACGCCACGTACTTTCCCTTATTCCCTTTTCGCATCATGGCAGTCTCCTCATTTCTAAAAAAAGCCGCAATCCCTTATGTCAAAAGGACTACGGCACTTTTTTAGCGCAAGCGGAACGATAAGCCGGGTTATGTCGTTGAGCGATCATCTATCTAGTACGCCTGTTACCAGACGCATCAAGCGACCCACCTGAGAGCAGGCCGGGCAAGCCTATTGCTCTCTGCTTGGTCTTGCTTCGGATGGGGTTTACATGGCTCCGCCTGTTACCAGACGGACGGTAGTCTCTTACACTGCCTTTCCACCCTTACCGGCACGCAAGGTACCGGCGGTATATCTCTGTTGCACTGGCCTGGGAGTCACCTCCACCGGACGTTATCCGGCATCCTGCCCTATGAAGCCCGGACTTTCCTCACCCACACTTTCGTGTGGCCGCGATCGCCTGTCCCGCTTACGCCAACTGCAATTATACCGAAACCAGGGCCAAAAGTCAACGCCTTAAACTTTAAACCGAAACCACGACCAAAAGTCAACGCCTTAAACCTTAAAGCGAAACCACGGCCAAAAGTCAACGCCTTAAACCTTAAAGCAGCTTCCGCCGACAAACTCCCTGCAGATGGAATTGTTGGGAATGCTCTCGCCCGTAACGTTGAGGAAATAATCCAGGAATTTCAAAAGACGCTTTGCCTCATAATGCTCCGGCGTGTCCTTTGGGACCTGGAATAGCAGTGGCTCCGCATACTGCTTTAACACTGCCAGTTCATAGATCATTGCGGAGTTAAAGATGGAATCCGCCTCCTCCTGAAAGGGAAAAATGTTCTCTTCCTCTCCCTTTCTTACGTTGGCCCACATCTGTATCGTGCGCTTTGCGTCCGCACCTCTGGTTCTGGCGTCGCGGACCAGCCTGCGGAGAAGCCTTCCGTCGTTCGTTGCAATGCGGTTATGCGCATCAACGTTGACGGCCGTCAGGGCGCTGACGTAGACCTTATACTTACTCTCCTCCGGCAGGGCGTAGCTCATCTTGGGATTGAGTCCGTGGATTCCCTCGATGACGAGAATGTCATCTGCTCCCAGCGTCATGTAATCCCCGTGATACTCTCTCTTTCCGATCTTAAAATTGAAGGAGGGCATCTCCACCGTCTCCCCCGCAAGAAGCCTTAACATGTCACGGTTAAAAAGCTCAACGTCCATGGCTCCGAGGCATTCGAAGTCGTAATCTCCCTTTTCATCCAAAGGCGTGTCTTCCCGGTTGACAAAATAATTGTCCATGGCGATGGGATGTGGCGTCTTTCCAAGGGTCTTCAGCTGTATGGAAAGTCTGTGTGACAAGCTGGTCTTTCCGGAGGAAGAGGGACCGGCGATCATGACAAATTTTACGTTGCCCTTGCCTACAATGTCCCGGGCGATCTCACCGATGCGACGCTCCTGCATGGCCTCCTGGATCAGGATCACGTCATTCATCGTGCCCTCGCAGATATGCTCATTTAAGTCGCCCACGGTCTCAATGCCAACCTGTCTTCCCCAGCCGTCAGCCTCCCGAAGCGTTTCGAAAAGCTTCCGGCGCTCTGCAAACTCCTCCACGCCGTCACAATGCTTTCTGGTAGGCAAAAGAAGCATAAATCCATCCTCATAGGGGATTACGTCAAACCATTTCACGTAGGACGCATTTGGCATCATGTAGCCATAGTAATAATCATAATATCCGTCACATTCATATACGTTGACGGAGGAGGTGCGGCGGTAGCGGAACAGCTTCACCTTATCCATCATGCCTTGCTTTTCAAATATGTCGATGGCCTCGTCAATGGAATAAGACCTCTTCATGAAGGGAACTTTCCTGCGGGCAAGTTCTCGCATTCTCTCCCGGATGGCCTTTGCGCTCTCCTCGCCGCCCGGGAGCGCCCCTTCCCTGGATACGTAATACCCATGCCCTATGGCATATTCCATCCGGCAATCTGCGGCGGCCCGGCATCCATACAGATCAAACACTGCCTTCATAAACAGCATGGTGGCTGTTCTGACGTAAGTCTTAAATCCTGCATCATCCTTCAGAGTGTAACAAACGATCTCGCAATCCCTGTTCACTCTCTTAAACAATTCCCGCAGCTTTCCGTCCGCCGACACCAGCGTAATGAGCTGTCCGTCCTTTCCCTGATATGGCTCTATCAGTTGTTCAAACGTGCTGCGCTCCTGTACGACGATCTCTTCCCCATTGATTTTTACGGTAAACATTCCGCCCCACTTTCCGAAGACTTCTCCATCAGCTCCAAAGCCTTTAAGAGCATCTTCTTTTCAAAAGTCACCTCTGCCATTCTCTGCTTACTTCTGTCATTGGGATCCGCCGCCTCACGCAGCTTTTCCTCAATGGCATTTAGCACTTTTTCCTGCTGTATCAGATACTGTCTGAGTAATGGATCCTTTTTCCTGATCAGGGTCTCCCCGTAACGGTCAAACACCTCCGTCAGTTCTCCCTCCGCCGGTGCCTCTCCCCGTCTGACCCACGTGGGGAAATAATATTTCCCGTCTTCCAGGAGGATCCTCTCTTCCATGATCTTATACCCATTTTCCCTCAAAAATGACCGAAATTCACGAATTTCTGACTGCGGCTGTAATAAAAAATCCTGAAAGCTCTCGGTCTTGTCCGGGTATGCCGTCAGGATTCTTTGCATTAGCGGTCCACCCATGCCGGCGCAAACAAGGGTCTGTGCCTCGCCGGCGCAAAAGGCCGCAAGTCCGTCGGACAGTCTTGTCTCGATCTGTTTCTCAAGCCCCGCCTCTTTTACGTGCAAGGCAGCTGCAGCCAGAGGCCCTTTCCGGACGTCCATGGCCAGCGCCCCGGGAATCTTTCCCGTCTGAACAAGATAGATGGAAAGGAACCCGTGATCGCATCCCACGTCTGCGAGTCTTTGCCCCTCCGGGATCATGTCCGCAATGGCCTTTAGTCTCTTTGAGAGGAGAATGGGACTCCCCTGCTTAATCAAGGTAATCCTTCAGCTTACGGCTTCTGCTGGGATGACGAAGCTTTCTCAGCGCCTTAGCCTCGATCTGACGGATTCTCTCACGGGTTACGTTGAACTCCGTTCCCACCTCTTCCAAAGTACGCGCGCGACCGTCATCCAGGCCGAATCTAAGGCGCAGTACCTTCTGCTCTCTTTCCGTCAAGGTCCCAAGGACCTCGACCAGCTGCTCCTTCAGCAGCGTAAATGCCGCCGCGTCTGCAGGTACGGGCACGTTGTCATCCTGAATGAAATCTCCAAGATGGCTGTCCTCCTCTTCACCGATGGGCGTCTCCAGAGACACAGGCTCCTGGCTGATCTTTAAGATCTCGCGCACGCGGTCCACGGGCATCTGCATCTCGGCAGCGATCTCTTCGGGAGAAGGCTCTCTTCCAAGCTCCTGAAGGAGCTGACGGCTGACGCGGATCAGCTTGTTGATGGTCTCCACCATGTGAACGGGAATACGGATGGTTCTCGCCTGATCTGCAATGGCTCTGGTGATGGCCTGACGTATCCACCACGTTGCGTAGGTAGAGAACTTGTATCCCTTGCGATAATCAAATTTTTCAACGGCCTTGATCAATCCAAGGTTACCCTCCTGGATCAGGTCAAGGAACAACATGCCTCGGCCAACGTAACGCTTGGCAATGGAAACAACCAGACGAAGGTTTGCCTCTGCCAGACGCTTTTTCGCGTCCTGATCACCGGTCTCCATCTTCTTTGCAAGCTCGATCTCTTCCTCTGCGGAAAGCAGGGGAACCTTACCGATCTCCTTCAGATACATGCGGACGGGGTCTTCGATGCTGATGCCGTCCGGCACGGAGATGTCAAGATTCTCAATGTCAACGTCCTCACCGGAGAGAATGATCTCCTCAGGATCAATGTCATCATCGCCGTCCGTCATGCGGAGCACGTCTACGTTATTCCGCTCCAGGGTATCCAATACCCGCTCCATCTGGTCCTCTTCCAGTGCCATGCCTTCAAAGAAATCGCTGACCTCCTGATATTCCAGAATGTTCTTTTTCTTCTTGGCCATGCTGACTAGTTCTTTGATCTTCTCCTCAAATTTTGCCTGTGTGTTTTCGTCCATCTTGTGGTTCCATCCTTCCATAGATTTCTATATTTTCCGTGAAGCGGATTCTTAAAGCGTTCCCTTACTCCAGCGAAATATGCACTTTTGAAAGCTCTAACAGGGCTTTCTTTCCCGCGATCACCTTGCTGACGGCTTCTATGTTCCTCTCAGCCTGCATCCGCTTAAAATGCTCCAGACTGTTTTTCTTAACGGCATAAATAACGTCGTGAAGGGCCTGCTCCTTTTCCGAGATCTTTTCCACGGGCGGCAACTCCTCATAAAAAATCTCCGCCGCCTCCTTTTGTTTTTCCTCATCCTCAAAGGTATTAATGATCTCCGCAGGAGAAAACTGGCCATTGTCCATGGCCCGGAATACTCTCTCGGCCACCTGGCGATACAATTCCTCCGTGAAGTCCTCCGGGGATACATAAGGCTTGATCTTCGGATAGATCTGAGGGTAATCGGCTATCCACGTGATAAGAAGCTTTTGGGCTCTTTTTGCGCCGTCATGCACATTGGTCTTTGACTGAATGCCGCTCCTTGGGCGTTCCGCCGGCCTTGCCACGCCTGCTGCCGCATAGCTTACCACCAGCTTTCTCAAATTCTCAACGCCAATGGAATACTTTGCGGCAATGGCCTGCAGATAATTGTCCCTCTCCACCTCTTCGCTGAAAGAGCAAAGCCTTCTGGCGATCTCACGGTGAAACTTTGTCCTCTCCTCCGGATCCTGCATGCTGAATTGTCCCTCCAGCATGCGGATCTCGTAAAAGAAGCTGTTCTCCGCCTGATCGATCCTCTCCTGAAATGCTTCATGCCCCAAGGCCTTCATAAACTCATCCGGGTCCTTATGTGGCCGCATGTTGATCACCTTTGCGGTGATCCCTTCCTCCTGCAGGATGCCAATGGCCCTGAGGGCAGCCTTAACGCCGGCGCCGTCACTGTCATAGGCTAAAAGTACCTGCTCCGTATATCTGTGGAGCAAATGTGCCTGTTCCGGCGTAAACGCCGTTCCAAGAGATGCCACGGCCTGTCCAAAACCAGCCTGATGCATGGAGATCACGTCCATGTATCCCTCGCACAGGATCATGTTGTTCGTCCTGGCCGTTCTCGCGTAATTAAGTCCGTAGAGGTTCCTTCGCTTATCGAACACATCCGTCTCGGGAGAGTTCAAATACTTTGGCTCGCCGTCTCCCATGACTCTTCCGCCAAACCCGATGACCCTGTGGTTTATGTCCTGAATGGGATACATGACCCTGTTCCAAAACTGGGAGGACAGCCCTCCCCGTTCCGTAAAGCTGGCCAGACCCGCGTCCCTGATCTCCTCATCCCGGTATCCCTTCTTGCGAAGGTAAGCCACCAGTTCGCCGCCATTTTTTCCCGCAAAGCCGAGGCCAAACTTTTTCATGGTCTCATCCGTCAGCTCCCTTTTCCGAAGGTATGCAAGCCCCACTTCCCCGTGAGGATTCTTCCTGAGCTGATAATAGAAAAAGGTCGCAGCGTCCTTGTTCGCATCCAAGAGCCTCTGACGCCTGTTCGCCCTTTTTTTCTGCTCCTCCGTATACTCGATCTCCGGAAGCTGCACCCCCGCCCGGTCCGCCAGGGCACGAATGGCCTCAGGAAAAGAAAAATTCTCATATTTCATGAGAAAGGTATACACGTTCCCGCTTTCCCCGCATCCAAAGCAGTGATACATCTGCTTATTTTCCGACACGGCAAAGGAAGGAGTTTTCTCGTTATGAAAGGGGCAGCATCCCCAATGATTACTGCCCTTTTTCTTCAAGTTTACGTATCCGGAAATTACCGCCACTATGTCATTTTTCGCTCTGACTTCTTCTACAATCTCATCCGAATAGTACATGTGACTCCTTTTAAATCTGCCAGGACTTCGGAATAAAAATGGACTCATACAAAGAGATGGCATAACGGTCGCTCATGGCACCCACAAAATCACATACCACCTGTTCCTTCTGCTCTCCCTCTGAGATCAGGTTCCGAAATTCCTCCGGCATGTCTTCCAGGTTCTTAAGGAAATGCGTATACAGCGTTTCCATTAAAACCTCAGCCTTCTTTTCCTCTGACTTTGCCAAAGGGTTGGTATAAACCCGTTCAAACATGAATGCGCGCAGATCCTTCATGGCATTTGAAACTGCCTCAGACATAACAATGTCATTCTTTCCGACGCTGTTTGTCACAATGTCATGGATAAAGCGGTCCAGCCTCTCACCCGGCGTATTGCCAAGCACGGCCCGAATGTCCGACGGTACGTCCATCTCCGTCAGGATCCCGGCCCTAACGGCGTCATCCATGTCATGATGAATGTAGGCGATCTTATCAGAAAACCGCACTACCTTTCCTTCCAGGGTATGGGGATTACCGCTGGTCTGATGATTCAGGATGCCGTCCCGGACCTCATAGGTCAGATTCAATCCGGCGCCATCCTTTTCCAGGCGATCCACGGTCCTGACGCTCTGAATGGAATGTTCAAAACCCAAAGGGCAAACTCTGTTAAGCGCCCTCTCTCCCGCATGTCCAAAGGGCGTATGTCCAAGATCATGTCCCAGGGCAATGGCCTCCACGAGATCCTCGTTTAGCTTCAAGGCCTTGGCAATGGTCCTTGCATTCTGCGAAACCTCCAGCGTATGCGTCAGTCTCGTGCGATAATGATCCCCCTCCGGCGTCAGGAATACTTGCGTCTTATCCTTCAGTCTTCGGAAGGCTTTACAGTGAATGATCCTGTCCCTGTCTCTCTGAAAGACGGGGCGAATGTCACACTGTTCCTCCGGTTTTAGTCTTCCTTTGGAATTCATGCTAAGGGATGCATAGGGACTTAAATACTCTTTTTCCCACTGTTCCAGGTTTTCTCTGATGGTCATGGTTTATCCTTTCTGACGCCCTGCGTCAAGCTCCTCCTCAAACCTACCACAAACTTCACCCTAACTGAAATATTCTGCGAGTTCGTCCAAAATCCTTTTTTCGACGCAAAAACTCCATAACTCCATAACTCCGTAAACTGCCACTAATAATGCATCATTTCCTCAATGACAAACCTTGCGATCTTTTCCATGGCTTCCGTTGCCGTCTTAAAGGGAGCCATCTGGAAAACGTGCCACATTCCCTCAAAGACGTCCAGTCTGGTCACTACCCCGGCCGCCGAAAGCCGCTCCGAAAGCCGCAGGGAGTCGCTTAAAAGGATCTCATTGGATCCCACCTGCACGTAAGTGGGCGGAAATCCGGTAAAATCCCCAAACAGGGGCGACACGTAGGGATCCGTCAAATCCTCATTGGGCGCATAAGCCTTGATCATCCGCTCTATGTATGGCCCGTTCAGCACGGGATCCACGTCCTTCTTCTCCTCAAAAGACTCTCCTGAGCTCGTGAGATCCGTCCATGGCGAGAGAAGGATCAGTCCCTTTGGCAGCAGGCGCTTTTGCTCCTTGAGCTTTAATACCAGGGCCAGGGCAAGATTTCCCCCCGCGGAATCCCCCGTAACGATCACGTCCCTGGCGCCATATCCCTTTAGCATCAAATAATCCCATGCCTTCAGCGCGTCCTCCAGCGGCGCGGGATACGTATTCTCAGGCGCCAGGCGATAATCAAACGTCAGCACCTCCATGGCAAGATTTGCCGCCAGCTTTGCCGTAAGGGTTCTCGCATAAAGACTGCTGCCCGTGGAATAACCGCCGCCGTGGCAGTGCAGGATCACCTTTTTATGAACGTGAGCCCGCTCCGTACTTACCCACTCACAGTGCATTCCGTCCACGTCAAGATCCTTGAAACGGATATCCTTCAAATGCCCCATCAGCTCTCCCAGGTGGTTTTGAGACTGACGGTGCTTTTCAATGTCAGTGTTCTCCACCATGCCATGAGCCATTTTCACAAATTTCAGGAGTCTTTGCTTTGTTTCCATCAGAAATGTAACCTCCTTCTCACTTCATTGCGAAGTCTTCTTCTCGAAAGCGTCGTAATGATGGCAATGCTTACGATGGCGCAGATCGTAAGTACCACTGCGGACCAGCCGAGCCTCACGGGAACCTTCCGGAACAAGTCTATGGCCACCTCGTAACTTACGCACAAGGTTCCAAGACTGACAAAAAAGTAAAGTCCCCGTGCCAGGATCCCCTTAGGAAATCTTCGAATGGCAAGCGTAAAAAGCTCCACCACTGCCACGGTGCAGACCACCAGCGGAACGCCGAGCCCCATAAACCAGCGATAACTGTCCAGCATTCTGGCGATCAGATACAGATATACCACCAACGCCGCTCCATCCATCAAAATATAAAAATACGGCAACCATTTATGATAGATCACCGCCGGGACAAGCATGACCCAAAGGACCACGCAGGCACCGATCACGGCAAGGGACCACAGATTTTGCTTAAAGGCCAGCCAGTTCAAAAGGCCACAGGTAACAGCCGTTGCAAGGCAGACCATGGATACCAGCCATCCGAAATCCGCCCGCTGAATCTCCTCCACCGGCGCCTTCTCCGTTGCGAAAGGCGGAATGGCCGAATCACTTTTTATCTCCTTCGGATTCAAAACCGGCGTATTACACAAAGGGCAATTTTTTGCGGTGGCGTCCAGCTCCACTCCGCAATTAACGCAATATGACATTTCCCATCCTCCTATCTTTCCACCGCCGGCAATTCCCGGTTGCTCTCGATTTTCACGTGGATTCCATCCTTTACCAGTTTTCTGAAAAAGTAACGCTCCACGTCCGCCTCCACTATGCTGCTCGCAAAATTTATGGTCAGCACGTCCTGAAAACTAATGATGGCACAATTGGTTCTTGAAGAAAACGGCTGTCCCATGCAAATGTCAAACCTCTCGATATAGGGCCGCATGCTTTCATTTACCTGCAGGGCCCCCATATTGGTAAGCCCGGCGGAGGAATTGTGATCCTGTACCTTCGCGTAGAAGGATCTTACGACAAAATCCTTGATAAATAATGGCACAATGCGGATCAGGGGATGACTTTGGGTCTTGGCATTTGTGGTAATGTCCGCCCGCAGGAACTTATCATTCACGTAATATCGCATGTAATGGTGCACCTGACTTACGATCTCCTCAAACGTATACTCTCCCAATCTCGGATCAACTCCGGGATAGATCATGGTAATGAAATTTCTAAGCGTTTTGGAGGGAAAGAACCGCCTTAGGTTCACGGGCATGGCGATTCTCACCGGCCTAAGCCTTAAACGCCTGTCCTCTTCCTGCTTTTTCAGCAGCGCATAGAGCAGGACTGCGTTAAAATACTCCGTAATGCTTGCGCCATATCCCTTCGCTACCCTCAGCACTTCAGAAGTCGAAGTAATGCCGTCAATAATGTTTAACGTGTAAAATGGCTCCTTGGTTCCGCGGACCCTGTAGGTCTTCTCCCCCGGCCTGGGCGGGCAGATCTTGGAATTCGCATATTTCACGTATGCATCTTCCAGCTCCCCCGGATCAGGCTTCTCATTGACGTCCAGCACAAAGCCGCCGTTTTGGATCTCCGTATGTCCTAAAAGCCTTAAATACTCTGCCGTCAGCGTCTGCAATACACACATGCCTCCGGTTCCGTCTCCAAGGCTGTGATGAGCCTCCAGGGAAATCCTGTTGTGATAATAATACACCCTTACCAGATACCTGTTATTGTCCTTAAAACTCATGGGCTGGCAGGGATTTTTTACGTCCGGCCTTACAAAAGGTCCCGGCCGGTTATTCGGCTCCAGATAACGCCAAAACAAGCCCTTGCGGATCGCCGCCTTATAGGTGGGAAACCTTGGAAGCGTAAGATCTAAAGCCTGCTGCAGCACCTGAGGCTGCACCTCCTCCTTTAAGAGCACCGAAAGTCGATACACGGAGGAGAAATCCCGTCGCTGCAACGTGGGATACACGATTGCGGACAGATCCAATTTATACCACTCTCTATGATCGGGCATGAAATAACCCCTTTCCGTCTTGAACCATTCTTTCTCACGCAAGCGCCGCAAAAGCGCGGCGGTCCTTGCTTTTCTTCACTTTGCCGGATAACGGCATTTTCATTATACCGCCGAAACCGGAAATTGGCAACTGCGGCGTCAATTCTCCCCGCCGTCCGTAAAAAAAGGTGCCAAGTCTGCGCTTAGCCCCCTGATTACGTCGCCGGTCCTGCCTACTGAGCCAAAGTGGTAATCTGCCAGTTTTCCGCCATCTGCCGAATCTTGACAAACTCAGCATACTTACCTCCCAGCCTTACCAGCTCCTCATGTCTTCCTCTTTCCGCAACCTGTCCGTTATCGATCACAAGAATCTGGTCGGCAGCCTCGATCGTTGCCAGTCTGTGTGCAATGGTGATCACCGTTTTTCCCTTGTAGGTCACATCATAGTAAACCTTGCCGTAGCGCACTTCACAACGCACGACCAGGTTGCCATTGGGCGAAGTCTCGGTCACTTGATGGGCATTGACAGCGCGGGCACCCAGTGCCAGCAGCATCACCATCATTGTTATTGTCAGGAACTGTTTCATCGATTGTGTCTCTATATAAAATTAACTATAACTTCATAATTTAAACATCCTGACTATTATGCTAAAAAAAATTGCTTTCGTCAATCGGTTTTTATTTGAAATTTTACGGTTTTCGGTAAAAATTAAACGCAAGGCTTTAAAAAAACCTGCGTTAAAATTCAAGCAACCACAGATAAAAATTTATCCGATGATTATCGTTCTTTTGTATTTTGAAACTCGGCGAAGCGTGCTGTACGAGATTTATTATGAGCAGCCGACCATTGTTGCATGATCTTGCTTTCTATGTACGCATGAACCGATTTGTTAACCGAAGGAACATAATGTAAACCGAACTTATCGAAATCACTGCTTTTCAACTTGTCCTTAATAAAGGTATTGGTGTCGATAAAGGTAATCTCCGATGATAAATTATCGCGCATCTGCCGATTGAAATTATTGATTTTTTGAAAAACATCAAGTTTTTCATTAATAGAATGAAATAAATGGTAATAAATTGATTCTATGAGTGATTGTTCATGGATAAGCATTAATTTTGAAGGAAAACAGCAAGTCCCGACTTGTTTTGATAGAACTGTTGAACTAAATTATCCTTGTTCTACCCCTTATTCATGCAATCCATACGAAATATCATTAGAGAAAGGGTCATATTTCATTGAAGTTTTCGGGGCACAGGGTGGTGGGCCAAATGATGAAGGAGGTAAAGGAGGATGCTATAAAGGACTTCTGATTTCTTCTTCAAAACGAAAATTTTTCGCGTTTATCGGTGCTAAAGGAGAAACTGCAAATGGAAAAGCATCAAGGCCATCATTCGGTGGAGGTGGAAGCGGATATTCGTATGAAACTGATCAATTTATTGGATCAGGAGGTGGCGCATCAGATTTGAGAAAAACTGTTGATGATCTTCACAGTAGAATCATAGTAGCAGGTGGTGGTGGTGCAAGTGGCCAAGTAACGATTAGTGAAGGTGTCGTGAAGTCTC
>ONSO01000156.1:954-9823 GCA_900320485.1 uncultured Lachnospiraceae bacterium | reverse complement strand
ATCCGTATCCACTGATTTCGGATTACACTTAAAAGAAACCTTTACGCGGATCTGCTTTCCGTCCTTACTCAGTTCATTCCGAAACCCCTTTACTTCCTCGCCGTCCAAAAGATAATCATCTTCGCTGTCCTCGTCTTCCTTGTCCAGCCTGATTTCGTTTCCCGGTATTCCCTGATGCACTCTTCATACAGGTCTAGAGGAGTCAACCACGACGCCATATTCCCGATACATTAATGTTCCCACGGCCGCGGTATCTTCCATGACAAGGATTACTTCCAGTTCAACCATCTGCGCCCCGTCTACTACGGCATCCTGGAGGAAGAATGCACATAGTCCTCAAGGATTTTTTCGAAGACCTACGTAAGCGGAACAAAGCTGAGAAGGAAGCCTTAAGCCAGGTGGACAAGCTCCAAAAACGCAACCGTCATAAAAGTTTCTTCACTTCTGCGTCCCCGCCATACGGGAAAGAATCGTGCCAACGAGAACCGTCCCCGTTGGCATGATCCACCTTAACCCTAATAGATCTTCAAATAACCGTTTTTTTTCCATACTTTTAAGATCATTCCAGCATTAAAACCAAATATGCCATTGTTGGGATCATTTGAAATGTCTCTCAATACTGATAAAGCATATTCGACATTATAATTTAGCGCCAAGCAATAAGATGCCGCTTCCGTCTTAACAACTACATTATTACTTTCTAATAACCTTTCGATACACTGATAACCGTAATCAAGATCATTCTCAAATAATTTAAAAATATTAATTAAATGTTTTCCTTCTCTATTATTTGTTTTGTAATCTCCGGATAACGTTGCATCATACATCAGCCGGCCTGACTTTTCATATATTTCAGTAATCTCCTCCACTGTATGTTTTTTCATTTTTCCCCCCGCAAGCCATTCTCTAACCGATAATCCGTTAGTAAATCGAAAACTCTTGGTATTATAATATCCCGTTATTTTCATATTGGTTGCATGTTCAACCGCTATAATGAATTTGCGAAAAACTATTGACAGTATCATGACAAGGATTACCTCCAGTTCAGCCATCAGTGCACCGTCTGCCGCTGCGTCCCTAATAACGAATACGGCAAAGACCTAAAGGACTTTTTCGCGGACCTGCGTATGCGGAACAAGACTGAGAAGGAAGCAATAAGCCAGGCGAACACGCTCCAACAAGCACAACCATCGTAGAAATTTTTCCCGTGTCCGCATTCCTGGCTCAAGGGAAAGAAACATGCCAAGAAGAACCGTCCCCGTTGGCATGATCCACCTTAACCCTAATAGATCTTCAAATAACCGTTTTTTTCCCATACTTTTAAGGTCATTCCAGCATTAAAACCAAATATTCCATTATCCGGATTTTCTGCAATCATTCTCAATATTGTTTCGGCATCTTCCACTCTGTATTCCAGCGCAAGACAATATGCTGCAGCTTTTGATTTTATAACAACATTGCCACTTTCAAGAAGTCTGTCAATACATTGACGGCCAAATTCATTATCAGATTCGAATATTTTATAAAGATTTGTCAGTTTTTTTCCTTCTCTATTATTTGTTTTGTAATCTCCGGATAATGTTGCATCATACATCAGTCGGCCTGACTTTTCATATATCTCAGTAATCTCCTCCACTGTATATTTTTTCATTTTATCACCCCAAATTGTCTCAACACGTTTAAACCAAAACTATATTGTTCCTCATAGCTTTGTCCGGCAAGCCATTCTCTAACCGATAATCCGTTAGTAAAATCGAAACTCTTGGTATTATAATATCCCGTTATTTTCATATGGGTTGCATGGTCAACAGCTATAATATTACTTGTATTATGAATTTGTTCAGGACTAAATCCCGATTTTCCAATTTGCGCTTGTTCCACAATATGATGCCAATCATTTCCTATTCCTGCACTGCCTATAGCTTTCTTCAAATCCGCAAACGATGAAAAACCTTGATTCGGGATTAAATTATCCGCCTTTAGCAGACTCTTCAACCCAATTTTCTCATAAAGTGCTTCCAAAGCTTCCCGTTCGGCCTTTGTAAGCTTACTAAGATCTGACTTGGCCAGTTTTTCCATGGCCGGAATAAAATCATCCGACTTTACGACTTCCTTTGCTATGTCCGGGCAACTCTTTTCCAGAAAAGTAAGCAATTCCAAGACAATGGAAGGATAGTCAGCATATTGGGAAACATATTTTACGCATTTCCCCGCCGACCCCGTTGCGTCGCCAAATACCGGAATCAGACCGATCAAACTTAATCCGGTCATGCCCGGATCTATGTGAATTGTATTGGCTACCACATCACGAACGTCAATAAAAGGTACAAAGCTTCCGATAAGCCGTCCGGCCATTACGGTTGAATCCTGCGCATCCCGTATGAAGTCTCCGCCCATGTAGCCTTTCAAAAAGGCAGCCACGTAATCCCAGCCGTGCTTATTGTACACTCTGGGATTTGTACCTTCGGCAAGCTCCTGCAAATCAAGCCTGCCGTCATGATCCGCATCGCCCTCCAGCGGATCAAACCAGTTGTCCACCTCAATGCGGTCATCCAAACCGTCATCATCCGTATCAGCCTTTCAATGCTTTCCTCGTTTTCAATTTCCGCATGGCATCCGTTTCCGCCGGTGGCAACCTTCCAGATCAGATTTCTCAGAACGCTTAGGTTCAACCGGCCTGCCGCAACAAACTCGCAGGAGTCACCCACGACGCCATATTCCCGATACTTTAGCGTTCCCACGGGCGTGGTATCTTCATCAATTTCTGAGTCGTCAACGAGATATACCACGTGCTTATCCAGATCCTCATTATCCAGACTCAGCATTTCATTTTAAACTTATCTTAATCATAATATATGGTTTTCAGGGCGCAGTCAACCGGATTTTGAGTCAAGCCGGAGCAAAAAGTAAAAAAACCAGAAAGTATTTCCCGATTTTGGTTGAATAATTATTAAAAACTCTCTATAATGTTGGTAGTATGATTTCAATGCTAAAAATCATGCATACGGAAAGGAGTTTCTGATTATGGATTTTAACTCAAACGCTGCATTCCCCAAGGACGAAATCGACGCCCTTACGCTTCTCTATCTGGGTCATTTGGATCTGTCCGGCCTTGCTCCCGAAGAGATTTATGAAAAATACGTGGACGCCCATAAGAGGATCGAAAAAATGCGCGATCAGGGTCCTGACGCGGATGATAACTATTGATTTCGGGCTTGATCGATCAAATTGATAATGCGTAATAACGCACGTTTTTAAAATGTAAAGGGGCAATGGACGTTTGCACGTCCGCCGCCCCTTTTTTCTTTGTTATTCAGCTCTTTTTACTTTTGACGATTTTATCTGTAATATTTTCTTAACCAATCGGGATCATCAAACTTGCTCTGATCCTCCATCCGGATCCACAGGCAGAGGTCATCTGCCATCTCCATGATCACGTCGGAGAGTTCAAGGTTCTTCTTCCATTTTTCTTCCATGGCCTCATAACCGATCAGCGCTCCGAGAATGTTTCCCGTAATGGCGCCGGTGGAATCACTGTCTCCGGAATGATTTACCGCTGCAATGATGCCCTCGGAGAAATTGTCCTGATGACGCAGCGCACAGTAAATGGCAATGGCCAAAGTCTCCTCTGCCACCCAGCCTTCGCCGATGCGCCGAATGTTGTCACGGTCGCTCTCCCCGTTCTCGGAAAGGGAAATGGCAAGATCGATAATGTCTGCCAGCTCGTTTAAGTGCTCATCACCTTCAAAAAGCTCCATGATCTTTCCAACGGCCTCGGTAACAATTTCCTTAAGGGTCAGCTTTTCCTTCGGGAAAACGATTCGGTTGATCACGTGCGTAAGAAGTGCCGCGGGCATGTATCCAAGGGAATTGCCGTGCGTGATCGCAGCGATCTGGGCCGCCTCACCGTCCAGGCGAAGGGTGTTCATTTTATGATACATCAGTCCCACGGGAGCTATGCGCATTACTCCGCCGCAGCCTTTACTGTTATTGACCGTGTCCTTTGTGTAATCATCCGCGAAGTAATCGGACTTCTTGCGGATCTTCAGGGCTGAAAGGCACGTGTTCCCGGGAAGTCGTCTGCTATATAACTCCGGTATGTCGGAAAGCCAGGAAACGCAGTGGCTCGCAGGCCCTTCCGGATCCTCCATGGCCTTGCAGTATTCGTCATAGCTCATCTCCTGCGTCCGCAGCCAATCCTGATATGCCATGGCAACGTAACTCCTTGGCCAAACCTGAATCCCTCCGATCTTAGCCTTGGTATCTGCCACCAAAAGTCCGTTTGCCGTAAACAGAGTCATCTGCGTATCATCAGAGATCATGGCCTTGCCGCCGTCCCTGGCGATCTGATACTCCGTAATTCCATTTTCTCCAAACTGACGGAGGATTTCCTCCTCACTCATAAATACCACGGAATAACCAAGGGCATTTCCCGCAGCTCCTCCAAACAGGCAACCGCGGATCTGATCCGGATTTACTTCCGTGTCATTCACCGTATAAAATCTTTGAAGAATCTTATTTACGTACATCTGCAAGTTCCCCTTTCTCGCTTCTACGTTTTGGGTGAAACCCTAATACCATAATAGCCTTATTACGGGGGAAAGTCAATTAAAAATATCCCATGGCAGGGTTGCCATGGGATATCGAAAATACGTATGATCGTGACTTAGACAATACCCTGAGCGGTCATTGCCTCTGCAACCTTCAGGAAGCCTGCAATGTTAGCGCCTGCAACGTAGTCGCCTTCCTTGCCATACTTCTTTGCTGCAGCGTCAAGGTTGTGGAAGATGTTAACCATAATGGTCTTCAGCTTAGCGTCAACCTCTTCGAAGGTCCAGGAAAGTCTCTCGCTGTTCTGGCTCATCTCCAGGGCGGAAGTAGCTACGCCGCCTGCGTTTGCAGCCTTGCCGGGGCAGAACAGAATGCCGTTCTCCTGAAGGTACTTGGTAGCCTCAAGAGTGGTAGGCATGTTAGCGCCCTCTGCCACTGCCATAACGCCGTTTGCAACAAGGTTCTTAGCATCCTCAAGGTTCAACTCGTTCTGGGTTGCGCAAGGAAGAGCCACGTCAACCTTGATGATCCACTGGTTGGTACCCTCAGAAGCCTTGTCATGATACTGAGCGGAAGGTCTCTTTGCAGCGTACTCGGTCAGTCTTGCGCGCTTCACTTCCTTTACTTCCTTCAGAAGTGCTACGTCGATTCCTTCGGGATCATATACCCATCCGGTGGAATCGGAACAGGTAACAACCTTAGCGCCAAGCTGCTGAGCCTTCTCGATGGCATAAATTGCAACGTTACCGGAACCGGAAACTGCTACGGTCTTGCCTGCAATGTCCTTGCCGTTGCACTTCAGCATTTCCTCGGTCAGGTAAAGAAGTCCGTAACCGGTAGCCTGAGTTCTTGCAAGGGATCCGCCGTAGGTAAGGCCCTTACCGGTCAGAACGCCCTCATATAAACCGGTCAGTCTCTTGTACTGGCCATACATGTAACCGATCTCTCTTGCGCCGGTACCGATGTCACCTGCGGGAACGTCGGTGTCTGCGCCGATATGTCTGTAAAGCTCGTTGATAAAGCTCTGGCAGAATGCCATTACTTCTCTGTCAGACTTGCCCTTGGGGTCAAAATCGGAACCACCCTTACCGCCGCCAATGGGAAGACCGGTCAGGGAATTCTTGAAGATCTGCTCAAAGCCAAGGAACTTAATGATACCCAAATTTACGGAAGGATGAAGACGAAGGCCTCCCTTGTAAGGTCCGATCGCAGAATTGAACTGCACGCGGAAACCATTGTTAACCTGAACCTGTCCCTTGTCATCTACCCAGGGAACGCGGAAAAGGATCTGTCTCTCGGGAGTAACGATTCTCTCAAGAAGCGCATCCTTGCGGTACTGCTCCTCGTTTGCTTCGATCACAACGCGAAGAGACTCCAGAACCTCCTTTACTGCCTGGTGAAACTCAGGCTGAGCGGGGTTCTTTGCAACTACCAGATCATAAACCTCATCAACATAAGACATTTTTCTGTCCTCCTTAAAATATTTTTGGATCCTGCGTTTCTGGTTCTCCATAAGAGAAAAGGACAAAGTGTCCCCTTGTCAGAACGCCTTTGTCCCATTGCCCTTATTATATACCCAGTTTTTCAGGATTACCATACTTGTATACAATAATCCCCTACTGTCTCTCTACGTATTCTGCCTTTACGAAAGCGATCTGTCCCTTGAAATTGATCTTACACCATTCCCCTTCCACGGCAAGCAGATCTACCTCGTCCCCCTTGACCAAAGTTCCGATCTTGGAGGAATCCGTGCTGGCGTCGGCGCGTACGTTGATGTTGTCCGTAGCCTTCACCGTTCCGATGGGCGTATACTTTAATGCCGATTCCTGAACTTTCAGGAACTTAGACATAATGTATCCTTCTTTGTTCTCAAAAGAGATCTTCGACCAGCCATTCACCAGTTGCTCCAAAACCTGAACCTTGGAGCCTCCGGTCACCTTGCCGATCTTTTCCGCCTTCTCACTGTCAGACTTTCTTACGTTGACCGTAGTGGAAGCCACGGCATAGACTACTTCCTCCACGTTGGCGTCCTCGTTCTGGTAGGAGGTACCGTTGCCATTCTGGCCGTTTTCGCCCTCTCCGCCTTCTTCACCGTTTCCGCCCTCCGTGCTCTCAGGAGTCGTCTCGCCCTTTTTATTACTCAGCTCAATGCCCACGGTCTTTCTGACGTCCTCGGAGACGTCATCCATGTAAGCCAAAAGATCCGGTTGTTGCGTCATCAGGTCGTCAAACTCCACCTTGACTCTGTTGTTCAGCTCAAGCACGTCCGCTTCCGCATTGATCTTTGTCACGTACTCATTTGCCTCGTTGGACAGACTTGTGCGCTTAAAATAAAGGGACCCGTCCTCCGCAGTGCAAAGATAATGCCACATAAATCCGGGGTATGCCACGTCCTTTCCGGTAAGCTTTACCTGAAAGCAAACGTAAGCCACGGTCTCCCCTTCCGCATATCCGGGTTTTGTATAGATCTCCAATCCGGGATAGTACTCCACGTAATTGGCCGTCTCCAAAAACCACAACATTTCCAACTCTTCCACCTTGTCACAGATGGCATTCAACGTAGCCTCGTCTCCGTCAGCCAAAGCCTTATAGTAAGCTGAAATGGCCTCGGTAATGGCGGGATCTTCATTCTTTACAAGGGGCGTCTCCTGCTCAGTCTCGCTTGTGGAAGCTACGCTCTCCGTCTCGCTGGTCGTAACCGTCTCGCCAATCTGATTCAGTTGGTCATTATGGACTCCGCCGGCCTTCAACGCTATAACCACGGTAATGGCAACCGCACCGCAGACAATGACTTGATCTTCTTTAAATTTTCTTTCATGGAATCCTCATAGTTAAAAATCGAGTAGGAAACCGCTCGATTCCTTTTTGATCCTTTTCAAAAAACACGTTTCAAATCAAAATGCTTTATAAGTCAAGGTGGCGCTGCGTGCGACCGACAGGACTCGAACCTGCAACAACGGCGTCGGAGGCCATCGTTTTATCCATTAGACTACGGTCGCAAATGGTTATTAAGAACGGCGCCACCTTGATAATACTACCATAATTTTTTCAGAATGTCTACCTTCAATTTTTCAAAAGTCCCTTTGTTTAGAAAAACTTAAGGTATCAGTTTCATTTTCTTTTCCTTCCCGTCATAATAATACAAACGGTCTGACAGAACGTCCTCGGGATCCACGTGCCTTTCATTTACGTCCTGAATGATCCACTCCAGGCTCTCCTCATCTTCGTCTCCGTCATAAGGCAGAATAAGCACCTCGTGAATGGAGCTTGGAATGATAAAAAAGCTACCGTGAAGGCTCTTCGACAAGCTCTCGAGGTAATCGTCATAAAGGATCACCGCCGAACCAAATGCCCTCTGCCTGTTTGTCAAAACCTTAATGGGAAATGATCCCCAGCCATTCTCCGGCAATGGGCCCCACGGTCTCGGAGTCGTCCCTGCCATTTCCATCAACATGGCATCCATGGGACAGCAGGCCTCCGGAAAAAGCTTTCTTGTATTCTCATTTGCCCTCTTCCATAATTCCTTCGTCGTGACTCCCCATCTCTCCACGTGATCGTTCCTGACAAGAATGCACCCGCTCCCGATCTTCTCATGCCAAAAAGGATAGAAAAAGCAAATGGCAAGATCCAAAAACGGAACGTACGGAATCTCCTTCAAAAAATCCTCATTTTTCTCATAATTGATCAGCTTGTAACAGATCTTGTCCCGCACCTCATCGTAATGCTCATAAAAGCTTACGTCGATCTTTTCCTTTGGCATTCCTTTTCTCAGGTTTTCCAGGATCACGTCAAGGATTTCCTCTTCATCCCGTCCGTCCACGTAGTCTTCATAGAGATCCTCCAGATATAAAGTAGGCGCAATACCCTTCTTTTTGTCATTCACCATCAGGCCCAGCTTCATGACGTTATTATTTTTCCGAACCTCCTGAAGGCTGACCTGTACTTGCTCTCCTAAAACCTTTGCTACCCGTTCCTTGACCATTTCTCCAAATTCGTATTTGTTCATGCATTTCCTTTTTTATGGCTCCTTGACGGCAACGTATCCCAAGTCTGCCGCCCTTCCAAAATCTTTTCGCCGGAATGCCGCCATTTTTCCCACGTCTTTTGCATGGCCCATTCCGCCCCTTCCCCATTTTTTTACAAAAAAAGACAATGACCCTCCTGCCATGGGAAAATCATTGTCTTACAAGTCTGTTTACAATTTCAGCCACGGACCCGGGCCCGATCAGGATCCTTATACGCGGGACAGATACTCACCAGTTCTGGTGTCGATCTTGATCTTGTCACCCTGCTCTACAAAGAGAGGTACCATAACCTG
>ONSO01000156.1:0-898 GCA_900320485.1 uncultured Lachnospiraceae bacterium | reverse complement strand
CGCCCTTGAAGCCAGGCTCGGTATCCGTAATGGTCAGCTCTACAAACAGAGGAGGCTCTACGGAGAATACGCTGCCATTGTGAGAACAGATCTTACATACTTCGTTCTCTACGACAAACTTCAGCGCGTCACCAACGGTCTCTGCGTTCAGTGCGATCTGATCATAGGTCTCGGTATCCATGAAATAGAAAAGGTCACCATCGGAATAAGAGTACTGCATGTCCTTTCTGTCGATACGCGCCTGAGGGCACTTCTCGGTAGGACGGAAGGTTCTCTCGACTACGCCGCCATTCTTAATGTTCTTCAGCTTGGTACGCACAAACGCAGCGCCCTTACCGGGTTTTACGTGCTGGAACTCCACGATCTGAAAAACATTATTATCCAACTCAATGGTCATGCCATTTCTGAAATCACCTGCAGAAATCATAAAAAAATATCCTCCTAAAGTTTTCACGGTTATAATTCTTTAACAGTTTAATATAAAAACGCCAATATTTCAACAGATTTTTGAAAATTTTTTTCTTTTTTTAGCTGATCCGCGCAAGAACCTCGTCAATGGCCATGCAATATCCCTCCAGACCATGCCCATAGATCTGTTTGTCACAGGCTGGCGCCGTCACGGAAATCTTGCGGAAATCCTCTCTTTTTGTAATGTCGGAAATATGGATCTCCACCTTCGGCATGGTGGTCACGCTGGCCAGAGCATCATGGATGGCATAGGAATAATGAGTGTACGCTCCCGGATTGATCACAATGCCCGCCGTACCATCGAAATAGGCCTCCTGGATTCGATCGATGATGGCTCCCTCATGATTGCTCTGGAACACCTCGATCTCGCACCCCGTCTCCTCCCCTTTTTTCTGAATGAGGCTTAACAGGTACTGATAGTCTTGTTTTC
>ONSO01000069.1 GCA_900320485.1 uncultured Lachnospiraceae bacterium | reverse complement strand
TGGACGTCTTATTGATGAAGATGAGGACATGGCGGTCCGAAAAATCGTCAAAGATAAAATAAAAAGGGGCAATGAAAAGGAACAGATCTTAGTATACAGCCAGCCTGGATGGATAAGACCAAGCGAACGTACAGGCAATCGGTGGATTTTCAAATACCTGATCATCTATCCTACGGATATCAAGGGCATGATAAAAGCTGAATACAGCGCCGGAATTGGCCCTGATATCGAACTGATGGAAAAGTCTCTCAATTTTATAGAGGGATTTACGGAGGAAGAAGTATTTGCGGCCATGGATGAGCAGGGGATCCCGGAGTCAGAGAAGGAAAAAGTCAAGTTCTGGTATGACGGGTTTACGTTTGGCAAAGTGACGGACATTTATAATCCATGGTCAATAACGATGTATCTGGATGAACGGAAGTTTGATACCTATTGGGCCAATACGAGCGGAAACGGCCTGATCAGTAAGCTGATCAGGGAAAGCGATAAGGGGATCAAGACGGAATTTGAGAAGCTCTTAAACGGAGAATTTATCGAGACTAAGATAGACGAGCAGATCATATTCAGCCAGTTGTCCGGAAACAGGAACGCCATCTGGAGCTTGTTACTCGCTTCCGGTTACCTGAAAGTGAATGAGGTGATACGGGAAGATACAAATGACGAGCCGTTATATCGGCTTTTACTTACGAATTTTGAAGTAAAAAGAATGTTTTCCCGTATGATCGAAGGATGGTTTGCACAGACGGGGGACTTTGGTGAGTTTGTGACTGCCATGTTCAAGGGTGACGTAAAGGCCATGAACCGCTATATGAACAAGGTGGCACTAAATACGTTCAGCTACTTTGACGTTGGCAACAAGCCGTCCGAACAAAGGGAGCCGGAACGCTTTTATCATGGCTTTGTTCTTGGACTGATCGTTGATAAGTCTAATGATTATCTGGTAAAATCAAACCGGGAAAGCGGTTACGGCCGATACGACGTGGTCATGGAACCGAAAGATACAAAGAATGTGGCGGTCATCATGGAGTTTAAGGTGTTTGACGTGGAAGACGATGAGAGGGAGCTGGCGGACACCGCGGAGAATGCCTTAAGGCAGATCGAGGAAAAGAAATATGACGCGGACCTTTTGCAGAGGGGAATACCCGCTGAGAACATCCTTAAGTATGGGTTTGCATTTGAAGGCGAGAAGTGCCTGATCAGAAAGGGATGAGCATGGAAGAAAAATATGACGTTATTTGCATGGGAATGGCTTTGGTAGATTCCATTATCAAGGGATTTGATCCGGAGCCAATCTCTGCTTCAGGATATCGGGCCGTGAGCGGATCGTTAAACGTGGGCGGCGAGGCCGTAAATGAGGCCATGACGGCAGCAAAGCTGGGGGCAAGGACGGGAATCTTATGTTCTCTTGGGGAGGATGACGCAGGGGACATGATCCTTGGGGCGTTGAAGAGATGTGGCGTGGACGTGTCGATGGCGCTGCGTGAAAAAGAAAGGGCAACGCCCGTTACCACCATGTTTGTCAATGAGGACGGAACGAGAAAGTCCATTACCAACGGGGCGCATCGTTATAATTTTCATCCGGAAAAGTACCCGCAGAGGTTTACGAATGCAAGAGCAGTGATCCTGGGCTCTCTTTTCCGCGCACCTTTTGATGATCCGGAGATCTTACTTTCCGTGGCAGGGAAGGCGAAGGAGGCCGGGGCTTTGATCTTTGCGGATACAAAGCTTCCAAACTTTCGCGTTTTGGGGCTTGAGGACGTGAAAGAGGCGCTCGCGTTGGTGGATTTTATGACGCCCAATGAGGATGAGGCAAAGTATTATACGGGGAAGACGGAGCCCTCTGAAATGGCTGACGTGTTGCTTGGATATGGCGTGAAGAACGTGGTGATCAAGCTTGGAGGAAAGGGAAGTTATTTCAAGAATGCCGAGGAGGAGTTTTTCCTGCCGCCGTGCAACGTTACGGCGGTGGATGCCACGGGGGCCGGAGATAATTTCGTTGCAGGACTGGCCACGGAGATCCTACGGGGAAGCACGGTACGGGATGCCATGCGCTTTGCCAATGCGTGCGGCGCCATCTGTACCACTGCCGTCGGAGCAGGTACGGCATTAAAGGACCGCGGGCAGGTATTGGAGTTCCTGAAGGCTAATTCCTAAGGGCCCGATTAAAATGATGATCAGTCAGCACAATTGTGACGTGAAAATTAAGTAGGAAAGGAGGAAAAGAAATGGGCAAAATGACATTACGGACAAAGAAAAAGATCAGTGTTTTTTTGCTTAGCGCACTCATCTTTTTCTCCTTTTTAATGGGTGGCAGCGAGGGGCTGCCGGGGCAGATCCCGCCAGAGTTTGAAAACGGCCTGGAAGTTTCCCTTTCCGGGAGCAGGAGCGGAGCGGAGAGCATTAAGTCCGTGGATGAGGTGAGCCCCGCCGTGCTCCATGCAGTTCTTTTGCGTCGCATTACTCACAGGCAGGCTCCCCGCATTCAGCGTTTTATTGCAAAGCTGTTTGCGGCAGTGGAGTTTTTTGCGCTTCTGTTAGTGGTCGAATGTTGTTTGCGACCGGTTCAAAACACAAGCCGGGTCATTTTGATCCGGTTCATTCACAGATCAGACGGTAAAAAATGACGACAATCTTTTCCTTAACCTATGTATGGACATAGGTCTATTTTGCGTACAAAAAAAGTAAAGGAGAAGCATTGTCATGAATAGAATAACTGCATACGTTCTTTTAGGGTTTATGGGGCTCGTGGGAGGCGGCAGCACCATTTATATTGTTGTGTCCTTAATCGCGATGATCTTGTACAAGGCATACGGGGTGATCGTGCATGGACGCAAGTGGAGCGATTAGGGGGGTGACGAAAAATGTTTAATGACGTTATCGCAGGCATTTTGATCGTCATCTGTATCGCTGCCGCGATTTTGGGCTGGTGGATGGAAAACGGGAAGGGAGAATAAGTCAATATCATGGAAATAGCAATACGGATTTTATTACTGGTCGCGGGCTTTGTGCTTTTAATGAAGGGGGCGGACTGGTTTGTTGACGGGGCTTCCGGAATCGCACAAAAGCTGGGAATCCCGGAGCTTGTGGTGGGCCTTACCATTGTTGCCATGGGTACGTCCCTGCCGGAAGCGGCGGTCAGCATCGTCGCGGCATTGAAGGGAAGTGCGGACATCACCATCGGAAACGTGGTGGGAAGCAATATTTTAAACATACTGATCATTTTGGGGATCACTTCCCTGATCAGGGTGATTCCGGTGCAAAGGTCCACGGTCCGCTATGAGATACCATTCACCATTGGAGTTACGGTTCTGCTTCTATTCCTGGGACTGATGGGCCACGAGGTCAGCAGGATCGAGGGCGGAATTCTCTGGGGATTTATGATCCTGTACCTGATCTATCTGTGGCAGATGGCAAAGAAGGGGACAAAGGAAGAGAGTGGTGAGGAGAAGAAAAAGCCAATCTGGTTATTGGTCGTCATGGTGCTTGTGGGAGGGGCAATGATCGTTTTTGGAAGCGACGTGACCGTGGATGCCGCAACCACCATTGCCAAGATTTTTGGCATGTCGGAACGGTTTATCGGTTTGACGATCGTAGCTTTCGGAACGTCCCTGCCTGAACTTGTCACTAGCGTGACCGCTGCCATCAAGGGAAAGTCTGACATCGCCATGGGTAATATTGTGGGAAGCAATATTTTTAACATCTTATTTGTGATTGGAACGGCGGCGTTGATCACGCCTGTTGCTTATGAGGTGACGTTCGCGGTCGATGGTTTTGTCGCCATTGCCACCATGGTCTTGCTTTTCCTGTGCGTGGTAAAGGATCAAAAGCTTGGAAGATGGGGCGGCGTGATCATGCTGGCAGGTTATGTGGGATATTTTGCTTACCTCATCAGGCCGTAAGGCGCAAGAAAATATAATCAAGTCATTAAAGATTAAGGAGGAACATGGAACGAAAAACATTAAAAACGGTATTATTGGATAAGCTGAAAGAGTCTTTTTTCTCCGTGCTTCCGGTGGCGGCAATGGTTGCTCTTTTATGCCTGACGCCTCTTGTAAACTTAAGCGGGAAGGAGGCTGCGACTTTCGCAGTATCCACCCTGTTTTTGATGCTTGGGATCGCCTTGTTTAATTTGGGCGCAGATCTTGCAATGACGCCCATGGGGGAATTTGTGGGGACTGGTCTGACGAAGTCAAGAAGGCTATTGGTCCTGCTGGCGGTGTCTTTTGTCATGGGGGTATTCATCACGGTGGCGGAGCCTGACCTGTCTGTTCTGGCAAGTCAGGTCAGCAACGTGATCGATCCCACCGTTCTTACGGTAACGATCGGGATCGGCGTAGGCTTTTTTCTGCTTTTGGGCGTGTTGAGGATTGTATGGCAAAAGGATCAGACGGCTCTGCTTCTTTTGTTTTATCTCATGATCTTCGCCATGACGTCGCTGCTATTTGAGCGGGGAAGAAGCGTTTTCCTGCCGTTGGCTTTTGATTCCGGCGGAGTGACTACGGGACCGATCACCGTGCCGTTTATCATGGCACTGGGCGTTGGCATCGCGCGCTGCGCGGGAGGAAAAAATGCGCAGGAAAACAGCTTTGGATTGGTGGCATTATGTTCCGTAGGCCCGGTACTTGCCATGCTGATCCTGCCCCTGTTTTCCGGTGGAAGCATTGCCTACGAAGTGCCTGAATATTCTTTGAAAGCAGGACTTGGGGAGACAATATTAAATACCATTGCGGATACGTTCCGGGAGGTGTCCGTGGCGCTGGGCCTGATCATATTTTTCTTCCTGGTGCTGCAATTTACGATCTTGAAGATCAGCAGGCAGAGTCTGATCCGGATCTTTTCGGGAATTGTCTATACCTTAACGGGGCTTGTCATTTTTCTGACCTCCGTAACCATAGGTTACATGCCCATTGGCTATAAGCTGGGGCATGATCTAGCGGCAGAAAACGGGGCATTGGCCATTGGCTTTTCCTTTCTGCTAGGCATGGCAACGGTCCTGGCAGAGCCGGCCATTCACGTGCTGAACAGGCAGGTGGAGGAGGTGACGGATGGAAACGTCAGCAAGCTGCAGATGATGATCGCCTTATCCATAGGCGTGGGACTGTCCGTAGGCTTGTCGGCCCTTCGCGTGCAATTGGGATTCTCCGTTTTGTATTATCTGATCCCGGGCTACTTACTGTCCCTGACGTTATCTTTCTTTGTGCCAAAGCTGTACACTGCCATAGCATTCGATTCCGGCGGCGTGGCCAGCGGTCCGTTGACGTCAAGCTTTGTGCTTCCCATGATCATTGGCTCGTGCGTTGCACTGCGGGGCGGGGATGCGGTGATGGAAAATGCTTTTGGCATGGTGGCGATGGTAGCCATGACGCCTCTGATCGCCATACAGCTTCTGGGATTCCGGGCCATCGTTGCAAAAAGAGCCAGGGACAAGGCGGCCATGAGACACATATTCTCTGCAGAGGATGCACAGGTGATCTATTTTGAATGGGATGATTAGAAGGAGGACGCGGTATGACAAAAGAAAGCAGAAACGTTGCGCCCATACGGCTGGAGGTCTTGTTTACCATCGTAGATAAAAAGAAAGCAGATTTCTACGCGGATCTGATCCAGTCTTTTCAGGTGAATCTTCAGATCATCACGGCGGCAAACGGGACGGCGGAGGATAAAATGCTGGAATATTTGGGGTTGTCGAAAAATGAAAAATCGGTTATTGTCAGCATAGTGAGAGAGGACCGTTTGGATGAGATCCTTGAAGCGCTGGAAGAACGGTTTGCCTCCGTAAAGGGAGGGAAGGGAGTGAGCGTATCCGTTCCCCTTTCCAGCATCATGGGAGCATCCGCATTTGGCTTTCTGTGCAATGAATCGCCGGTACTTGACGTCATGGAAGCAGGAAAGGAGAGGTGAAGCAGATGAAGAACACGGAATTTCAATTGGTGATCTGCATTGTAAATACGGGATTTTCTCCCATAGTCATGGAGGCGGCAAAGGAAGCCGGCGCCCGGGGAGGGACGATCATCCACGGAAGGGGAACTGCCAATCGCGAGGCGGAAAAGCTGTTTCAGATCGTCGTTCAGCCGGACAAAGAGATTGTCATGATCATTGTAAAAAGTGAGATCAAGGATCAGGTGCTAAAAAGCATTAATGCCAAGGCCGGGCTGGAGACGGAGGGGCAGGGGATCGCTTTTTCCCTTCCGGTGGATCGAACGGCGGGAATTTCTTAAAAAGGAAAAGGACAAAGAAGATGAGAAAGACAAACCAATACCATTCGTCTTGAGACCGTGAAATAGAACGTGATTTTGAAATAAAAAATTGGATTTGAAAAAAAAGCTTGACGTAGGAAAGGGAGACGCGTAAACGTGAAAAGCCATATTAGGAAGGATGCGCAGCAGCGCGGACAACAGAATCGCGATCTTCGAAAGCCGGCCGGAACAGGCCGGCTTTTTTACATAACCGGAATGGAAAATTATATTTATCCTTCGTCTTACGTTATCATGGCAGGGATCCTTTTGGCAGCTTATTTTGTGGCATGGCTCTTGATGCAAAGAAGGCTTGCGGGGATTGAAGCAAACGAAGTCCTGAAGGACAGGGAGTGAACAAAATGAATGAGGAAGCAAAAACCAGAGAGAAATTATTGGAGGCTGCAAAGGCAGATTTTCTTGAGAATGGTTACCAAAACGCGTCGCTTCGCAGGATCTGTAAAAATGCGGGCGTGACCACGGGGGCACTGTATTTCTTTTTTGAAAATAAGGAGGCGCTGCTTAATGCATTGATCGAACAGCCGCTTCAGGCATTCCGGGCAATGTTTGACCGGCTGGTTCATCTGGAAATGTCGGATCCGGGGGCTTTTGACCGGACGGAGGAAGTACCTTCCGGATCCTGACCCTGATCTGATCCACGTTATTGCTTCCATGCGTTTTTATGGGTACCTGGAGATCCTGCATGGCGATTATCCCCAGGAGAAGGCAGTGCAGCTGGCCAAGACCGTTGGCACTTACGCTGACGCGGGATTCGCAGGACTGGTCAACGCTAAAAAGGCCTGACGTGATCTGGGCCGGATAGCGTGCGGCAAAATGCGGACGTCATAACCCGGGCTTTTATTTCATACACTGTATAAACATTTTATCCAGGGGTATGAGGTGAGGGATTATATTGAGGAGCGGGCCATAGCCATCGCAAACTACGTCATTGAGCACGGGACGACGGTGCGGCAGACGGCGAAGGATTTTGGAGTATCCAAATCCACTGTACACAAGGACGTGACCCAGAGACTGGAGCACGTGAATCCGGCCTTGGCAAAGGAAGTGCGCAGGGTATTGGACTTGAATAAATCCGAACGGCACATTCGGGGCGGCATGGCTACCAAGGAGAAGTATTTAAAGCAGCATTAAGGAAGAGAAGAAGAACACGGTAAAAGGCGCGTTCTTCTTCTCTTTTTATCATCCGGTCAACGTAAAATGAATTGTTTCAGAGGCTAAAATGTGGTATGATGATCCTATATACTGAGAATAATCGCTTTTATTCTTTAAGAAAGGCGGGACGCGGCATGAAGTATATTCGTGGAATAAAGCTTGGCGGGTTGCAACAGAAGATTTTTAACCTGATGCTGATCATTATCATTGCGCTGATCGGCATCTTTACGGCGGTGACGGTTTATCAGCAGAGAAATCTGACGAAGATTGTCGAAGAGGCGAGCGTCAGTCAGCAGGAGTCCATCACAAAAGTCTCTGAGATGACAATGGAAACGGTGCTGGAGCTGTCGATGACAAAGAGCACGGCGCTACAGGCCTACATTGCGGGAGATCTTTTCGGGGACGTAAGGTCTGACGTGGAAACGCTGAAGGCTTTTGCCACGGAGCTGTTTGCGCATTCCGAGAATTTCGCGCCGCATCCTTTTTATCCGCCGGATAAGTTAAAGGACGGGGTGCCCACGGTGCAGTTCCAGCATGAGCCGGGGGTGGATCCTTATAAATCCGAGTCGCTGGCTCTTGTGGCAAACATGAGCGAGGTCATGCTGGCCATGTATAAGAGCTCGGACAAGCTCAGCTCCTGTTTTGTCGCCACGCCGGACGGAAACATTCTTTTTGTGGATGACCGGTCGGGTTCCTATTTTGACGAAAACGGGGAGGTCTGTGATTTTAAGGTCCGCCAGAGGCCGTGGTATCTGCAGGCCGTGCAGGCGGGAGAGCTGATCTTTACGGGCGTGGAGGCAGACGCTTTCACGAACATTGCGGGGCTTGTGTGTGCGGCTCCCGTGTATTGCGACGGGGAGCTGGTGGCAGTGGTCGGGGCAGACATTTTCCTGACTTCCATCAGTGATTACGTGAACAACACTTCCTCGAATGAAGGCTTTCTTTGTGTGATCGGTGACGGGGGTCAGGTGTTGTTTTCGCCAAATGAGGAGGGAACCTTTAAGCCCGAACTTTCCAGAAAAGCGGTGGACCTGAGGAAGAGTGATAATACGGATCTTGCAAGCTTTGTAACGAAGGCGCTTAAGGAGAACACGGGGCTGCAGTCCATGACCATAGACGGCAAGGAGTATTACCTTGCGGGAGCGCCCATGGGAACCGTCGGTTGGGCCGTGATCTCTGCCGTGGACAAGAAATTGACGCTCCAGCCCACAAACGCCATGCTGGCCAATTATGACTCCATCAATGAGCGGGCGTTGACGGAATACAGGGAGAGTGCAAAGCACTCAGAGGAAACCTTTTTCATTGTGACCGCCGTGATCATACTGCTTGCCGTGACGGGAGCTTTAGTAGTGGCATATCGCATTGTGAAGCCCATCGAGCACATGACGCAAAGGATCAAATCTCTCAGCGGCAGCGACAACGTGTTTGAGATGGAGAACACCTATCGGACAAACGATGAGATAGAAATCCTGGCGGAGTCCTTTGCAGACATATCGAAGAAAACCAGAGACTACATCCGTCAGATCACGGAGATCACCGCGGAGAAGGAGCGGATCGGCACGGAGCTGGCTCTGGCAACGCGCATACAGGCTGACATGTTGCCAAACATTTATCCGGCCTTCCCGGAGCGGAATGAATTTGACATTTATGCGGCCATGGATCCCGCCCGTGAGGTGGGCGGCGACTTTTATGATTTCTTCCTGGTGGATGATGACCATCTCTGCATGGTGATGGCGGACGTTTCCGGCAAGGGGGTTCCTGCGGCACTCTTTATGATGGCATCCCGCATTATCCTTGCCAGCAACGCAAAGCAGGGCAAAACGCCGGCTGAGATCTTAGAGAGCACTAACGAGACCATTTGCCAGAACAATCGCGAGGAGATGTTTGTAACGGTTTGGCTCGGCATTTTGGAGATCTCCACCGGAAAGCTTACTGCGGCGAATGCGGGCCATGAGTATCCGGTACTGATGCAGGCGGGCGGCGCGTTCGAGCTGATCAAGGACAAGCATGGCTTTGTCATTGGCGGCATGGATGGCGTAAGATACAAAGAGTACGTTCTGCAATTAAATCCCGGTGCAAAGCTGTTCCTGTATACGGACGGCGTGCCGGAGGCGACGAACGCCGGAGAGGAGCTTTTTGGAACGGAGCGCATGCTGGCAGCCCTGAATCAAAATACCGCGGCGGATCCGGAGGGATTGCTGAAGAACGTAAGGAAGGCCGTCGAAGAATTTGTAAAGGATGCAGAGCAGTTTGACGATCTGACGATGCTTAGCCTGGAATATAAAGGGGTATAGGAACCGGAGGTAAGGTTTGGAGGCAGGCGATAAAAAGAAACAAATGGAGAGGGAGCTGGCCGGCCGGGTCATCCGGCTGGCCAGGGATGAGTTGCTGATCCACCTGCGCTTTTTTGACGTGGCATTGGCACGGCTTGGGCTGGAAGCCGGATTGCCGGGGGGAGCCGGGGATGCGGCATTTCTGATGACGGAGGGCGCCATATGCCATTATGATCCCGTGGGGGTGTTAAAGGCTTATCAGACGGAGCCGCACCTTATTGCAAGATCGCTGCTTCACGTTTTGCTGCACTGCATTTTTCATCACCCGTTCCAGTACGAAAAGCTGGATAGGGAGGACTGGGATCTGGCAGCTGACGTGGCCGTGGAGAACGTGATCCAGGACATGCAGCTTAACGCCGCGTCGCTGGAAGAAGATCCGGACAGGGCAAGGAAGCTCAGGATCTTAAAGGAGGACGTGGGGGCCCTGACTGCGGAAAAGCTCTACCGGTATTTTCGCCGGGGAACATTGACGGCGGAGGAGCGGCAGGAGCTGACGAAGCTGTTTCGGAGGGATTCCCATGAGCTTTGGAAGCCTGCAGAGGAGTTGTTTGTAACGCAGGAGCAGTGGAAAAAGATCAGTGAGCGGGTCAAGGCGGACCTGAAATCTTTTACCAAAGGCAAGGCGGGAGCTGAGACGCTGGAGAAGAATTTGGAGGAGGCTACCAGAGACCATTATGATTATGGCGAGATCCTGCGGCGTTTTACGGTCACGGGAGAGGATCTCACCGTCAATGATGACGAATTTGATTACGTGTATTATACGTACGGGCTGGAAACCTATGGCAACATGCCGTTGGTGGAGCCGCTGGAGTATAAGGAGATCCATAAGGTTAAGGAATTTGTGATCGCCATAGATACTTCCGCTTCCTGCAGGGGGGCAGTTGTCAGGGCCTTTCTCAATAAGACCTATTCCATCCTGAAGGGGACGGAGAATTTTTTCCATAAGATCAACGTGCACATCATTCAGTGCGATCAGGAAGTGCAGAGCGACGTGAAGATCACGTGTGACGATGACTTTGAGACATTCATGAAATATGGAAAGCTGAAGGGCTTTGGGGCTACGGATTTCAGGCCGGTCTTTACTTACGTTGAGGAGCTGAAAAACCGCGGGGAATTTGAGAATTTAAAGGGACTGATCTATTTTACGGACGGGTATGGGATCTATCCGGAAAAGAATCCCGGCTATGACGTGATCTTTGCATTCCTGGGGGAGGATGAGCATCGGATGCCGGTGCCGCCCTGGAGCATGAAGGTCATTTTAGAGGAGGAAGAATGAACGTAAAGCAAGCGAAGGAATATATCAAGAACTCCGTAAGCCTTTACCTGAAAAAGGATGAGTTTGGAGATTACCGGGTACCGGTGGTACGGCAGCGCCCCATTTTCCTTTTGGGGGCTCCCGGCATTGGCAAGACTGCCATCATGGAGCAGATCGCGCAGGAGCTTGGCATCGCCCTGGTGGCTTATTCCATGACGCATCACACAAGGCAGTCTGCGCTGGGCCTGCCCTTTATCGAAAAGAAGAATTACGGGGGCAAGGAATATCCCGTGTCGGAATATACCATGAGTGAGATCATTGCTTCCGTGTACGACACCATGGAAGAGAGCGGGATGAAGGAGGGGATCTTATTCCTGGATGAGATCAACTGTGTGTCCGAGACGCTGGCGCCTTCCATGCTGCAGTTTTTGCAGTATAAGGTCTTTGGGCGGCATGCGGTGCCGGAGGGATGGGTCATCGTAACGGCAGGAAATCCGCCGGAGTACAATAAATCCGTCAGGGAATTTGACGTGGTGACCATGGACAGATTAAAGGTACTTCCCGTGGAGCCGGATTACCGGACCTGGAAGGAATATGCGGTGGAGCGGGGCGTTCACGCGGCGGTGCTGAATTTCCTGGATCTCAAGAAGGATTATTTCTACGTCATGGAGATGACCACGGAGGGACGAAGCTACGTAACGGCCAGAGGATGGGAGGATCTCTCGGAGATTTTAAAGCTCTACGAGGAAGAGGAGCTGGAGGTTTCGGAAAGCCTTGTGGAGCAGTACGTAAGGAATCCCAGGGTTGTCAAGGAATTTACGGCATATTATGACCTCTTTAACAAGTATAAAAAGGATTATCGCGTGGAGGAGATCCTGGAGGGAAAGCCTTCCGTACAGGCCTTTGTCAGGGCCAAGGAGGCCTCCTTTGACGAAAGGCTGTCGCTTCTTGGCATGCTGCTGGACAAGATCCAGGGAGAGATGAAGGACGTCATGGAGCAGACGGCTTATCTGACGGATCTTAGAAATCCCCTGAAGGCGCTTAAGGGAAGCGTAGAGGCGGGAGAGGAAAATCTGGCCGGTATTTTAGACGCACAGGCGGAGGGACGCAGAAAGCTTTTGTATAACCTGAAGGCGGCAGGTTCCCTTTCCGAGGAAGACAAGCGGAAGAATAAGCGGGTCTTAAGGTTTTTGGAGGAGCGGAGAAAAGAATTATTCCTGCAGGAGTATCACAGCGGCGCTGAGGCATTTGAAGCCATCAGAGGCAGGTACAACGGGGAGGTCGCAAGAATGAAGCAGGAGACCCGGAGGACGGGAGAGAGGCTTCATGCACTCTTTTCCTTTGTGGAGCAGGCATTTGCGTCGCAGGGGGAGAGCGGGAACGAGATGCTGATCCTTGTGACGGAGCTCACGGTGGGAAAGGCTTCCTCGGCATTTATCGCAAACTTTGGAAGCGAAGATTACCGGAAACACAATGAAGAGCTGATGCTCAGCGAAAGAGAGAATGAACTGCAGGGAAAGATCGCAGAGCTGGGATTATAGGTTGGGCGAG
>ONSO01000131.1:7414-9593 GCA_900320485.1 uncultured Lachnospiraceae bacterium | reverse complement strand
CCGATTTCCTCAATACGGGTACCTATAATCTGAACAGGCCGTTCTATATGACAAATTCGCCGTCGATGGATATTCTGATTTCGAGCAACCTGGAGCGGCTGCTCTATCATCTCTCCGGCGAAGACGGCGAACAGATCAAGGATCTGATGAACCAGCTGGAGTACAACCGCAAATACACGGTCAGCCCGAAGATCAAATATGCGCTGGATGATTTCTATGGCGGGTATGCCGATATGCAGAGGACCGGCGAGGTGATCCGTGATCTTTATCGCAAAGACGGTTATCTGATCGATACGCATACGGCAGTTGCCTACCGGGTTTATGAGGACTATATTGCCTATACCGGTGACAGGACGCCGGCGCTTTTGGCGAGCACGGCCTCGGCTTACAAGTTTGCGGACAGCGTCTGTGAATCGATTGGTATCGGCAAGGGGTCTGACGGCTTTGATTCCGTGCGGCGGCTGGCGTACGAGACCAGCGTGCGCATTCCGTCGGGTCTGAAGGATCTGGAAAAGAATGAGGAGGGCGCCGTTGTTTACGGCCGAGACATTGTCACGGGACTGCCCGTGGAGCGCACCATTCCCACAAAGCTTGTGGTTGATTCTTTGGAAGAGCATTTCAATACCATTGTGGATAACGTAAAGGTGATCCTGGAGAGAACGCCTCCCGAACTGGCAGCCGACATTTTCCGTAAGGGCATTTATCTTACGGGCGGTGCTTCTCAGGTGAATCATCTGGCGGAGAGACTTGCAAACGGCACCGGACTTAAGGTGAATCAGGCAGAGGAACCCATTGCCAGCGTTGCCCTCGGACTTGCAAAGATCATTAAAGAGGACAACTATAAAACGGTAGCTTACGCGATCGAAGGGATGAGTAAATGAGCCCAATGGTGAAACGCAAGGGGGAGAAATTTACTTTGCCAAGTAAATATCTCCTCTTTATTTTGACAATTTTATGTACGGCCATGATGTTGTTTACTTTTGCCACGGATTTCTTTGACAAACCCTTTAACAGCATCGTCGGATACGTGCTGGTGCCATTTGAGAAGGGAATCGGCAAGGCCGGAAGCTGGTTTTCGGGCCGGAAGGACGAACTGGTTCAGATCCGAAGCCTTTTGCAGGAAAATGCCGCCCTGAAGGAAGAGGTAGCCAGGCTGACGGAGGAGAACACCCTTCTTCAGCAGGACAAATATGAACTGAACAAGCTCCGGCAGCTCTTTGAGCTGGACGAGCAATATGAAGAGTATCACAAGGTGGGAGCCAGGATCATTTCCAGGGATTCGGGAAACTGGTATTCGGCTTTTATTATTGACAAGGGTTCCGATGATGGCCTGAAAGAGGACATGAACGTCATTGCCGGAGGCGGACTTGTTGGCAGAATCAGCGCCGTTGGACCCAACTGGGCAAGAGTTACCGCCATTATTTCCGATAATGCCAACGTTTCCGGCATGACCCTGGCCACGGAAGACAACATGATCGTGACGGGAAGCTTAAAGGGCATGAATGAAGGCGTTATCTATTTTTCCAAGCTTGTGGATTCCAAGGGAGTCGTACAGGCCGGCGACAAGATCGTGACAAGTGACGTGAGCGACAAATTCCTGCCCGGCATTTTGATCGGTTATGTGCTTACCATCACGCCGGACAATAATAACCTGACGAAATCGGGAACGCTGATCCCGGCCGTGGATTTTGAGCATTTGTCTGAGGTCCTGGTGATCTTGGATCAAAAGCAGATCATAGAGGAGAATTGATGGGATGTTGAGTTTTCTGCTTACGGCATTGTCGGTCCTTATTGGATTTTTATTGCAGACTGCCGTATTTCCCGCCGTATTGCCCCTGCACGTTTTTCCGAATCTTTTGATCATTCTTACGGCGGCAAACGGGTTTATGAAAGAGGAGAACGTTGGGATCGTCGTTGGCTTTTTTTGCGGTCTGCTATATGACGTTTTTTTCGGAGGAACCATTGGATTTTATGCTCTTTTATATACCTACGTGGGTTTCCTGAACGGAAAGTTTTCCCGCGTCTTTTATCCGGAGGACATTAAATTGCCCCTGGCGCTTATTACCATCAGCGACCTGACCTGTAGTCTTGTGTCCTATGTTTTCCTGTTCCTGATCTGGGGGAAATTGGAGTTTTCTTATTATCTTTTGCACGTGATTCTTCCGGAGACGGTGGTCAC
>ONSO01000131.1:0-7385 GCA_900320485.1 uncultured Lachnospiraceae bacterium | reverse complement strand
ACGCTGATCGCAACCCTGTTGTTCTATCCGCCGATCCTGAAAATGAACGAATGGCTCAGGCTCCGGCAGCGTAAGAAGGAGTACTAGCATTGCTTGATCTGATCAGACGCAAATTCATAAATTTCATAACCAGCAGATCAACCTATCTTATGCTGATCGTCATTGGTCTGTGCGCCGTCCTGATCCATCGTTGCTTTGACCTTCAGGTGGTACACGGCGAGGAATATCTGGAAGAATTTATCCTCATGACGCAGAAGACCAGGGATCTGTCCTCCGCAAGGGGGAACATATATGACCGCAACGGAAATCTGCTGGCTTATAACGAATTGGCTTATTCCGTAAAGCTGGAGGACGTATTTGAATCCGGAACCCAGAAAAACCAAAGGATGAATGACGTTATTTACAAACTGATCAAGATGGTGGAAAAGAACGGGGATCACGTCATTTCGGATTTTAAGATCGCCGTTAATGAAAATAATGAATTCGAATATACGGTGACGGGGACGGCGTTGCTTCGTTTCCTTGCGGACGTATATGGCCATACAAAGATCGACCAGCTAGATACGGCGGAGCGGAATTCCACGCCCCTGGAGGTGATGGAATATCTCAGTGACAATAAAAAGCATTTTGCCATTGGAGAATATGAGAAACCCGGTGACAGAAAAAGCACCTTTTTTCCCGGAAGGGGGTATTCCCAGGAAGACTGGCTCAAGATCGTGACCATCAGGTATAACATGAGTCTGACATCCTTCCGGAAGTATCTTGGGACCACGGTGGCCACCAACGTATCATGGAAGAGCGTTGCGGCTCTGATGGAAAATGCCCAGGAACTGCCCGGGGTTTCCATAGAGGAGGACACGATCCGCAAATACGTGGACAGCGTGTATTTTGCCCACGTTTTAGGATATACCGGCAAAATATCATCCGATGAGCTTGATAACTTAAATGCGAAGCTTGAGGAAGAGGGAAAGTCAGACCGGAGCTATGGGATCAATGACGTTGTCGGAAAGAGCGGCATTGAAAGCTACATGGAAACAACGCTGCAGGGAGCCAAAGGCTATGAGACGGTGGTGGTTGATCACATGGGAAAGGTGCTTGCCATTACGGAGCGTAAGGAAGCGGCTTCCGGCTCGGACGTATATCTTTCCATCGACAAGGAGCTTACGGAGGCAGTGTACGGCATTCTGGAACAGGACCTTGCCGGACTTGTGGCCAGCAAGATCGTAAATCAGAAGGAGTACGTTGCAAGGGAGAATGCCAGCAGTTCTGACATTGTCATTCCCATTTACGACGTTTATTTTGCCCTGATCAACAACAGCGTGATCGACGTGGCACATTTTACAAAACCTAAGGCAGGAGATACGGAAAAGGCCGTTTATCAGGCTTTTTTGGAGTATAAGGCGGGAGTTTACGAAAAACTAAGGCAGGAACTGTTTGAGAAAAAGACCGTCTACAACAAGCTTTCCAAGGAATACCAGGTTTATGAGAGCAATATCGTGAATCTTCTTGTGCGTAACGGGATCATCCTGTCGGATCAGATCACGGAAAATGATAAGGTACAAAATGCCTGGACCACGGAAGAAAGCATTAGTCTCAATGAATATCTGACTTATCTCATAACGCAGAACTGGATCGACGGCAGCAAATTGGAGCTTACGGCGGAATACTCTGATTCCGGTGAAGTCTTTGAGAAGCTGGTGGATTACCTTTTTGATTCCGTTGAGAAAAATCAGGATTTTCAGAAGCGCTTTTATAAATATATGCTGCTGAATGATAAGATCAGCGGCAGACAGATCTGTGAGATCCTTTGTGAGCAAAGAAAGGTGGACGTTCCCTTAAACGAGGAGGAAGCCCTGTATATGGGGAAGCTTTCCGCTTATCAGTTCATGATGAACAGGATCAGGAACATAGACATTACGCCGGCTCAGTTGGCTCTGGATCCCTGTAACGGATCCATTGTCATCACGGACGTAAACACGGGACAGGTACTCGCATTGGTATCCTATCCCGGATATGATAACAACAAGCTTGCCAATTCCATTGACGCCGAATATTATGCAAAGCTCAATGCGGACAAGTCGTATCCCTGGAACAATTACGCGACCCAGTATAAAGCAGCGCCGGGATCCACGTTCAAGATGCTGACGGCTTCGGCGGGCCTGATGGAAGGCGTGATCAACTTAAACACCGGGATCAATTGTACGGGAACCTATACAAACATTCTGCCTTCGCCAAGGTGCTGGCAGAGATGGGGACATGGTACGGAGACGGTTGTTACCGCCATACGCGATTCCTGTAACTATTTCTTTTACGACGTGGGATACCGGCTTTCTTCCACGGGAGGAACCTATAACGAGGAGGCGGGCCTTAGGACGCTTTATGAATATGCGGATTTCTTTGGATTGACTGAAAAGTCCGGCGTGGAGATCGCTGAAAGCACGCCGCAGGTATCTGACGTGGATCCGGTACGTTCCGCCATTGGACAGGGTAGCAACAGCTTCACGGCCGTGGGCCTTTCCAGATATGTTTCCGCCATTGCAAATTCAGGAACGGTATTTGACTTAACGCTCCTGGATCACGTTTCGGATCAGCAGGGGAACGTTCTTCAAAAATTTGAACCGAAGATCCGGAATACCGTGGACATGCCTGAAAGCTATTGGACAAACATTCATTCCGGCATGAGGATGGTGGTACAGAATAAAAAGTATTTCAAGGATCTTGCCGTTGAGGTTGCCGGAAAGACAGGTACCGCACAGCAGTCCACTACAAGACCCAGCCATGCACTGTTTGTGTGTTATGCGCCTTATTCAAAGCCTGAAATTTCCATTACCACGCGTATTCCCTTTGGTTATTCTTCGGATTACGCGGCGCAGGTCACAAAGGACGTGATCACGTATTATTACGGGCTTGCAACGGAAGAAGAAATGATCACCGGTACCGCAAATGCGCCTGAAGCCGGCGTTACCAATGAATGGTAGGATTCTTGCCGGGCGCTAATATGTAGTGGGAATCTGCCGGATGCTTAGGAGAGGATGAAGGGAATGAAAGAAAAAGTTCGCATCAAGAGCTTTCCCAAGGGATTGACGCTTTTGCTGGATGACCAGGCTCCTTTTGACGATCTATTGAAGGAAGTTGCGGAGAAGTTTCGCGAGGGAAAGAATTTCTTTGGCAAAGAAACCGTTGCACTTTCTTTTTCGGGGCGTAAGCTTTCGGACGAGGAAGAATTGCAGCTGATGGATTGCATACAGTACAATTGCTACTTAAAGATCCTGTGCATAGTGGAGAAAAATCCGGAGCAGGAAAAGCTTTTTATGAAGATCCTGCGCCTGGCGGAAGCGAGAATGTTGTTTGAGGTAGACGTGGATCAGGAGGTACAGGTATTCCGGGGATCCCTGCAGGACGGGGAGGAGCTTGAAACGCCGACGGACGTGATCATTTTTGGAGACGTGGCTGCCGGCTGCAGCATTGTTTCCGAGAAGAACGTACTAGTGCTTGGAAGCCTTTACGGAAAAGCCGCCGCGGGATTTCACGGCGACGGCAGAAAGCATATGATCGCAGCAATGGAAATGACGCCGGAGTCTTTGACCATCGGCGATTTCAAATACGAGCCCCCGAAGAGATCCAAATGGGGTAAAAAGAAAAAAGAGGCCTTTCAGGTCGCAAGAATACAAGAGGATGCCATTGTGGTGGAAGAATTGACAAAAGAGCACCTGAGGGATTTTTAGGGAGCCTTCGGGAGATGACGACAAATATGTGACAAAACTGGAATGGAGGAAGTCATGGAAAACAACGTTATTGTCGTCACTTCAGGGAAAGGTGGCGTGGGAAAGACCACCACGACCGCAAACATTGGCACGGGTCTTGCAAAACTGGGGAAAAAGGTCTGCCTTATTGACACGGACATCGGCCTTCGCAACCTTGACGTTGTCATGGGGCTTGAAAACCGCATTGTGTACAATTTGGTAGACGTGATCGAGGGAAACTGCAGAATGAAGCAGGCCCTGATCCGGGACAAGCGTCATCAGGGACTGTATCTGATGCCCTCTGCCCAGACCAGAGATAAGACGGCAGTTTCGCCGGGACAGATGGTGAAGGTCATTGAACATTTAAAGGATCAGTTCGACTACGTGATCCTGGATTGTCCCGCCGGGATCGAGCAAGGCTTTCAAAATGCCATAGCGGGCGCCCAAAGGGCCATAGTAGTCACTACGCCGGAGGTATCTGCCATCCGCGACGCCGACCGCATCATCGGACTATTGGAGGCGGGCGGCTTTACGCAGATGGACCTTATCATTAACCGCCTTAGGCCGGAAATGGTACGCAGGGGAGACATGATGAGCTCGGCGGACGTGGTGGACATTTTAGGCATTCCGCTTCTGGGCGTGATACCGGACGATGAGAGCGTTGTGGTTGCCACAAATCAGGGGGATCCCCTTGTGGGCGGCACTTCCCCTGCAGGCATGGCGTATGCCAACGTGGTAGGCAGGATCGAGGGGCAGGAGATCCCGTTCCTCAATTTTGAAAAGAGTATTTCCTTTTTCTCCAGGGTAACGGGGATATTTCACAGGCAATGGGAGGCAGGCAAGTGAGATTTTTTAAGCGCAGAAGCTCCTGCCAGGTTGCCAGGGATCGCCTGAAGATTCTGCTGATCACGGATCGGGTGAATTGTTCGCCGGAGATGGTGGAGCTTATCAAAAAAGACATTACAAGAGTGATTTCAAAGTACGTAAAAATAGATACGGATAACATGGAGATCCAGATATGCGCAAAGAAGGGTTCATCCCGCAGCGGCAAGGCACCCGTTCTGTATGCAAACATACCGATCCTGGATCTTCAAAAGCAAGGGAGACAACTCCTTTAGATGGGATAAGAACATGTTTGACGGAATTCGACTGCGAAAATATGACGTGAAATTAGTGATCATGGTATTGACTTTGTCAGTCATTGGCGTATTCGCCATAGGTAGCGCCGAGGAATCATACCAGTCAAAACAAATGGCTGGCGTGATCGCCGGCGTGATCCTCATGGTGATCGTCTCTCTTTTTAACTATTCTTTCATTCTGAAACTGAACTGGCTGATGTATTTGGCGAATCTGGGACTGCTCATGGCGGTCTACTTTTTGGGGGATGATTCCCATGGTGCCCAGAGGTGGTTTCAGATCGGTTCCTTAAGGTTCCAACCTTCTGAAACTTCGAAAATTTTGTTGATTTTATTCTTTGCACAGTTTATTATGAAATATAAGGAGAAATTGAATTCCTTTAAGGTGATCGCCAGTTGCGTCGTGCTGGTCGTGATCCCTTGGGCCTTGATCGTGATCCAGCCGGATCTGTCCACAAGCATTTTGCTGATCGTCGTTTTTTGCATGATCATGTTTGCGGCGGGCCTGCAGTACAGGATCATATTTGGCATTCTGGCCGTGATCATACCCGCGCTGCTGGTAGGGCTTTACCTTGTCATGAGTGATAAGCTTCCCTTTGTAAAAAGCTATCAGCTTGACAGGATCAACGCGTGGCGGTATCCGGAGGAATATGCCAATTCCGAGGCAATGCAGAGCCTGAATTCGGTGATGGCCATCGGTTCCGGGCAGCTTACGGGCAAGGGATACAAAAACAATGAGTTTACCAGCGTTAAAAACGGTGACTTTATTTCAGAGACCCAGACGGACTTTATCTTCGCCGTTATCGGTGAGGAGTTTGGGTTTCAGGGGAGCGTGGTGGTGATCGTTCTGATCACGCTGATCTCATTGGAATGTTTGTCTACCGCGCGCAAGGCAAAGGATCTGGCTGGCACCATCATAGCGGCAGGAATGGGGACCCTGATCGCTTTTCAAGGATTCATTAACATTGGGGTTGCAACGTTTCTTCTCCCGAATACGGGTTTGCCGCTGCCTTTTGTCAGCTATGGCCTGACTTCACTGCTGAGCCTTTATCTTGGGATCGGTTTTGTTTTGAACGTCAGAATGCAGTCCAAAGACAGAAAGATGGCGGAAGACTACTGACCTTAATTAGGTCAAAAGCATCAAATAGAGAAGTAAAAGAGAGGGTATGGACATGAACATTGCGCTGATCGCGCATGACGCGAAAAAGAAACTGATGCAGAATTTCTGCATTGCATACAGAGGAATTCTGAGTAAAAATGAATTGTATGCGACGGGAACCACGGGAAAGCTGGTGGAGGAGGTGACAAACCTTTCCATTCACAAATTCCTTGCGGGTCACCTGGGCGGGGAACAGCAGATCGGAGCGCAGATCGAACATAATCAGATGGATCTTGTGATCTTTCTCAGAGATCCCCTAACGCCAAAGTCTCATGAACCCGACGTAAATCACGTGGTAAAGCTTTGCGACATGTATAACATTCCCCTTGCCACAAATCTGGCAACGGCTGAACTGTTGATTAAGTCTCTTGACAGAGGAGATCTTGAGTGGCGTGAAATGTATAAATAAGTTTATTTGCGGAGTATTATCCCTTGCACTGATCCTGACGGGTGCAGGGTGCGGAAAAACGGCATATGACGTTCCTTATGACGTGGCGGGATCCTTTGCACCCGCACGGTATGGGGCAGAGGTCAGCAAGGCCAGGTTGGATGCTTTTGCGTCTAACCTTTGCGTGGCTGCGGGGGACGTTCTTCGGGATTCGGTGAACCTTGAAAGTGCTGGCGCGGCGGGACTGTTCTCGCTGAAGGACAATGAGGTTTTGTGTGCAAAGAACCTGAATGAGAAAGTGTATCCCGCAAGTCTTACAAAGATCATGACGGCCATTGTGGCATTGGAGTACGGCGCCATGGATCAGGAGCTTGTGGCGACGGACAACGTTAAGATCACGGAATCCGGTGCGGCTACGGCAAAACTTGCGGCGGGAGACCACGTGACGCTGGATCAGGCATTGCACATTCTTCTTCTTGCATCGGCAAATGACGTGGCAAATCTGATCGCGGAGAACATTGGCGGGAGCATTAGCCAGTTCATTGACATGATGAATCAGAAGGCGGTAAGCCTTGGAGCCACCAACACGCATTTTGTGAACGCCCACGGTCTTACGGACCTGGATCATTATACCACGGCGTATGACATGTATCTGATCTTTAATGAGGCCGTAAAGCATCCGGAGTTTTTGCAGATCATCAACATGAACTCTTATCAGACGACGTATTATGACAAGAACGGGAAAAGTAGCTATAGATAAAATAGGAAATTCAACGGATTTCTTTAAAGGTATGCACTCAATAGGAGATGTTAATCCTGAAAGAAGATATATTATGCATTTTCCTCAAGAAAACTTGGTTATGAGTTTCGGCTCGGGTTACGGTGGAAATGCTTTGCTCGGTAAAAAATGTTGTTCTTTAAGAATCGGTTCTTATTTAGGATATAAAGAAGGTGATTTC
>ONSO01000273.1 GCA_900320485.1 uncultured Lachnospiraceae bacterium | reverse complement strand
GAGTCTCCTGATGGAGAAATAAAAGATCGCGACGTTGATCAGCGCGGCGGCAACGCTGAACTTTACAAAAACTATGCCAACGACAAAGGAATACCCTAAAAGGACCAGATCAAGGATCCCCATCCATTTCACCTTTACGGGGATCACAAACATGAGAAGTACCTGCATGTCCGGATAAACAATGGCAAATGCCAGGAAAATGGACATATTCACGTAATAGGTACTGAATGCGCCTGCAAAGCTTGAGAAGATCAGTTCATAGAGTTCCATCTTCTCCGCGAGCGTGCCGTCACTTAAGAGGGCTGCCACCGAACTCCTGTACTGCTCGCCAAAGATCGGAACGATCACGCCCGGGAAGAAATAGCAAAGCGCAAAGCACAGCAGCGCCGCCATTACCGTAAGGAACAGTCCCCTGAAGATAAATACGTTATATTTGTACGTGCCAAGGGTTCTTTCCATGGTCGTTCCGATGCTGTAATAGAAAAAGAGCATGATGATCGTAAATATGTCAAAGCTCTCCGGCGGAACCAGGATCCAGGAAATGATCCTCCATACCTGCCCCTTGGCAAAGATCTTATAGGCGTCCAACGTCAGGAATTCCATAAAGTCCGCATTGATCAGTTGCATAAGATAACCGATCACGTAACAGCCGATCAGCAGGATCGTAAGATTTGGAATGGCATACTTGCCAAATTTTCTTTCAAAATTACTCATAAGCCTTCTCTTTCTCTTCATAGGATTAGTGTCCAGGTTCTTGTCTACTTAGGTATTTTATCATTAAGTTTCAAATAAGTAAACCTTGACTGCGCGGATTTTATGAACATTTCATTTTCTTTAGATAATTTACGTTTTTTGTTCGTTGCTTTTTGTACTTATTTGTCGTATAATCAAAAAGAATGTCAAAAGGAAGGTTTTTGGAATGTCACAGAATCTGAAAGAAGCAACTCTTGGCATCGACATCGGTTCCACTACGGTTAAGATAGCCATTTTAACGGAAAATAATGAATTATTGTTTTCGGATTACCGGCGTCATTATGCCAACATCCGCGAAACTTTGTCTGCCCTGCTGAAAGAAGCATACGAGCAGCTTGGGAACGTTATGCTTTGGCCCATGATTACCGGGTCCGGCGGACTTACCCTTGCCAATCATCTTCAGGTTCCCTTTACGCAGGAAGTCATTGCCGTAGCCACGGCGCTGAAAACCCTTGCGCCGAAGACGGACGTAGCCATCGAGCTTGGCGGCGAGGATGCCAAGATCATCTATTTCGAAGGCGGCAACGTGGAGCAGCGAATGAACGGCATATGCGCAGGCGGAACCGGTTCCTTTATCGACCAGATGGCCTCCCTGATCCAGACGGATGCCTCCGGCCTGAATGAATATGCGAAAGATTATCATTCACTGTATACCATAGCGGCCCGCTGCGGCGTGTTTGCCAAGACGGACATCCAGCCCCTGATCAATGAAGGTGCAACAAAGGAGGATCTGGCTGACATACCGCTCATCCGGCCTGCACGGGGAGCGACGGACTGGGGCGTAACCGTCGGCTTCAATTCTGTGGCATCGCCGGAAAAAGCCATTCCGCTTATAACGGATGGTAATCAACTGTGCATTAATCCTGTCAACTGGCGGATGGATTCGAAAGAGGCCTCCTTCGTGTACCATTCTCACGAAAAGAGCACCACGCTCACCGTCAAATGTGACCCAGACAGCCGTCTGTTGATTGTAAATGGATTTGAGACGGGCGAGGTCCTGCCAGTCATTGGGGTGCCGGGGAACTACCATAATTTTGAACTGCGCTTCTATCATCCCTATATCCAGAAGAACATTGCCGACCGTGTGGCTTCCTATTTTCGGGATGTTAAGGGCCCTCAGCCTGTGGAGGAAGAGTTGATTCAGGATGTCACCCGTTCGGCAGGCTGTGGTGCAACTTATCCCTGTCTTCCAGGCAAGCGACTGGCACCCGCACCACTCAATAAGAAACCGTTTGCCGTCATCCATTATGGGCGTCACGGCTCCTGCTATCTAGGCAAGCCGAGCGACTATGATGCGCCGTATAAAGTGCTGGCCAGTGCCGATAGCCTCGGCAAGTTGACACCGCTTGGACGGGATGTCCTCCATCGGCTGAAACTGATCCGTGACGATGCACATAATCATTGGGGAGAACTGACTGATACAGGCGTCCGCCAGATGCGGGAGATTGTGAGGAGGATGGAAGAACGCTTCCCTGAGATATTCAATAAGGATGCCCAGCGCCTCGGGGCGCTTAGTCTGAGGAATACATGCTCAATGCTGTCGATGGAATATACGATGAATCATGTGGCAAAGACCACTCGCATCCGTGTCTATCGTAATGCCAGTCAGGCGTTTTCCGATTTCCTGGACCGTCAGGAAGAGAGTCGTCTTGCGGTCAGGGGGGATTCTGCAGCGCAAGCCGCCTATAAAGCCTTTGCAGACAAGTATAGTGATGATGACAGACTTGTACAGTCGCTCTTCAGC
>ONSO01000106.1 GCA_900320485.1 uncultured Lachnospiraceae bacterium | reverse complement strand
TCACCAGCGAGCGAAAGGCGGTTACCTCCAAAGAGGTAAAACCGCCTTCGTTCATTGTCCGCACAAGGATCCCCATGCATCCCCAGAGCATTCCTGCCAGGAGCACGCAGAGGGCCGACTTTTTTCCATTCATTTTTGCATTCATGCTTTTACTCATTTTATTCCCACATTCCGTTCCTACACTATAGTTCCGTTTTATCTATCCGCGTTTTATTCCCGGATATTTCCGAATTCTTCTTTCCAGCTATATTCTCATGCTTGATTCCCGTGCTTGATTTATACACTTGATTCACGCACTTTACCATCGCTTTTTATTTCTGCATTTATTTCTGCGTGTATTTTTGCAATAGGTCTCCGATCATGACATTCGAATCACGAGGTATAAATACACGGCACCAATCTTCGAAATAGGGATCCTTTTCCAGTTTTACCGTTGAAACATATTCCGGATCCTTATTTTTGTAGGAGATCTCCATTCCTTCCACGCCGTATTTGACAAACATATAATAAGAATCATCAGGGAAAACTCTTAAAATCCCCTCAGTATTTACGGTTGCCCAAAATCTTCCGTTTTCTTCCGGAGTCAACGTCAAATCGCCTACGTAACTTCCTTGAAGGATCAAATTCTCATCCAACTCAAAATACTCATATGTTGTAACAGAATGTTTCGGATCATCCCACGGTAAATAAGCATAGTCTTCTCTTAAGTCCGTCGGATCCGGTTTTTCATTCGCGTCACACGCAAACCGCTTTACAGTCAAATAGGTTTTCTTAGGTCCGTCCAGCCCTTGCGTAATAAGCCCCTGCAGTTCATCCGAAATCTGCTTGGGATCTTCTGAAAACCATGTCAGTGTAAGCTGAACATTCATAAGCCAATCCTGCTCACATTTCTCCAGATACATGCTAAAATCCTCCGGAGATACCGAGGCCGGAATCATCCCTTCCGTTGCATTCCCCGCAAGTTTCTGGCTAAATTTCACGGAAAACAGCTTTAAAGTCTCCTGTTGGTACTCCGGAATTTCTTCCAGCTTTTCATTCAAGTAGACAACAAGTGCTTCCTCGAACTCTTTTCCATAATAATCCGTATAAACCTCACCCGAGTCATCAGTATGTACCGTCGCCGTAAAATCCCGGTCTCCGGCCTTAAGCGAGTAACTCACGGCATTAAATCCATAAGCGCTTCCCCAAAAGATTTTCTGGGAAACAATCTGCCAGTCCCCCTCCTTCAGACCATAATGCCCCTCCAGAGCCTGCGTAAGCTTTTCAATTCCGGTAGAAAGGATTGCATCCTCTTCCTCCTTAGTATGCCTGCTGGGACATCCCGTGAGTAGCGCCATACACAGGGACGCCATCAAACAAAATAGAACTCCATGTTTCACTCTGCTCATAAATCACTTCCTCCCGCCCCCGCTTCTGCATTCCTGCTTCGCCTTGCCGGGCAAACAGAACCCGCTTCCGCCTTTCCCCTTCAGGCAACCAAATTACACCTCCTGCTTGGCCTTGTCAAACAGCTCTTCGATCTCCTTTGATGGCTCCTTGTCCAGCTTGGAAACCACTACTGCCGCAATAAAGCTTGCGATAAATCCCGGAATGATCTCATATAAGCCCGTAGAACCGGAAAGAAATGCATACCACAGGGCATCTACCACAAAACCAACCACGATTCCGGCGATGGCACCCTTATAAGTAAATCTCTTCCAATACAGGGACAAAAGGATCGCCGGACCAAATGCCGCGCCAAATGCCGCCCACGCGCACTCCACCAACGCCATGATCCCCTTACAGTTCGGGCTCATGGCAATGATCAGCGCTATCACGGAAATAATGGCAACCACGATACGGCCGGCCCAGAGCATCTCCTTGTCCGAAGCGTTCTTGCGGAACACGGGCTTATATACGTCAGACGCAAATGCCGAAGAAGAAGCAAGAAGCTGCGAATCCGCGGTACTCATGGAAGCCGCCAGGATTGCGGAGAGCATGATGCCGGCGATGAGGGCCGGGAAGATCTGACGTACAATGGTAATGAATACCAACTGCTGGCTGCCCTGCTCAAGGTATGCGCCAAGGAACTGATGACCCGTAAGGCCCACCACGGAAGCCATGGCAAGAATCAGCGCCGTCCAGCAGATACCGATGATGCGGGATTTCTTCATCTCCTTCTCAGACTTTACAGACATGTAACGCACCAGAATGTGCGGCATTCCAAAATAGCCAAGGCCCCAGCCAAGGCCGCTCAAAATGTCGGCAATGCTCTTCCAGTCAAACTTTCCGCTGGAAAGTGGATTATAGTAATTGGCATCCGTCACCACCTGCGCCAGCGGTGCAAAATCAGGCGCCTGCATGACAACGTTGACGATGAGAGGCGTTGCCATCAGCGCTCCCAGCATCAGCATGCCCTGGAAAAAGTCCGTCCAGCAAACGGCATTAAAGCCGCCAAGGAAGGTATAAAGCAAAATGATCACCGCCGCACAGATCATGTAGAAGGTTGCATCCAGCGTAATGCCGCCGACCTCCTTAACGCCAAACACGGTGGTAAAAAGATTGCCGCAGGCCACAAGACTGGACGCTGCATAAATGCAATATGCCACAATGAAAATGATCGCGCAAATGATCTGCAGCACCGGGCTCTTCGAAAGAAAACGCTTTGTCAAGAACTGCGGGATCGTAATGGCATCCCCTGCCGCGATGGAATACCGGCGAAGCTTTGGCGCCACAAAAAGCCATGCGCAGATGGTTCCGATGAGCAGTCCCACGGAGATCCAGACCTGCCCCATGCCCCAAAGATAAATGGAACCGGGAAGTCCCATCAGCACCCAGGCGCTCATGTCAGATGCACCTGCGGATAGCGCCGCCACCCAACCGTTCATGTTTCTTCCGCCCAGGAAATACTCCTTGTCACCGCCCTGGAGCCCTCGTCCCTTTGCAAAAAAATAAACGCCCACGCCCAGCACGATCACCAGATAACAGATAAATGCCAATACCTCTAAAAAATTGTCTCTCATGTTCCTCCCTTTGTCTGCGCTCATGCCGGGCAGTGCGGCAAGCCTCACGCTTCCCGGTCCGCCCCGCAGCTTTCACGCGACATTGCTTTAATAAGTTAACGCGTTCCAATAATAAAATAATAAACGGAAAACTGCGAAAAAGCAAGCAAAAAGAAAGAATTGTGCCAAGAAGAACCGTCCCCAGTGGCATTAAAAACATTTCGATCTTAGGTGATGTTTTTTCTTGAAAATAAGACAAAGTATGATAGACTAATTTTATGGTGGCTGAGAAAGATCACCTTTTTGCCTGCTGCGGCACAACGACAAATACGTGAAACGACAAGGAGTTCCCGACATGTGGATTGCCAACAATTGGAAAGATTATGAGGTGATCGATACCTCAAACGGAGAAAAATTAGAGCGCTGGGGGCAATACCGCCTGGTACGGCCCGACCCCCAGGTCATTTGGAATACCCCGCACGTAAACGAAGGCTGGAAAAAGAAAAACGGCCACTATCACCGTTCCAGCAAGGGTGGCGGCGAATGGGAATTCTTCGGGCTTCCCGAGGAGTGGACCATCTGCTACCAAGGGGAGAACTTCCCTCTGGCCAATCCTGTCGCCAAGACGGCGGATTCCCATCCCTCCAAAGACAATCAGAAAATCGGCGAGCTCACCTTCCACCTAAAGCCCTTTAGTTTTAAGCATACCGGCCTCTTCCCTGAGCAGGCCGTCAACTGGGACTGGTTTTCCGCCATCATAGGCAAAGCAAAAAAAGAGAACCCTGACCGGGAGATCAAGGTTCTGAATCTCTTTGCCTATACGGGCGGTGCAACCCTTGCCGCCGCTGCTGCCGGTGCCAGCGTGACACACGTGGACGCCGCCAAGGGCATGGTAGCGTGGGCCAAGGAAAATGCCGTCGCCTCCGGTCTTTCGGAGGCCCCCGTCCGCTACTTTGTGGATGACTGCGTAAAGCTCGTGGAGCGCGAGATCCGCCGTGGCAACAAATACGACGGCATCATCATGGATCCGCCTTCCTACGGCCGCGGCCCCAAGGGCGAAATCTGGAAGATCGAGGAAAGCATCTTCCCCTTTCTGGAGCTCACTTCGCAGCTCCTAAAGAAGGATTCCCTTTTCTTCCTGATCAACTCCTATACGACCGGCCTGCAGCCCGCCGTCCTCTCATACATGCTGAACACTGTCATCACAAAAAAATTCGGAGGCACCGTCCTCTCAGACGAGATCGGACTTCCCGTCACCGAGAGCGGCCTCATCCTTCCCTGCGGCGCTTCCGGCCGCTGGACCGGCGATGGACTCTCCTGACCCGCGGCGTCTCCCGCCAACGGACCGGCGATGGACTCTCCTAATACACAGGCGCTTCCGGCTGCCGGGCCGGCCAGTGAGGTTCTCTGACGCCCGTCCGCCAAAGCTACGGTTTCTCCCTGTCTGCGTCACAGCACGTATTTCCTAATGGGCGGGATCAGCCGGGCGATCCAGGTAGCCGCCGCGGCTCCAAAGAACGCAATGCAAAAAAACAGCGGCACGCCCACGTAAAACCGGAAATTCATGATGGAAATCTTCAGAAACTTATAAAAAAGGTTCAAAAACACGGGATGCATCAGATAAATCCCAAAGCACAAGGGACTAAAGGCCATGGCAAACTGCCCAAGCCGGAAAGTCCCTTGACTTATTCTTGACGTCCCCCTCCGTGACAGCGCCCAGGCACCGTCAAACAAAAGAACCGCCGAAAGAAGCGTTGGCGGATAAGCGTAAGCCATGTCAAGATCATAACCTTCCAAAAAGCGGCTCCCCATCTGAAGTACAAGGAGCAGGAAAAACGCTCCCAGGCAAATGCCGCCCTCCCACGGGCGCCGTTCTTTCTTTCTCACCGCATAAACGTATCCCAGCAAATAGTAAAATACGTAGACTCCCTGTACGGGAATGGCAATGATCTTTGCGGCCCCCGCAAGAGCCTCCGCAAAAGGCAGGACGGATCCCCCGAACGCAAGTAAAAAAAGCACGCCCCAGATCATCCATGCCTTGGCCTTAGAAAGCAGCCACTTGATCCCCGGCGTCAGCGCATATAAGATAAAGATCAGATACAGATACCACATGTGGGACCAGCTGCGGCCCGTGGCCGTGTAAACAAGCGTATGTCGCACCATCCACCACTCAAAATGCCCCACGTACTTATAAATCTCCAAAAACGTAAACGGAATCCCGAATAAGATCAGCGCCAGCAGGATCCGCCTGCAATACTTAAACAGCGCATCCTTCCAAGTGATCTTCTTTGCCGGATCCAAAAACAGATACCCGCTGATCATAAGAAATACGGGCACGCTCCAGGCCGTGGCATCCACAAGCGCCCGGAATGCTTTTACTCGTCTCTCGTACCCCGTAAAATCGTACTCACCGCCCAGCACGCCGGACACGGCATGCATCAAGACCACGGCCGCCGTCGCCAAAACCCTCAATACGTCCAGGCAGGCTTCCCTGCCTCCCTGCTTTCCTGCATCCGCCTGTTTTCCCGCAGCGATCTGCTCTTCCTTGGCAGTTGTCATTCCTGCCCCTCCTCGCTGATCTGGCGCAGGGATTCCCTCAGATCCTCATAGGAATACCCTTCCTCCACGATTTCATAGGTTCCTTCCATGCCCATCCGCTGAACGTACGAACCACTGATCCGGAACTCATCTGCCACGTTACCGTCACCGTCATATAAATTGACCGTCACGCAGTCCCCAAAATCCACATCCCGCGCCGGCACCGTCTGAAGATTGCAAAAATAATCATACAGCACCTTTGCCAGCCTGCTGCTCTTAATGCGCACGGGCGTCTCCTCTCCAAACGCGATCTCCAGACTGCCGCTTGTCATGCCGGATCTTATGTCCAGATTAACTTCATCCTTCCAAAGGGAAAGATATTTCTTGGGCTGCGCTTCATATTTATCGCCTCCTGCCGCGGAATCCGTGGAGGGATTCAAGGTCTGCGCGGCAGTTTCCTGCGGCATGCTTTCGGCCGCCTTATTTTCGGATTCCGCCCACGGCTCATTATCCGCAAATTCCGCCTCCTCCGATGCTTCGCTTGCCAAATTTCCCTCATACTGAATCAAACCATCGGCATTATCTTCCGCCATGTCCGCCTTGCTCTCGTCGTTCATTCCGATGGCTTTTCTGGCATCCTGCGTAATGGATGATGCCATGTCATTGGCCTCCTTGCCCAGACCGTTGTGCATCGTTGCCCAGCAGGCGCCGCCCACCACAACCAGCGCCAGGCAAGCCGCCATGGCCTTCGCCCACCGTCCGAAGGGAATTACCTTCTTCTTATTTTCAGCCTCGCTCCTTGCAAGAAGCTCCGGGTCCACGCCCTCAAGCGCTTCATACAACCTCTCGGCCGCCTGCATCTTCTTCTCTTCCATCTGCTTTAACCTCACACCGTGATCCCTTGTTTTTCCAAAAACGCCTTCAGCTTCCCCCTGGTCCGAAACAGCGAAGTCTTCACGGAGTTCAGATTCATGTCATAACGCTTTGCGATCTCCGCATACTCCTCTGAATACCAGTATCTCCGGAGGAACACGTTACAATCCTTCTCCGGAAGCTCACGCAAAAAATCATTGATCAGCCGCTGAAGCTCCGCCGCCAATACCGCATCTTCGGTACCGGCGCCTGCTGCCGGAATGCACTCTGCCAGCTCCTCCAGCTGTGCCTCCACCTCGCCGCTCCCCCTTTTTAACGCCTTTTTCTTTTTGTATCTGTCAAAGGAAAGATTTCTGGTAATGGTTCCCAGAAATATATTTAAATGATCCGGCCTGTTGGGCGGAATGGAATTCCACGCCCTCATCCAAGTGTCATTTACGCATTCTTCCGAATCCTCCTGATCATGAAGGACGTGAAAAGCAATGCTGAAGCAGTAGTTTCCGTATTTTGTCTGTGTCTCTGCGATTGCCTGCTCCTTCCGGGCAAAGTAGAGATCCAGTATCTCCGTATCTTTCAAGATTCCGTTCCTCCCGCGCGCGTGCCGCCTTTCCGGCAACCATCCACGTATCTCCTGCTCTATAAAAAGAGACGACGTCCTTTTCAAAAAGTTCTCTCCTTTTGAAAATTTTGTCGTCTCTTATTTTACCAAAGAATGGTCAATGCTTCAATAGTATTATTCCAGTCCTACCCGGCCCGGAACCTCATAGCGGATGCGAAACTCCGGAGCCGTCTTAAGCTCGCAGTAATAGTTTGTTGCCCAATCCTTCGCGCCCGTATCGGGGTTCACGCCGTCCGCGGGCGTTCCAAAGATCCGCATGGGGATCACCGCCGCGCCATCCAGCTGCTTTTCAAAAAACAGGCTCATGAAATCGATGGTCTTTACGCCCTTCGCTTTATAAAACCACTTTCCGCCAAACTCGATCATGAGGCAGGCATCTTCCTCAAAGGTAGCCTCACAGAATTCCGGCGTCTTCTCGAAGGATACCGGGATCTCAATGCCGTCCGCGTCGTCGGAGCCACCCCAGCGCAGTCTTGCCGGGAAGGATACTTCTTCGCCCCGCTCCATGGTCGGCAGAAAATAAGGATCAAAAATCAGCTTTTTATAATCCGCCATCACGGGTTGCTCTATGCCCACCGCGTTATTGTTGGGATCCTCGATCTCCAGCCCCAGTCTTCCGCGATCCCTGAACTGATACATGGAAATGCCGTCAAACCACTCACTGGTGTCATGATCCCTAAAATTCTCCGCAAACTTCACAACGGCCTCGCCCTGATGGAAGGGTCCCGTTACGTCGCCGTCCGTATTGCATTCCGCCGTGGTCATGGGCGTATTCTTGCCCGTCACCTCTCGAAGCCGCTACGTCATAAGGCCAGCCGTAATGCAGTGCGGGATAGCTGTCCGCAGACCAGATATCCGCCGCCTTATAGGCCTCAAGGAAGGCATCCTCCTGATCCACCTTGCCGTCAGGCGTTACAAATCCCGCACAGAAGATGGTCTTTACGTTAGGGGCTTCCTCCTTGATAATGTTATGAAAACGAACAAAGAACCGTCCGATCTCTTCAAAACTGAATCTCTTATTATGGGTAAACCAGGTACCCTGACATTCGTGATTGATGCGGATGCGCATGCGTCCAAATTCCCGGAACTGCCTTGCCACGCCGCGGAGATACTCGTCATCCAGCGAGCAGTCCACCGTCAGCGTCAGCAGCACGTCCTGCCCATGCCTTCTGATGTCCTTCATCTGCTCAAAGGGCTGACCGTCCACCCCAAAAGGAAAATAATCATCATACGGGTAATCCCACTGGAACTTCACGTCCATGTCCGCGCAGGCCTTACTGATCCTCTGCGGCCACTGCGCATCCTTGGGATACAGCGTATACATGATATTCACGCATCTGTGGGGCCTTCCCAATTTATGCAAAATATAATCCTGGTTGACATATTCCGCCCGTTCGCTTCCGTCCCCAAGATCCAGTCCACATTTCGCCTTGCCAAGCTTCACCCCGTGTACCTTTTCCATGCCAATCTCCTTATCTCTCTTTATTCATCGACTCGCCGCGTCAGGGCTCCGGCCATTCGCATATACTGCTAGTTTTTTCTTGGTTTTCATAAGACTTTTTTATTTAACCCTGTGTGTCTTGTCTGAAATTATAACCTCTCATACCTTAAATGTCTAGTATTTTTCCAGTTTCTTCCGGCTCTCCTTCAGCTTTTTCATTGCACGGAAGAAATTGTATGGCTCGCCAAAGATACCAATCAAACGACTGTCAACCGCTGTCATGTATTGATTCAAACAAAAGAGGTACGCATTAAGCTTGCATCGCTTTACCCTGAGCTGTAGGCTTGGGGTAACGTCCGATTTAAATTTAAATTTCAATGTGTCACTTCACTAGTACAATGAATATGTTATTGTTCCGCTTTGTAATGCAGCAATTCCATTATATAATTTTGTGAAAGCACTATACTGATTTGAATCTTGTGAATAGCTTCCCTTATGTATTCCCGCAGGATATGCATGATTTGTTACGTTTGACGGAATGAAAACGATTCCTCCACTGTCACCTTGAGCACTTTCATAGCTTGCACTAACCAAATCGGTAAATAGTATACCATCCACAGAGCCCGAAAAACTACTGCTCAAAATAAACCCTCCACTAATACCACTGGTCGCTGAACCTTTCAAGTCTACAACAGCCCCTTGATTAAAGCTAGTGACATAACTTGAATAAAGAGATACGGCGGACGAATCAACTATATCGTACAACATAATATCAGAATAGGTTTCAATAAAGCCTACGTCAGCATTTCCACCATAATGCCGATTAAATGAATATGAAATACCAATCGGATAAGCATAATTCACATATACGGTTTGCGTTCCAGAAAAACCATGGGCGCACGTTAGTATACCATTACCGAACTACCATCGGGATAGTTTCGTTTAACCCTGCAAGCAACACTAATCGGTGTCGCCGCAACAATAATCTTTTCTCCCGGATGCAGGCCCGTAGCATCTTGAATTCCGCCATCCGTGATCTGTACTGAATATATGTCTGAATCTAGTTCATCAATTACGGCGTCGTAATCTGACTGACTTCCAAAACCTATCATCACCTGATTTCGGTAATCATCAATATAAGCAATTGAAATAGATACCCCTCTTGTTTTAAGCCGTTTTGCAAGTTTTCCCAAGGTTACCTCTGAAATTGCATTGACCAATTCGCCGTAGGAATACTTAACGGAATGACAATAAAAGGCTTCACTCTGGACAATTCCAGTAAATTCCTTATACCAATCACTATCTTTATAGTTTGAAGAATAGTAAGTGTCCGTTATTTGTACGACTAGCTTACCTTCCTCATTGATATATGTCCCTGCAAAATATGCCGGAAAGTCTTCTGCCCGAATACCATTTACCGTATATACAGAATCATCGTGAGTCACACCGTTAACTTTTCTTAAATATTCAAAGAATCGATCAGTAATCGCATTTGCTCCATTTTGGTTAACAATAAAACCTTCTGTAAGATTTTCATGTTGCTCATTCAGTTTCAATGGAAAAGTGGCATATGTATTTACATTGCTTATCTTTACTATCGTCAACACCGATAACATAGCTACTAGAAACATTCCAATTGCCCATATACGATAATGATCTTTCATGATACTCCTCCTCTCTAATTTAGACAATATTTTCGGATACGGCGGCCGTGCCGTCAGATGCGCAATAGTCCCTGCCAATCACTAGAATTATCGTTCCAGAGCTAAATCGTCCGGAAAAGGTGACCTTCCGCACCATTTTTCCGCCACTCACTATTTTTCATCAAGAGGGTTGAGTCCGCCGCAAATCTCATCCATTTGATGACACCGGAACAGCTCTCCAATCCTTATTCCATAACATAACTCATTCCGCAGGCAACCTGTCTTGTTCCGGTTACTAAAAATTTTTTCTGGTAAAATTCCCACTTGCTTACGTCAAAACTTATCATCATGATAACACTATGTTCATTGGAATCGCCTCCATTTCATCACGCGCTTAAGATTCTTTTCGTCATTATGAAAATATGTCCACTTGTCATCCGGTATTTTTTTGACGTTAATATGCTTGTTGTTTATCGCTTAGTCTAGTCAAGCAATCATTTTCAAATCAATTTATTCGGTTTTCTTCAAACCATCCAATTCCCCATGCAATCAATGTTGTTAGAAAGTTTTGCTCATCGTCGCAAATGCCTTTTTTTATTCCAGCTTCCTCATCATTTCCTCAAATAGTCCCGTCCCCTCATAGAAGGCCTTCACGTCGCCGTAGACACGACGAAGCTCATTCCACTTATCCTTGTACAGCGTCATGACGGGCCGGAGCCTTACGCAGGCAAGAACCTGCTTCCGATAAGCTTCCAGCTCCTCACTTTTCTCCTGATCCGCCACGTCCTGAAAGCTTGCCATCACCTGCTCCGATAACTGCCGGAAGCGCTCACCGTCCAGGCCGGTTCCGGAATCCGAGAGAAACTCCTTCATGTCTTCCAGGGCCTTGCGTCTTTGCAACTCTTTTTTCGTCTTTCCGCCGTCTTCCCCGAAAGCGCCTTCCAATGCCTTTTCCGCAAGCTTCCCCTTATTCAGGATCGCAAGAACGCTGACGTCCCCTTCCAGCAGGGCCTTCACGTGCTTTGCCAGCTCAGGGATCACGTATTCGTCATACTCATAATGGGTCATGGCAAGACCCTCCGCGGTCTCCTCCAAAGGGATCTCATGATAGTCCTTGATGAACTTGAATTCTTCCTCCAGCCTTTTCGGGAAGGAATAGGGCCCAAACATACTGTCATAGGAGCGATGCGCATACCCTCCAAACTTTGCCACGATCTCCTGATACAGGCTCTTTAGCCGGGCTTCATCCAGTTCCACTTCCTGCTTTACCAAAATCGGATCCTGATCTTCTACGTAATACATTCGCTCACCCTCCGTCCCCTAACGCCTTGTACTTCCCTGCTCACCAAAGACAATCGTCAAAAGCTTTCTTTCGCTTAGCATCATTGTATTACGTAACTTCCGCGATATCAATAGACAAAAGCCGCGCCCGTGGCCCTAAATGCTGAAATTCCATGGAAAATCATTATTTTTTACTTGAATTCTTCCCGAAAAATGGTATCATAGCAACATAATGATTTTTTAAGGAGGAAATTAAGATGCGAACAAAGATCAAAGAGCTGTTCAGAAACACGTCTGAATATGCGTCCAAAGAAGTGACCATCTGTGCCTGGGTACGTACCAATCGCGCACAGTCACAGTTTGGATTCCTGAACGTAAACGATGGTTCCTTTTTTGAGAATTTACAGGTAGTTTACGAGAATGGACTTGATAATTTTGACGCCATCTCCAAAATACGAGTTGGGGCTAGCGTATCCGTTACCGGTAAGGTGGTGCTGACCCCGAATAACCAGCAGCCCTTTGAATTAAAGGCAACCGGCGTAACGCTTCTTGGCGATTGTCCCGAGGACTATCCCATCCAGCCCAAGCGCCATACCAGAGAATACCTGCGCACCGTGGCACACCTTCGTCCCCGCACCAACCTGTTTTCCGCAGTCTTCCGGATCAGAAGCGTTGCCGCCATGGCCATCCACGAGTACTTCCAGAGCAATGGTTACCTCTACGTGCATACGCCCCTCATTACCTGCGCGGACTGCGAGGGGTCCGATCAGATGTTTAAGGTAACAACCCTGAACATGAACGACCTTCCGAAGACCGAGGACGGCAAGGTGGATTTTAGCAAGGACCTGTTCGGCAAGCAGAGCTTCATCACCGGCTCCGGTCAGCTCCAGGGCGAGACCTTTGCCATGGCCTTCGGCGACATCTACACCTTCGGTCCCACCTTTAGAACCGAGAATTCCAACACCCAGACCCATGCAAACGAGTTCTGGATGATCGAGCCCGAAATGGCCTTCTGCGACATTCACGGCCTTATGGACATTGAGGAAGAGATGCTGAAGTTTGTCGTGAAATACGTCTGCGACAAGTGCCCTGAGGAGATCGCCTTCTGTGACAAGTTTGTCGCAAAGGGACTGAAGGAGAAGCTGGACGGCATCGTAAACGCCCACTTCACCCGCATCTCCCATCATGACGTCATCGACATTCTGAAGAAGGCTGACGTAAAGTGGGAGTTCCAGCCTGACTACGGCGAGGACATTGCCAAGGAGCACGAGAAATACATCGTGGAATACTTTGGCGGTCCCGTATTTGTCACCGACTGGCCCAAGGACATCAAGGCTTACTACATGAAGGTAAATCCCGACAACAAGACCGTTGCGGCCGTTGACCTTCTCGTTCCCCAGGCGGGCGAGCTCATGGGCGGCAGCCAGCGTGAAGAGAACCTGGACAAGCTCATCGAGAGAATGGACGAGATGGGCGTTGACAAGGAAGGCATCGACTGGTACCTGGATACCAGACGCTACGGCGGCTGCATCCACAGCGGCTTCGGCATGGGCTTTGAGCGCCTGATCATGTACCTGACCGGCGTCGAGAACATCCGCGACGTCATCCCTTATCCCAGAACTCCCAGAAACTGCGAGTTCTAAACTGCAAAAAACCGCCTGCCCGTTGTCACGGGTAAGGCGGTCTTTTTTTGTTTCTTCCTGCCAAACGGATTCTCCTTTGGCTCACGAGTCCTTAAACCTTCAAATATCCCATCTTCTCCAGCTCTTTCATGAATCTGTCGCGGATGACGTCCGAATAATAATTTCCCATGGGTTCCACCTTGGCCATGGGCACAAAGCCGCCCGCCATGGATGCGTGACCCCCGGCGTTGCCGATCCCAAGAAGGGAATCACGGATCAGGTATCCCGCATGGACCTCGTCAATTTCCGAGCGGACGGAGAGTTTTAAGCCGTCCTCCCTGGCGGAAACCACTACGACGACCTCCACTTCATCCAGATCCAGAATGAAATCTGCCAGCGTGGCAACGAGGGCATCCGGGCAGGCAAAGGGCACCAGCGTGTAACCAAATCTGTCATAAACCTGAATGTTCTCGATGGCGGCGCCATACGCCTTTAGGTCACGGAATGCCATGGTATTCTGCTCCAGGCGCTTGATCTTTGCCCTGTTATGATAAGGGAACAGAAAACGCAGCGCCGCAATGTCAAGATCCGTCACGCCGCGGGTGAACTGCATGGTGTCCATCTTCAGGCCATAGAGCAGGGCCGAGGCCACGTTCTCCGTGGGAGTGATCTCCAATTTCTTATAGTACTGCGCGATCAGCGTGGCACAGGATCCGGTGATCCTGATGTCGTCGTAGAGATAGGTTTCCTCCACAAAGGTGGGATGATGATCCACGCAGGCGATCTCTTCTCCGATGAAATCCTGGATGTTGCCGCCGTTCTTCTGGCTGTCCACGCAAATGATGGAATCCGTCGGTTTCATTTCCTCCCGAACGTCATCATAGGCATATATCTCAATGCCAAATTCCTCCAGCATTCTGGAGGTGCTCAGCTTATCGATCCGTCCGGCATAGCACAGCGTGGGCTTGATGCCAAAATGCTCCAAAAGCTTTTGCAGGCCATAGGCGGAGCCAATGGCATCCGGATCCGGGAAATTGTGGGTCTGAATATAGATTTTGGGGCCTCTCTCCTTGCAGAGCTGAATTAAATCCTGAACCATGCGTTCCTCCCATTTCTTTCGTTCCTTTTTCGCCGCTTTTGCCCGGCGAAGGCTTGCTTTCGCCATTTTGCGCGGTTGCTGACGAAGTGATCTCTCAAATGGCAAGGGCGAAGCCTTGGAAATTTCTTCGGCTCCGCCCATGAATTTCAGTTCTCTTACTTATCCTTGATCATGGCATGCAGGCTCTGAAGGGAATGAACCTCTCCCCTTCCGCCCTTCTGTACGGAAAGGATACCCTCCGCCGTTGCCTTTGCTGCGGCGATGGTGGTCATGTAAGGGATCTTGCCCTTAATGGCTGCCTTTCTCAGGTAGGAGTCATCATGCACGCTGTCAGCACCGATGGGCGAGTTGATGATCAGGTCGATCTCGCCGTTGGTGATCATGTCGAGAATGTTGGGGCGTCCTTCATAGAGCTTCTTTACCTTCTCTGCAGGTATGCCTGCCGCGGTGATAAGATCACAGGTATTGCCGGTGGCAAGGATCTTAAAGCCTGCCTCGTCAAAGAGCTTAGCCACGTCTACTACTTCCGCCTTATCCTTGCGGTTTACGCTGATCAGAACGGTTCCGCCAAGGGGAAGCTTTGTCTGGGTTGCTTCCTGTGCCTTGAAGAATGCCTCACCGACGGACTTCGAAAGGCCAAGCACCTCACCGGTGGAACGCATCTCAGGTCCAAGGATGGGGTCAACCTCCGGGAACATGTTGAAGGGGAATACGGCTTCCTTTACGCCATAGTAAGGGATGTTCTGCTCCTTCAGGTTCGGCACGGGTGAAGGACGACCGGTGATCTCCTCCGTGATAATCTCCGTTGCAATGGGTACCATGCGGATGTTGCAAACCTTGGATACCAGGGGCACGGTACGGGACGCTCTGGGATTTGCCTCCAGAACGTAAACTTTGTCATTTTCGATGGCGTACTGCATGTTCATCAGGCCGCGGACGTGCATCTCCTCCGCGATCTTTCTGGTGTATTCCTTGATGATCTCCACGTTCTTCTCGGAGATGTGCTTCGAAGGAATGATGCAGGCGCTGTCTCCGGAATGTACGCCGGCAAGCTCGATGTGTTCCATGACCGCAGGCACAAATGCATGGGTTCCGTCGCTGATGGCGTCTGCCTCACACTCGGTGGCGTGATTTAAGAATCTGTCAATGAGGATGGGTCTGTCGGGCGTTACGCCAACGGCCGCATTCATGTAATTAGTAAGATTTTCGTCATCGTAAACCACTTCCATGCCGCGTCCGCCAAGCACGTAGGAAGGACGTACCATTACGGGGAAGCCGATCTTGTGAGCTACCTCCAAAGCCTCCTCAACATTGGTAGCCATGCCGGATTCAGGCATGGGGATCTCCAGCTTATCCATCATCTCGCGGAACAGGTCTCTGTCCTCTGCAAGGTCGATGACTGCAGGAGAGGTGCCGAGGATCTTCACGCCGTTCTTTTCCAGGGCGGAAGCAAGGTTTAAGGGCGTCTGGCCGCCAAACTGCGCGATGACGCCAACGGGCTTTTCTTTCTTGTAAATGCTCAGTACGTCCTCCAGGGTCAGAGGCTCGAAATACAGCTTGTCAGAGGTATCGTAGTCCGTGGACACGGTCTCCGGGTTACAGTTAACGATAATGGTCTCAAAGCCAAGCTTCTTCAGCGCCAGGGAAGCATGTACGCAGCAGTAGTCGAACTCGATGCCCTGACCGATTCTGTTGGGGCCGCCGCCGAGGATCATTACCTTGGGCTTCTCGTCGCGGATGGGATTCTTGTCCGTTCCGTTGTAAGTGGAGAAGTAGTACGCGCTGTCCTTTGTGCCGCTTACGTGTATGCCCTCCCAGGTCTCTTCCACGCCAAGCTCGATTCTCTTATTGCGAACGTCGTCCTCGGAAACGCCAAGAAGAATGCTTAAATACTTATCGGAGAAGCCGTCCTTCTTCGCGCGGGTCAGCATCTCGTCGGAAGGCAGATGGCCGGCGCAGGCCATAAGCGCTTCTTCCTCTTCTACCAATTCCTTCATCTGCTCGATGAAGTACTTCTTTACGTGGGTAATGTTGTGCAGTTCGTCCACGGTGGCACCCTTCTTCAGGGCTTCATACATGGCAAAATGGCGCTCACTGGAAGGAGTTGCCAGCATGTTGAGGAGCTGCTCCTTGGTCTTAGCCTCCAGCTTTGCAATATGGCCCAGACCGTAACGGCCGGTCTCCAGGCTTCTGATGGCCTTCTGGAAGGCCTCTTTATAGTTCTTACCGATGCTCATGACCTCGCCTACGGCGCGCATCTGGGTTCCCAGCTTGTCCTCTACGCCCTTGAATTTCTCAAAGGCCCAGCGTGCAAACTTAATTACCACGTAATCTCCGTCAGGAACGTACTTATCCAAAGTGCCGTACTTTCCGCAAGGGATCTCGGAGAGCTTAAGGCCCGCTGCCAACATGGCGCTGACAAGTGCGATGGGGAAACCGGTCGCCTTGGATGCCAGTGCGGAGGAACGGGAGGTACGGGGATTGATCTCGATGACAATGACTCTGTCGCTCACGGGATCATGTGCAAACTGTACGTTGGTACCGCCGATGACCTGTACGGACTCCACGATGCGGTAAGCATAGTCCTGAAGTCTCGCCTGCAATTCCTTGGAAATGGTCAGCATGGGTGCCGCGCAGAAGGAATCTCCGGTGTGCACGCCCATGGGGTCGATGTTCTCGATGAA
>ONSO01000177.1 GCA_900320485.1 uncultured Lachnospiraceae bacterium | reverse complement strand
GGCTGCAGGCGCGGGCGCGGAGGAAGCGCTGGCCGCAGGCCGGTTTAAGATGCCGGAGGCGGCGAAGGAATGAATATCCGGGAACTCTGCCGGGAGGATCTCCCGGCGCTCCGCATTCTGGAGGACCGGTGCTTTTCGGACGCATGGTCGGATGCGTTGCTGGAAGACCTGCTGAGCAGCGAATATGATCGCTGCCGTGTCCTGGAGGACGGGGAGAAGATCATCGGTTATGTGAACGTCCGGGTGCTGGGGGACGAGGCAGAGCTTATGCGCATCTGCATTCTCCCGGAATACCGCGGACAGGGACTCTCCGGCGGACTGCTGGAGCGCGGAATGGAAGATATGATCCGGTGCGGGGCAAAAGCAGCTACGCTGGAGGTCCGTGCCGGCAATCTGCCTGCGGTGCGCCTCTATGAGGCGCACGGCTTTGTTTTGGAGGGATACCGGAAGAATTATTACCGCGATCCTAAGGAGGACGCGGCAATCTACTGGATGCTGCGCATGCTGGAGGGCGGAGAGAATCCCTTGTATATCGCAAGAAGGTTGATACGCTTTGCCAGCGAGGACGTGGGGATGGCGGATTCCAATGCCCTGCCCCTGGCCATTGCCACGTATCAGGCCTGCCATTTCCTTGGCATGCCGGAATGTGACGTGCATTTGACCCATCTGGTCACCTATCTGTCCCTGGCGCCAAAATCCAATGCGGCGTACGTGGCCTGCGAAGAGGCAAAGCGGGACATTCGGGAAAAGCCTGCGGAGCCGGTACCGTTGCAGATCCGGAATGCAGTGACCAAGCTGATGAAGGACTTAGATTATGGCAAGGATTATCAATATGCGCATAATACGGAGGAGAAGCTGACCAACATGACCTGTCTGCCGGAGAGCCTTCAGGGCCGCGAATATTACCGGCCTACCGATCAGGGCGCAGAGGCGGCAGCAGGTGCCCGCCTGTCCGAGATCAAGGCATGGAAGGCGGAACACGCGGGCAGATAAGACGGGTTCGCAGGGGACGTCCGGGCGTAACTGTCAAGGTGGTTCGCAGGGGACGGCCGGGCGTAGCTGTCAGGGTGGTTCGCAGATGATGTCCGGGCGTAGCTGTCAAGGTGGCTCGCGGGGGACGTTAGGCTTGACTTGCAAGGCGGCTTGTTTTGGGGTAGAATAGGGGACGGGGCCGAGGACTCTTGAAGGGAGCCGGCAGTCTTATAAATGATACCGATAGGGGGTTGCATTTATGTCTGAGACGAAGGAAGTATATTGGCACTTGCCGGGATTATGTTATTTTCGCCTGTTAAATCAGGTCCTGATCAATACCATGAGGGAGTACCCCGAGAAATTCCGGGACGGCTATCGCATCGGCTCCGTTTACGGAACCATTCCCGGTGCCATCTGGAACGGCGGACGGGCGGTTTTTGGCATCAGCAACAAGGCGGAGATCGAGAGAGTGATCGCCACCTATAATCAGTATGGCATTCCTGCGCGCTTTACCTGGTCCAATTCCCTTTTGGAGGAGAAGCACGTTTACGATACCTACTGCAACATGATCATGAAGGTGGCGGACAATGGTTTGAATCAGGCCATTGTAAACCAGCCGGTGCTGGAGGAATACATCCGCAGGGAGTATCCAAGCTATAAGCTGATCTCCTCCACCACAAAGCGCATGGTGGATCCCGCGAGGCTTCAGGAGGAAGTCATGAAGGATTATTTCCTCGTGGTGCTGGATTATGACTTAAACCGTAATGAGGAAGTCATAAAGCAGCTGGAGCCCGTGGCAAATAAGATCGAGATCCTGGTAAATGAAATCTGCTTTCCCGGTTGCCCCAAAAGGGCGGAGCATTACCGGGAGGAATCCAGGTCCCAGCTGGAGTTTGACAACAGGACAAACTTCCGATGCCCCAATAATTCCCGGGAGAAGAGGAATTTTGAGGAGTGCATGAAGCGCCCGGCATTTATGTCCACGGAGGAAGTGGAGCGTTATATTGAGCGTGGCTTTGTGAACTTTAAGATCGTGGGCAGGGGACTCCCTCAGCAGTTTGTCTTGGATTCCTATCTGTATTTCCTTGTGAAGGATGATGCAAGGGAGTTCATCCGGGGGAAGATCACGGGGACCTTGAATTATCTCATGGAGCAGCAGAGGGCAGCCATGAGGCGGTAACCGTTTGCGAGAAGCATAGGCAGTTTTTGCTACTTAGGTCGGTCATGCGCAAGACGCTGACCGGAAGGCAAGAGAGGATTGTGACATGTATAATGATTTGTTTTCCATTGGCCCCCTTACGGTTCACGGCTATGGGCTGATGATCGCCATCGGCGTCATTGCGGCGCTGTATATTGCGGAGTACAGGGCGCCGAAAAACGGCATGGACAAGGAAGTGATCTTTCCCCTGACCATGTTCTGCGTGATCACGGGTATCCTTGGGGCGAAGGTCATGTTCTGCATTGTGAACTGGAAGGATTTTGTAAAGGATCCCTTGGCGCTGCTTGGTTCCAGCGGACTTGTGGTTTACGGGGGCATCATCGGAGGCATCCTTTGCGCCAGCGTCTATTGCAAGGTGCGTAAGCTGAAGTTTTGGGACTGTTTCGACGTGGCACTTCCCTCCGTAGCAGTGGCGCAGGCTTTTGGACGGCTTGGGTGTTTCTTGGCGGGATGCTGCTACGGGCGGGAGACGAAAGCCTGGTACGGCATTGCGTTTACTCATTCCCATTATGCGCCCAACGGCGTCAAGATGATCCCGACCCAGCTGTTATCCAGCGCGGGCATGTTCCTGATCGCGGGACTTTTATTCTGGTATGCTTATTATGCAAAGAAGTCCGGACAGGTAGGCGCCATTTACATGATCCTGTACGGCATTGGCAGATTTTGCGTGGAATTCCTTAGGGGAGATCTGGCGAGGGGGAGCATCGGATCGCTGTCCACGTCCCAGTTTATCTCCATATTTATCGTGATCACCGGCGTGGGACTTTGGATCTGGAGGGGAAAGGCCGGGAGCGACCGGGTACAGGCCATGAATCGGAAGAATGCGAAAGCATCGAAGAAAAAAGAAAACTGACAAAGGAGAAACTTTTGATGGAGAGGACTTACGTAAAAGACGCGCTTGGAAAGACGGGAGAAACCGTGCTTGTAAGGGGATTTGTGGACAATCTGCGTGACAGCAAATATATGACGTTTATCGTCCTTAAGGACATTACGGGAAAGATCCAGATCACCATTGAGAAGGAGCAGCACCCTGATTGGACGGAGCTTCTTGCGGGGATCACGGGAGATTCCGTCATTTCCGTGACCGGACAGGTAAATTCCAATGATTACGTGAAGATGGGCGGCGTGGAAATCCTTCCTGCCGACATTTTTGTGGACAGCGTGGCAGAGGCGCTTCCCATTGCGAGAAAGGCCATTCCCGCCACCAAGAAAAAGAAAGAGGTGGAGCGCTCCAGCATTGACCAGCGCATCGATTATCGCTGGATCGACCTGCGGACGGATGAAAACCAGCTCATGTTCCGGGTTCAGACTTTAATGGTGAATTCCATGCGTAAGTTCCTGCTTGAGAGGAATTTCATGGAGATCCATACGCCAAAGCTCATTGGCGCGGCCAGCGAGAGCGGCGCGGACGTGTTTGCGGTGGATTATTTTGACAGGAAGGCCTATTTGGCCCAGAGTCCTCAGTTTTATAAGCAGATGGCCATGGCGGCAGGCTTTGAGAGAATCTTTGAGACCGGCCCCGTGTTCCGCGCGGAGAAGTCTTACACCAATCGTCACACTACGGAGTTCACCGGCTTTGACCTGGAGCTTAGCTATATCGATTCCGTGAAGGACGTGATGAAGCTGGAGGAAGAGCTTTTGACTTACATGCTCAAAGAGGTGCATGACGTCTACGGAGAACAGATTAAGGAGCTCTTTGGCAAGGAGGTCATTGTGCCGACGGCGCCTTTCCCTGTCATGGATCTGAAGGATCTTTACGAGGCGCTGGAGAAGGAGTATGGTCTTGTGGTTCCCGAGGAGGAGAAGGGGGATCTTACCACGGAGGCGGAGCAGATGAGCTTCCGCCTTGCGCAGGAGAAGTTTGGAAGCGAGTTCCTCTTTGTCACCGGATATAGCGTGGAGAAGAGACCTTTTTATCACATGCGGGACGAGAAGGGGATGCCCCAGGGGTATGACCTGATCTGGCGCGGGGTGGAGATCACTACCGGGGCACAGAGGGAGCATCGCTATGAGATTTTGAAGAAGCAGGCGCAGGAGAAGGGACTTGGGGAGGACGTAGCGTTTTATCTGGAGTTCTTTAAGTATGGTTGTCCGCCTCACGGCGGTTTTGGGCTTGGCGTGGATCGCATGACCATGCTTCTTCTTGACGTAAGCATCAAGGAGGCGATGTTCCTGTTCCGTGGCCCCGGTCGTCTTACGCCTTAAGGAGAACTCGGTTTTCTGCAGACTCGGGGGGCTGTGCTTGGGTGTCTTGCGCAGGCACGCTCGCGCTTCGGGTGCAGCGTAGTGGTACTAAGTTGGCGCGGATTGTCCGTGCCGGCCAATCGCATACGCCAACTAAGTACCAACGCTTGGCACACGAGCCTGTCGCAAGGCACCTAAGCCGCCCCCCTCGAGTAAGCAGAAGGCCGTAGATTGCTGGTGGAAGGGCAGGGGGATCGGCAGACTTGGGTGTCTTACGCAGGCACGCGAGCCTGTCGCAAGGCACCTAAGCTGCCCCCCCTCGAGTAAGTAGAAGGTCGGATGGTCTTGCCGCGGAAGGGCAGGCCAGAGGAAGGCCGTAGATTGCTGGTGGAAGGGCAGGCTAGAGGAAGGCCGGAGATGGCTGGCGGGGTTAGCCTTGGGCAGAGTTTGTGATCATGTTCTCGAGGGCCTTGGAGGCGAGACTTAGAGGTCGTTTTTTGTCTTTGATCAGGCAGACGTCCCTTGCGGGTATGTCTGCTTTTAGTTTGATCTCAAATACTTCGTTTGCTTTGAGGGCGTGTCTGGCAAATTCTTCCGGAACAAAACCGATGCCGACGTCATGGGAAACCATGGGCAGGATCTGGTCCGTGGTGGCGGCTTCCACGGAGGGAACGAGCAGAAGGCCGTTTTCTGCGAACAGAGTGTCAAGGAATAGACGGGATGTTGTGTCTTTTCCGAGGGTGATCAGGGGAGCTTCCGACAGGTCGGAAAGAGAGACGTTTCCCTGAAAGCGAGGCGCATAGTAGCTTCCGGCGATGAGTTTTTCGCGGAAGCTGCTTATTTTTTTGGAGGTGAGTGAGCCGCTGAAAGAAACGGGAGAGGAGACTACGGCCAGTTCTGCGGTACCCTGCTCCACGGCACGTATCCCTTGGGGCGTTGTTGTGTT
>ONSO01000088.1 GCA_900320485.1 uncultured Lachnospiraceae bacterium | reverse complement strand
GACGCCGGTGCAGTGACCTCGGGAAAGGTTTCTCTCCGGGTTTGGCAAAGAAACGCCGTGATAATTCCGGCAAGCACGTCGCCGCTCCCTGCGGTCGCCATGGCGCTGCATCCGGAAAGGTTAACGTACGTTGGCTTTCCCTGGCACGATACGCTCGTCACGGCATCCTTTGCAACGGTGATGACGTTCCATTCCTTCGAAAGCCTCTTCCCAAGCTCCGGCAGCTTTGCCGCGAACTCCTTTGCGGAAAGGTTTGCCTCCTCGGGATCAATGGCACGAATAAGTCTGCGCATTTCTCCCGGGTGCGGCGTCAGTACCATTACCCGTCCATGCTTTCCGCCGGTTTTAACGACGTCACGAAGCTCTTCGCAGCCGCCCAGCAGATTTAAGGCATCCGCATCCATGACAAGGGGCTTCTTTGCTCCCTCCGGCGCCGTCAGCACTTCCCTTAACGCCGCAAGACTTTCCTTTGTTTGGCCGATTCCCGGTCCGATACAGATAACGCTGCACCAGGACAGACTTATTTTTACTTCTTCTTCATCAAGACAGGATCCCACCATGGCTTCCGGCAGGTTCTCCTGAAGGATCGCCCTGTTTTCCGGTACCGTCAGGATCTTTACCATGCCGGCACCCATCCGAAAGCATGCCCTTGCGCAGAGGGATGCCGCCCCCGAAACGCCAACGCTCCCCGCAATGATCAAAGCCTTTCCAAAGGTTCCCTTGTTTCCGTCCGGTGCTCTCACGGGAAGAAGACTTTGCAGGGGCTGCGTCAGCGTAAATCGTTCCGGCTCCTTTCCAAAAAAGCTCCGCTCCGTAATGCCGACGGGAGCAAGTCTGACTTCCCCGGCATATTCTTTTCCCGGATAGAGAAAAAGTCCTAATTTTCGGAAACCATACGTCACGGTAAGATCCGCCCGGAAAGCATGCCCCAGAACGGCTCCCGAATCGGCACTGATGCCGCTTGGAAGATCCATGGCAACCTTATATCCGTCCATGGCATTTGCCTGATCAATGGCCTTTGCCCAGGGTCCTTCCAGGTCTCCGGAAAGTCCCACGCCAAAAAGTGCATCTATGATCACAGTATACGCTGCATCCTCCGGATTCTTTCCAAACCGGACGGAATATGCCGCATCCAAAATCTTTTTTTGTTCCTTCCACTGTACGGTAGCCTTCGCTTCCTCCCCCACAAGCCATACAAAGGGATCCATCCCCGCATCGATAAGAAGCCTTGCCAGGGCAAGACCGTCGCCGCCGTTATTTCCGTAACCCGCAAGGATCAAAGCCTTTTTCCCGGCTATCACTAGCCCCTTTTCCTTAATGGCATAAAATGTTTCCAATGCCGCCCTCTCCATCAGGACCATGGCACCCATTCCCAGCTTTTCCATGCAGTTTTGGTCATATTGCTTCATTTCTGCGGAAGTTACCAAGTATTCCATTTAATCCTCCTGCTCCTTGCGGTAACGGGTCAGGTTATACGACAGCTTCATCAAACTGTCGGAAAGATGTACGTTCTCCACCTGAATTCCCTCCGGAAGATTTAAGTCTACGTGAGCAAAATTCCAAATGGCCTTAATGCCGTTTTGGGCCAGTCTGTCCGCCACGGGAACTGCACTGGTCTTTGGCAGGGTCAGTACGGCAATGTCAATGTCATTGTCCCTGACGAACTGCTCCATCTCTTCCATGGGCATGACCTTTACGCCGCGGACCATGCTTCCAATGACTTCCGGATTTTGATCAAACATCCCCTTCAAAAGGAATCCCCTTCTCTCAAAATTCAGATAGTTTCCAAGGGCGCGGCCCAGATTACCGGATCCCACGATAATAAAATTATGCGTCTGATCCAGGCCCAGAATCTTTCCGATCTCCCGATAGAGATACTCCACGTTATATCCATAGCCCTGCTGTCCAAAGCCGCCGAAATTATTGAAATCCTGGCGGATCTGCGAGGCCGTCACCTTCATCAGTTCGCTCAGATCCTGCGAGGATATCCGCTCCACGCCCTCGTCCCTGAGTTCACCCAAATATCGAAAATATCTAGGCAGGCGTCCGATCACCGCCTGGGAAATCCCCTTTTCATTTTCCGTCAATGCCCTTGCCCTCCGTTTTCGATTTTTCCCTAAACACCGCAAGGCCAACTCTTCGGCCCCATACTTAAAAACTATATCACTTTGTTAAAAACGTGTCAATATAAGAAAACAATATAAGAAAAGCTTTCTTGACAGAAAACCCTGAAACTAATAGAATACTCCTTATGAGGAGGAACCAAACATGATTTTGTCCTGTCAGAACGTATGTAAGGAATTTGTAGATAAAAAGGTATTGCAGGGTGTCAGCTTTCACGTGGAAGACCATGAAAAGGCAGCCATAGTAGGCATTAACGGTGCAGGAAAGACCACCCTTCTTCGCATCATCGTCGGGGAAATGCGGCCTGACGACGGGATTGTCACCCTGTCTAAAGATAAAACCTTGGGATATCTGGCACAAAATGATGCCGTTTCCACGGAAAATACCATTTATGAGGAACTGCTGTCCGTAAAAAAAGAGCTACTCGAGGTGGAAGCAGGCATGCGCGCCTGCGAGCAAGACATGAAAAATGCACAGGGCCCAGCCCTGGATGCCCTGATGAAGCGCTACGGCGACTTGACCCACGCATTTGAAATGGGCGACGGTTATTCCTATCGCAGCGAGCTTGTCGGCGTGTTAAAAGGTCTTGGCTTTACCGAAGAGGAATTTTCCAAATCAGTCAGTACCCTCTCCGGCGGTCAAAAGACCCGCGTCGCACTGGGTAAGCTCCTGTTGCAAAGCCCTGACCTCATCATCCTTGACGAGCCCACAAACCACCTGGACGTAAACTCCATCGCCTGGCTGGAAACCTATTTGCTCAATTACAAGGGCGCCGTTCTCATCGTCTCGCACGACCGTTATTTTCTTGATAAGATAGCGACAAAGATCATCGAGATCGACCAGACAAAGGCAACCACCTTCCTTGGAAATTATTCGGATTATGCCGTCAAAAAGCAGCAGCTTCGCGTCGCTGCCATGAATGCCTATTTAAGTCAACAGCGTGAGATCCAGCATCAGGAGGCCGTGATCGAAAAGCTCCGCTCCTTCAACCGCGAGAAATCCATCAAGCGTGCCGAAAGTCGTGAAAAAATGCTTGATAAAATCGAGCGGATCGAAAAGCCAACGGAAATAAATGCCGACATGAAGCTGACGCTGACGCCCTATCGTGAGAGCGGCAAGGACGTCCTGAAGGTGGAAAACCTTGGGAAATCCTTTGGAGACCTGCACCTTTTCCGTAACGTCTCCTTCGAGCTAAAGCGCGGAGAACACGTTGCCATAATTGGTGACAACGGCACGGGAAAGACTACTCTCCTGAAGATCCTGAACGAAGTGATCCCCGCAGACGAGGGAGAATTCACCCTTGGAACCAACGTGGAGATCGGCTACTATGATCAGGAGCATCACGTACTTCACCCGGAGAAAACTCTCTTTGAGGAAATCTCCGATGACTACCCATATCTGACAAACACGGAGATCCGCAACGTACTTGCTGCCTTTCTGTTTACGGGGGACGACGTATTTAAGCTTATCAGGGAGCTTAGCGGTGGAGAACGGGGACGCGTATCACTTGCAAAGCTCATGCTTGGAAATGCGAATTTTCTGATCCTGGACGAGCCTACAAACCACCTCGACATAGCCTCCAAGGAAATCCTGGAGGATGCGCTGAACAGTTACTCCGGAACGGTTCTTTACGTAAGCCATGACCGTTATTTTATCAACCGTACCGCTCACCGAATTTTAGAGCTGACCCAGAATCATTTTGTGAATTACGTCGGCAATTATGATTATTATCTGGAAAAACGTACTGATCACCTGTCAGCACTGGAAAAGCAGATTCAGAGGGAATCCGCTTCCGGCACGGCCGGTGCCTCCCAGTCTCCCTCCCCTTCCGAAACCGCCGGAAAGTCACAAAGCTCAGGGGCTCAGGACTGGAAGGCCAAAAAAGAAGAACAGGCAAGGATCCGCAAAAAAGAAAATGACCTGAAAAAATGCGAGGCAAGGATCGCCGAGCTGGAGGCCCGGATTGCTGCCATCGATGAGGAAATGTCCGATCCGGAGGTCGCCACAAAATCCTTAAAGCTACAGGAGCTGGCGAGTGAGCAGGAAACCCTGCGCGCGGAACTGGACCAAAAATACGAAGAATGGGAAACGCTGGCCGAGTAACTCAGCCAGCGTTTTTTTAAGAATTCTTTTCTTTTTTCCATACCCAAAAGCCAAAGGCACCAACTGACAATGCCGCGCAAAATACGCAAATTTCCGTGATCACGGCGTTCCCCAAAAGAGTTTGAACCATGACCATGCTGCCGTCCACCAAGGCATGAAGCAAAATGGCCAGTACAAACAGCCAAAGCTTTCTGCCTCCCTTTTTCACGGCAAACCATACCAGAACGGAAAAACCAAAGTGCAGGATCAGCGCGCTGCACCGTTCCACGACGGAAAGGAAATAATTCCATGCGGGCGTCACGGCAAGAAGCTCATACACCTGACGGATCTGCTCCGCCTGCTCCGGCGTACTGTGAGCATATACCTGTGCCATTTTGTCCGGATGGCTCATGACGGATGCATAGATCAGGTTATTGAGCATGGTAAAAAATAACAGGTTAAAAAACTCAAAGCCGCCATGCCCTGCCGCATACGTAAGGGCATTGTCATCTTCGCCAAGCTCCTTATTCAGGGGAATGCGGAAGGCGGAAAACCTGCCGCATTCCTCGAAAATCCCCGCCATAAGGCCTCCGTAAAGAGCATATAAAATTGGCGTATTCCAAATGGTTTGTCCCAAGGGCGAATCGTGAACTGCTCTGTGAACCACCGACTCCAAAACCATGGCAAACAGGAAAAAAATGCCACACCCCCAAAAGAAGGCTTTCCAGGTCCCCCGGGTCTTTTTTCGCAGAAGCAAGATCAGCAAAGCGGGGATCAAAACTCCTAAGATCATGGCAATGCAAATACAGATCATGGACACTTTTGAAACAGTCATGGATTCCTCTCCGAATTTCCCCCGGTTTATTCCCGGGTTTTATTTCCAGTATTATCTTCGGCTTTTTCTTCGGCTTTTTCTTCGGCTTTTTCTTCGGCTTTTTCTTCGGCTTTTTCTTCCGCCTTTACTTCCTTTTTGCCTTTTGCCTTTTTCCAGGCCTTGTCTTTTTTGCCGCGATGCTTTTTAATGAACAGGAACGCGGCCGTGAGCACTGCAGTCCAGATAACGATATACGGAAGCTTTACGACAAACCAGATGCTGAATCTAACGGCGCCGTCCCTAAGGTTGTAAATGCTCTCCATAAACCCCTGGCTCATCTTCTGCCACGTGGAAAGTTCCTCTTCTTCCACGGGCGTATACACCTTAACTTCATCCACGCGGATGCGAACGGTACTGTAATCCACCTGATCGTCAAAGGTGCGAAGGGTAGATTCCATGCTCTCGATCTGATAACGCACGCTGGTAAGGCGCTCTTCCAGCGTTATAATGTCCTCCAGTATCTCCGCCCGTTCCAAAAGCTCCAGAAGCCTTTTTTGTTCAACCTCCAGGCTCTCCTTATGGCTCTTAACGTCTACGTACTGGAGCGTTACGTCCTCCACGTTCTCCTGCCTGCTTGTCACGTTGCCAAGTTCACAGACGGAATTCACGAATTCGTCCAGCCTGTCCTGGGGAATGCGCAAAACAAGATTTGCATTCTTACCATAGCCGTATCCATTCCCATACCCATAAGAACTGCCGTTACGGCTTTCCATGGATTGTACGTATCCGCCAAGCTCTTTCACCCGGTTTTCCAGATTAGCCATGAGCGTTGCATATTCCTGTGTCTCCACGTTCAGGGAAACGTTCTTGATGAGCTTACGTTTGCTGGCGGAAGTCTTTGCAAGACTGTCACCTGAGCTTTGCGCGCCCTTTTGTTCCATGCCTCCCTCATTCCATAGCCCATCCGCCGTTTCCGCATAAGCAACGTCTGAATTATAGGAGGACGCGCTCTTGGCACGGGAATTGCCATCATTCAAAAACGAGGCATTATCCATGCTGCCGGCGCCGCACCCTCCAAGCAAAGCAACCGCACATATAGCGGCAAGTAATTGATGCAATCCCTTCATTTTACCTTTTCTTTTCATAATCTCTCCCCTTTCCGCCTATAAGATTCTTTCATTTTTTCATCAGGGACCTTATCCCCCACCCGGCGTTCTTACACCTATAGACGGATAATCTCAGAAAAGGTTCTCAATGGTTCCAAACATTTTTTCATTTTCCCGGATCTTTCCGGTATTTCCCGCAACGGTAAAGCACTCATCCTCCATAAAGGCATCCACGTAACCTGCAAGGCTTCGGATCTTCTCGGGTGTCGTTGCCAGTAATTCGTCGCGTTCCTTCTGAAGGTCCTCCTCCGTTACTCCGGCAAGATAAGCCTCCTTGGAAAAGCTCCCCAGGGTTGCCGGAGTCATGGGCGCATCCAGCTCCCCGATGGCGCCGATCACGTACTTAGTCATGGTGCGCTCATCCGCCCGGAAATTCCGGATAAACTCTGATGCCCCCTTATAAACGTCCACGGTTTTTGCAAGCTGAGGATCCCTGTAGGAGACAAAATAACTCTCTCCCGTGGAAGCAAAGTTGCACATGCAGCCATACGCTCCTCCGCGCACGCGCACGTTCATCCAAAGGTATTCATATCCCATCATTACCTTTAAGGCCTTCAGGCTTCCGTCATAGGGAAGGCCCTTCTTACGGAAGTTTCCGGCGCGGCACACGTACTGTACCTGGCTCGGTTCCATAAAGCCTTCGTTCTTTTTTTCAAGCCTTGGAACGTACTTTCCCACGGGCACTTCACAGGTAAAGAGCGCCTCCTTCAGCGCCTCAACCTGCTCTTTTAAGTGAGAGATCTCTTCTCTGGCGCCGGTGAAATCAACCCTCAGGTTTTCCTTGCGGAAGATCATTTTTGCAAGCATTGAAAGCTTCCCTGTCAGCTCCCCCTTCCGCTCCTCAAAATGCTCCTCCAGCTCGCCGATAAGCCGATATAAGGGAAGTTTGGAGAGCACTTCGGTATAAGCCGCAGGTAAATTGTCATAGGACAGTGCCCTGCCTACGGCAAGGCTGTGTCCTGCCGCCACCATGCTCTGCTGCGTCGTGGTAAGATACTCCCTCAAAATCTCCAGAAGCCTCTTTTCGTCTTCATACTTACTGGTAAGGATGACCTCCTTTATCAGCTCCATCACCTTATTCCAGTTTGCATAGGTAAACTTTGTGTTGATGAGGAAAAAGGTTCTGCACTTACCCGGCTCGTGATAAGAATTTGAAACGCTTACGGAGGAAGTCATGCCACCCGCATAAAGGTCTATTTCATTGACCAGATCGCCGTATCCATAATTCTTAGTGCTAAGGTCAAACAGTACCACTCTGAGAAGTCCGACGTAAGGATAATACTCCTCCGGAATGCGGTTTAATTCAAAGGACAGATTCAGATAGCCCACGCCATTGGTAAATACGTCATGGAAAATAAATTCGGTGTCTCCGATCTTTTGCGGCTCATTATAGAGCTTAGGCGCCTTCCTTCCAAGGTCCTCCCTTCGAAGCATGGGAAGCACTTCCAACTCCTTTGGCGTATCCTCTCTGTCCTGAAACTCCTTTAATGCTTTGGTGTCCGCATCGATCGCCGCAAGGTCTTCGTCCGACATGTTGCCGCGCACCTGCGCCAGCTTCTCAAAAAGCGCCCTTTCCTGCTCTTCCAAAAGGCCTTTCCTGGGCTTCATCACTAAAACGGTGCTGTGAGGATTATCCAAGAGATACTTCTCGATCAGCTTTTCAAAATAATCCGTCTCCGCCATCTTGCGAAGGGTGGCAAAGGTTTCATTTGCGTCAACGTGGATAAAAGGCTTTTCGTCATCATACAGCCAGCTGTCCAGTGCCTGAAGACCATACATCAGCCCCTTGGGATATCTTCCGTAGTCTGCTTCAAGATACTTAAACTCAAAGGAATTCAGGCTTGCGTGCAACGCCTTTTTGTCAAGGCCTTCCTTGACGATCTTTCGAAGAGTCTTGTCCACCATGGTTACAAACTCCTCTTCCCTGTCTGCATCGGCATCCTTTGCGATAATGCTAAAGGAAGGTTGCTGAATGCCATTGTCATAGGAGCTGTAGACGTCCTTTCCCAGTCCCGCATCCAAAAGCGCCGTCTTAAGGGGCGCACCGTTTACGTTACAGATCACGCGGTCCAGGATCTGGAACGCCACGTAGGTTACGGGATCCAAGTTTGTGCCAACGCTAAAGTTTACTGATAAATAAGACTTTTCTTTTAAGTCATCTCCCTCATCCACGGGATAGGATTTCTCGATGCGGCGCACCTTCTCAAAGGGCGTCTGCATGGCGATCTTGGAATCCACTTCAAGGGCATCATAGCGTGACAGATATTCCCGGTCAATAAATTCCAGCTTCTCCGCCATGTCCATGTTACCGTAGAGATATATATAACTGTTGGCGGGATGATAGTATTTCCCGTGGAACGCAAGGAAATTATCATACGTAAGCTCAGGGATCACGTCAGGATCTCCGCCGGATTCAACGCCATAAGGGGTATAGGGATACAGAGAGCTTTGGATCTCGCGGAACAGTATCTCGTCCGCGTCGGAAAAGGCTCCCTTCATCTCATTGTATACCACGCCATTATAAGAAAGGTTCCCCTCCTCATCCTTTTCGTAATGCCAACCCTCCTGAAGGAAAATGGCCTTTTTCTTGTAGATGTTCGGATGGAAAACGGCATCCAGATAAACGTCCATCAGATTCTGGAAATCCTGATCATTGCAGCTTGCCACGGGATACACCGTCTTGTCGGAATACGTCATGGCATTTAAGAAGGTATTCAGTGAACCCTTTACAAGCTCTACAAAAGGATCCTTTAAGGGGAATTTTTCGGAACCGCAGAGAACGGAATGCTCCAGAATGTGTGCTACGCCCGTGGAATCCTTAGGCGGCGTGCGAAACCCGATATAGAAAACCTTATTAACGTCATCATTTTCCAAAAGCGCGACCTTGGCGCCGGTTTTCTTGTGTCTTAATACGTAGCCCTCCGTGTGAAAGGCCCCAATGTTGATGGTTTGCTGACTGATCAATTCGTAACCGCTTACTTCTCTCACTTTACTGTTTTCCTTTCTGATTTCATTCACTTTTCCATTATGATCTTTCATCAAATATTTGTTGATCAAAATGCCATCAGTGCAAATTTACTGACGGCCAGTTCCTGGATCACGCAGCCCTTTTTCTCTTTTTCCTCCGGCGTCATGGCGCAGAGCTCCTCCACGCTTAAGTTTTTGGTCACGTATTCCCGTACGGCGCCTTTGCCCCGCGCCTTTTTTTCTTCCAGCACGTTGACCTTTACCTTCGCCTTCAGCTGCTTAAAGATCTTTACCTCAAAGCTTTTTCCGTCCAGGTAATACAGGTGCGTCTCCAGCGTATCCTCCCTGTCTGCCTCCGGCAAGAGATATCTTTCCGAAAGGAGCCGGAACTTAAAAGGGACTTCCTCATTGTCAAGAAGCTCCTCAAAGGTGTATTTTGTTCCCACGTACAGGGTTCCAACGTCCTGCATTACGTATTTCCCGTCTTCGTAGATCATGCGTCAATCCCCTCGATCTTATATCCGCTCATGCGAATGGCGTCGCGTATGGCTTTCTCCGAAAGACCGCTCTCCTCCATCAGCTCATCCACGGTTACGTTCCTGCGAAGCTCCTCGGAAAGCTCCCTTGCCTTGTCAGCCACCTGGTTTACCTTCTCCGCAACGCGCCTGTCGATCTTCTTAGAATCCGCATTTTCCTGAATGTGATTTTCCATGGCGTCCATGATCATTTTCCCAAGGAATCCCAATGCGTCTCCTGCATTCTCCTGGCTTCCCAGCATAGATACGCCGATGGTCAATGCCACGTTTCCCTCTCCGATCAGGTCCTCCAAAAAGACTCCCTGTCCCGCATACAGCTTAGCGATCTGGGGAACCTCCCTAAGATAAATCTCCGTAAGGCGCCGCTGAGCGTCCGCGTCCCCTGCCATGGCAGAAAGCGTGATGGCTTCCTTTTCGCCTTCGCCTACGTCCCCAAGGCCCTCGATCTCGGAAAGGTATTCCTCCAGATAATCCTGTTCCTTCTCCGTCAGATAATCCTCCGGCGACAAATGCTGGCCGATGCCGATCTTACTCTGCAAAAGATAATCATAGACCATCTGCATCTGGTCACCGCTTAGTTCCAACTCCTCAAAGGCTTCCTGAACTTGCTCCTCGGAAACCATGTTTCCCTGCTCCCTGGCAAGGGTCTTTATCTCTTCCAACTTTTTTGCAAACTGCTGTTCTTTATTCATCATAAACCTTCCTTTTTTGCTTCGCTCGGATACAAAATTGCTTCGCAATTTTCTACCTTACGTGCTCATGGGTGTAGAGGTGTTTTTCGCAATACTCATAGTTTCCGTTGCACTTGGAGCAGAACCTAAATTCCAGATCCGGGTTATCCTTCTCCGTCTGTCCGCAGATGGCGCATTTATGTTTTGTAACGGCGCCAGCCTGCCGAACCTTCGCCTGGAATTTTTTTCTTCTTACGATTTCAGAGGGTCTTAAGTGACCGAGTCTCC
>ONSO01000164.1 GCA_900320485.1 uncultured Lachnospiraceae bacterium | reverse complement strand
GCCCACAAAGGCTTCGCAGACAATAACGTCTGCGGCTCCGGCGGCGATGTCCCTGGCTTCCACGCTGCCAATGAAGTTGATATCCTTACATTCCTTCAGCAGCGGGAAGGTCTCCTTTACAAGGGCATTTCCTTTTTCTTCCTCCGCGCCTATGTTCACGATGCCTACCGTGGGGTTCTTTATTCCCATGACGCTTTCCACGTAAACGCTGCCGATCTTCGCAAACTGCAATAGCTGGGAAGATCTTGCATCAACGGTGGCGCCACAGTCGATGAGAAGACTCACGCCCTTTTCCGTAGGGATCAGGGGAGCAAGCGGTGCCCGGTCAACGCCCTTGATGCGTCCCACAAGGAGCTGTCCGCCTACCAGCGTAGCGCCGGTACTTCCCGCCGTCACAAGGCCGTCGCAGGTTCCTTCCTTCACAAGCTTCATGCACTTTACCAAAGAGGAATCCTTCTTGGTACGGATGGCCACTACGGGCGGCTCCGCCGTCTCAATGACCTCCGTTGCATTTACCACTTCCACCTGCGCCGCGTCATAGGTATACTTAGAAAGCTCTGCGTTTACCGCATCCTGCTTTCCCACAAGCCATACCTTAATGCGCTTATTTTCATTCGCCGCCTCAATGGCGCCCTTAACGATCTCTTCCGGGGCATTGTCCCCGCCCATGGCATCCACTGCCACGTTCACCATTTCCGCCATAATGCACCTCCGATTTCCATAAAAACCCACATAATACTATACTAGAAAAGCAGAGAAAAATCAATACAAAAAGAGCCTCCTCCAAATGGAGAAAGCTCTCATTTCTTGCTTTTTAAGGCTTGCAGATCAGTCCTCTACGGATACAACCTGCTTCTTGTTGTAAGAACCGCAGTTCTTGCATACTCTGTGGGGAACCATCAGGGAACCACACTTGCTGCACTTAACCAGAGTGGGAGCGGTCATCTTCCAGTTTGCTCTCCTCTTGTCTCTTCTAGATCTAGAAGACTTATTCTTGGGACAGATAGACATGATTTACACCTCCTTACACGCTTTGAAAAGATCTTGTATTCCTGCCAAGCGCGGGTCCGGAACGAATCTATCGCATCCGCATTCCCCTTCATTGAGATTCCTGCCACACACGGGGCACAAACCTTTGCAGTCTTCCCTGCAGAGAATCTTAGCTGGCCAGTTTTCCATAATTTCATTGTACAAAAGGGTTTCCACGTTGAGCTGATAGTCTTCCATAAAGCTCAGGTCGTCTACCTCCTCATCCTCGGGATCCAAGTCACTGACGGGAACCACGTAACGCTCGGGCGCAAGCTCCAGCTCCACCTTTACGTCATTTAAGCACCTGTCGCAGGGAACCACAAATGACACTCTCGCTTTCCCCTCCACCTTCGCCCTTCCGGGTTCCACGTTGGTCAGCGTAAAGTCCACGTCACTTTTTTCCGCAAAAGCGTACTTCATTCCCATGATCCGGACGCTGTCCATCTCTAGTGGCGCGGTCATATGAATAACTTTTCCCTGTTCCTTGAAAACGTCGGAGAGATTGATCAACATGACTACTCCTTTTTACGCACTTGCTAATTATACAAAAAGAATTCTCATTTGTCAACATGTTTTTTTATTTCTTATTTCACCAGACGGACGGTCTCTCTTGCTATGGCGAGCTCTTCGTTGGTGGGGATCATCATGACCTTCACCTTGCTGTCGGGAGTACTGATCACAAGCTCCACGCCCTTTTTCGCATTGGCCTGCTCATCCAGCTTAACTCCAAGGAATCCAAAGTATTCGCATACAAGTCTTCTCACAAGGGGGCCATTTTCGCCAACGCCTGCGGTAAAGACGATCACGTCTACGCCATTCATGGCTGCCGCATAGGAGCCAACGTACTTGGCCACGTGATAGCAATAGGTCTTCATGGCGCGGATGCAATTCTCGTCGCCTTTGTCATACCCCGCCTCAATGTCACGGAAATCGGAGGACACGCCGTCAGACAGGCCAAGAACGCCGGATTTCTTGTTCAGCACGTTCATCAGTGCGGGAAGATCCATGTTCTCCTTCTTCGCCACGTACTCCATGATGGCGGGATCAATGTCACCGCTTCTGGTACCCATGATCAGGCCCTCCAGGGGAGTCAGGCCCATGGAAGTATCCACGCATTTGCCGTTCTTTACGGCGGAAATGCTGGCGCCGTTGCCAAGGTGGCAGACAATGATCTTCAGGCTCTCGTAAGGAACGCCAAGGATCTCGGCCGCGCGCTTGGATACGTAGGAATGGCTGGTACCGTGGAAGCCGTAGCGGCGAACCTTGTATTTCTTGTAATACTCATAGGGCAGGCCATACATGTAAGCCTCCTCAGGCATGGTCTGATGGAAGGAGGTGTCAAACACGGCTACCATGGGGGTGTTCGGCATCAGCTTTCTGCAGGCATTAATGCCGATGAGGTTTGCGGGATTATGTAAAGGCGCAAGTTCATTGCACTCTTCGATCGCCTTGATGACTTCATCGTCGATGATTGTAGACTCGGCAAACTTCTCTCCGCCGTGTACGATGCGGTGACCAACTGCGTCAATCTCGCTAAGGTTCTTAACGACGCCGGTCTTTGGATTGGTCAGTGCCTCCAGCACAAGGCGGATGGCCTCGGTGTGGTCCGGCATGGGCGTCTCCTTCTTCTCCTTCTCTCCGCCTGCGGGCGTGTATGAGATCATGCTTCCGGGAATGCCGATTCTCTCGCAAAGACCCTTGGCAATGCACTGCTCCGTATCGGAATTAATGAGCTGAAACTTTAAGGACGAGCTTCCGCAATTGATAACTAAAACATTCATGATAACGTCTCCTATTCTAAATTTTTATAACTTACAGTACCTGCGCCTGTACTGCGGTCAGCGCCACTACGCCGACAATGTCCTGCCAGGAACATCCTCTGGAAAGGTCATTGACGGGCTTTGCGATACCCTGCAGCATGGGGCCGTATGCTTCCGCGCCGCCAAGTCTCTGAACCAGCTTGTATCCAATGTTGCCTGCATCCAGATTCGGGAAGATCAGTACGTTTGCCTTGCCGCCGATGGAGGATCCGGGAGCCTTGGACTTGGCTACGCTGGGAACCAGCGCCGCATCCAGCTGAAGCTCTCCGTCAAGGAGAAGCTGGGGATACTGTTCATGAGCGATCCTGGTCGCCTCAACCACCTTGTCCACCAAAGCATGCTTGGCGCTGCCCTTTGTGGAATGACTCAGCATGGCAATGACGGGTCTTGGGCCGACAAGAAGCCTGAAGCTTCTGGCGGAGCTGTCTGCAATGGCTGCCAGATCTTCTGCGGAAGGATCCTGATTCAGGCCGCAGTCGGCAAACACAAAGGTTCCGTTTTCGCCAAGATCCTTAAACTGCGTATCCATAACGAAGAAGGCACTTACCAGCTTCACGCCGGGCGCCGTCTTCAGGATCTGCAGTGCGGGACGCAGGGTATCCGCGGTGGAATGGCAGGCGCCTGCCACCATGCCGTCAGCATCATTTGCCTTTACCATGACGATACCGAAGGTCAGGTAATCCTTCAGCAGGATCTCCCTTGCCTTTTCGGGTGTCATGCCCTTTGCCTTACGGGTTTCGTAAAGAAGATTAACGTAGGATTCAAACTTCTCGCACTTTACGGGGTCCACAACCTTTACCCCGGAAAGATCTACTTCCAGCCATCCGGCACCATCCATGATCTTCTCTTCGCTGCCCACCATGATAATGTCAGCAATGCCTTCTTCCATGATCTTTGCGGCCGCGATCAGTGTTCTCTTGTCATTTGATTCCGGCAGAACGATGGTCTTCTTATCCAGTCTCGCACGATCCTTGATCTTATCAATGTATGACATGTTCCTCTCCTTTCATTTCCCGTAAAACAGGGATTTCGCGTTTCTCACAACTTTTTTACTTAACAAAATCATCTTTTTATATTATACTAAAGATACTTTTGCAAAACAAGACAAAACAAAGTGATTTTTGTACATTTTTTCGTACAAAACCGGAATCGTTTTACCGGGAATTATTTTCAAAAATCCCCGAATTCACTGCGTTGTAAGCTCTTTTATGAATGTTATTTTTTTCACGTAGTCATCGGCTATTTGTTAACGCTATTTCGTTAACTCGAGGTATGGATCATGATCGTTAATGGCATTATCGCAGAATATAATCCCTTCCACAACGGGCACGCCCATCATCTTGCCGCTTCCCGCGCGGAAACGGGCGCGGACTATAGCATTGTCGTACTGGGAAGCAATTTTACCCAGCGCGGCGAGCCCGCCCTTCTGGATAAATTTGTACGGGCAAAAATGGCACTGGAAAACGGGGCAGACCTGGTGATCGAGCTTCCCATCTCCCATTCCTGCGCCAGCGCGGAATACTTTGCCAGGGGCGGCGTGTCCATTCTGGACCAGCTTGGCCTTGTGGATTATCTGTGCTTTGGAAGTGAATGCGGCGACGCGGCGATCCTTCAGAAATTTGCGGACGTACTGATGCTGGAGCCGGAAACCTACGTGGCTGACTTAAAAAGCGGACTTGCCGCCGGGCACTCCTATCCTGCTGCCAGAAACCGCGCCATCCTTCACTGCGCGCCGGAGCTTGCCGCTTACGAGGACGTCCTTTCTTCTCCCAACAACATCCTCGGCATAGAATACCTAAAGGCCCTGAAACTATATCAAAGCCCCATAAAGCCCTTTTCCATTCCAAGGGCAGGCGCCGGGTATCATGACCGCATGCGGGATAAGGAATACGTCTCCGCCATGGCCATCCGCGAAGCCCTTATGGAAGCATTCACCGGAAATGACGGTGTGCCACAAGCGGCCGGAAATGCCGCTGCGCCGCAAGGCACTGGTAAATACGGAGAAGACGGCGCGCAGGAAGGCTACCTGAATGCCCTTGCCTCGTTAAAAGGGCAAATGCCGGAAACGGCCTATGAAATCCTTCTTCAGAGCCTTAAGGAGACGCCCCCCATTACCACGGGCGACTTTTCCCACATGCTCCTTTATAAACTTTTGATGGAGGGGCCGGAAGGATATCACAGATTCTTTGACGTAAGCTCCGATCTCTCCGACCGTATCTACAACAGCTTGAAACAATATGAGGGCTATGAAGCCTTTTGTGATCTGTTAAAGAGTAAGAACATGACTTATGCGCGCATCAGCCGCTGCCTTCTGCACGTACTGCTGGATCTAAAGAAGGAAGACCTGCTGGCCTACGGAGAAATGGGACGCATCCCCTATGCCAGGGTTTTGGGCTTTAGAAAAGATGCTGCTCCCCTCCTTGCAAAGCTTAAGGAGACAAGCCGCATTCCTCTGGTCACAAAGCTTTCCGCCGCGGCGGACGAGCTTTCTCCCGCCGCATATTCCCTTCTGACCCAGGATCTTCGCCGGGGCAGCATCTATGAAAGCATAGCCGCCTTGAAGTCCGGGCGCCGTGCAAGGGATGAACGGGAAATTCCCATGGTAATAATCTGACAACCCAAATTAATCGCCCCTTGAAGAAAAGTAAACGCCCCTTGAAGCAATCCAAGGGGCGCTTTTTTTAATTCTTGAAGCTGTGGATGGGAGCCGGAATTCTTCCGCCGCGATTTACAAAAGCATCACAGGAGAATTGATTTACGGGCATGATGGGCGCATAGCCGAGAAGTCCGCCAAATTCCACCTTCTCTCCCACACCCTTTCCGATGACGGGGATCACGCGGACTGCCGTGGTCTTCTGGTTCACCATGCCGATGGCCATTTCATCCGCGATAATGCCGGAAATGGTCGTTGCCTTGGTATCCCCGGGAATGGCGATCATGTCAAGTCCCACGGAGCATACGCAGGTCATGGCTTCCAGCTTCTCGATGGTAAGGGCACCCGCCGTAACGGCATCGATCATGCCCTGATCCTCGCTGACGGGGATAAACGCACCGGAAAGACCTCCTACGTAAGAGGATGCCATGACGCCGCCCTTCTTCACCTGGTCGTTTAAGAGTGCAAGGGCTGCCGTGGTACCGGGCGCGCCCGCATATTCCAATCCGATCTCACATAAAATGTCCGCCACGCTGTCTCCCACCGCCGGG
>ONSO01000029.1 GCA_900320485.1 uncultured Lachnospiraceae bacterium | reverse complement strand
TACTCGCTGTATGCCATTTCCTGATCATTCACTATCATGCCACCCTTCATGGTCATGGGATTCTTCATGAACACGGCTTCCTGCATAACGGTACCACGCACGAGGATGGGTGTTCCTCCATGAACCTCCAAAGAAACGGTAGGTTCAATCATAAGACAGCTCTCGCTTCCTTCACAATCCAAAATGATTCCCGCTCCTCCATACTCTCCCCGTTCGTTCAGGATCAGCGAACCGTCTCCCGTGAAGGTCACGCTTCCACCATAGCCGGCCCCCCAAACCTGCAGGATGCCAACATGGTTTTCTCCGATCAATTCAATGGTAAATCCGTTGCCCATCAGGTTTGCTTCCAAACGGTCGCCGTCAAAGTTTCTCAGCGTCAGTACGTTGGTCCGGGGATCATAGCTTGCATCATTTCCTGCATACTCCTCGCCCTTTTGAGACTCATCTCTTTCGTACGTGCCTTCATTGTAAACTCTCCAGTATTGCCCCATTTGGAGGTAGTATTCCTTAGCATTTTCATGCCTGGTAAACCTGACAAATTCCTCCGACCCGTCGTCGCCCCAGGCGTGAGCGCCCTCGAAATCCGGATCACGATTGGTAAGCCACGGAAATTCCTTGCTCGTCTCATCCCCCCCGGCTTCCTCACCGTCCAATGCTTTCCGCAGTTCCTCCAGGCTCGCATACGCCTCATAATAAACGTGAAGCTCTTCCGCTTCCCTGACGTTGCCAAAAGGATCATACGCATGCTCCAGATCATCCTCATCCCCAACAATGGGACCTTCCGCGATCCGCCTTGTGATCGTTTCGTGAGATACGTAAGTCAGACTGCCGGGGTCTCCCCCCAGGCTCTCAACCCATGCTCTCGCCTCCGCCAAACCTTCCTCTCCGCGGGACGCCATGGTATCGGAAACGTCTTCCGAAACATAATGCACGTGAATAAAAGCATCCGTCAGATCCCCGGGAAATTCCCTCGTCAATCCCTCGATATTATTTCTTCCTGATTTTGTGCCGCCTTTCCCGTTTTCCGTACCCCGCCCGTTTTCTCCAGACTCGTCCTCCCAAACAGCGGAACCCTTTGCAAGGAAATTCTCCCCCAACGGATCTGCTCCATAGGATGCAAAAACAATGGAAAGGGTAGCCAGTGCCGCAGTCAGGGGTTGCAACATCAGGCGCTTTATCAAGCGAGACCGGTCGTGTCCCGCCTTCTCTCCCTCTTTGCCGCCGCTCTTTCCCAGAAACTCCGCGCTGGTAAAATCCCTCGGCTCCGGCGCAGAGCCCGGCTCCCGGGGCATGCCGGAGGGCTCAGCTCCCGTAGCAGCTTCGGGAACGGGGACGGCATATTCTTCAGGTAATCGTTCATATTCCATGGACTGTCACCTCCCGCAAAGCCAAAACAATGGTTTCCCACGGTAATGCCTATTTGTCCACGTGCACGTCCACCTGAGGGAAGGGGACCTCCACCCCAAGTTTCCGGAACCCAAGGAACAGATCATGATTCAGCACCCTCGCTCCTGAATAAATGTCCTTCTCATCCACAAATACCAAAAACCGAAGCACCACGGCGCTGTCCGCCAATTCGTTCACTCCAAGATACTTTGGTTCTTCCTTCATCAGGTCCTTATGCTTCTCATAGATTTCCTTCATCAGCGCCGGAATCTGCTCCTCGAGCTTCTCCAGGTCGGTTCCGTAGGGAATTCCTATGTCGCTAATACTGCGGGACATTCTGTCAGAACGGTTTAAAATGTTCTTCATCGCAGAATTGTTTACAATCTTTACGTTGTCCCCCGGATCGGTAATGCAAGTGGTACGAATGCCAATGTCCGTCACGGTTCCGCGAAAACCGTCCACTTCAATGATGTCTCCGACGTTATAGTGATTTTCAAAGATCATAAACGCTCCCGTTACCACGTCGGCGATCAGGCTCTCCGCCGAGAATCCAACGATCAGTGCCACAATCCCGACGCTGGCCACGATGGTTGACACGTTCACGCCAAGAAGGGATAGCCCCCAGCACAAAATAACGATGGCAGCCACGTATTTCATGAGACTGGAAATAATGGAGAGAATAGACTTTGCCCTGTGGCTCTTAGGCTTCGGAAGCCCCAGCAGGAATACCACCAACGTCTCCGCCGTAATCACGCAAAAGATCATAACCAGCAATTTCCACAACACGGAGAAACTAAATTCCGCACGTTCCAGTTCCTCCCAGCTAAAGACCTGCGTCAAAAAACCGACGGGAACCATAATGGCCAGAATTACTGCCAAAATGATCAACCGAAGAAGCGCAGACTTGTTATTCCGTTCTTTTTTTTCTTCTGATTTTTTTAAGGTTTCGTTCATGGCTTTTCCCTCCTAACTTGATTCACTCTATTTTCTGAAACGGACCTTGCCCTTGCAAACCCACAGCACTTCCTTTGCCTGATAGGGCGTCTCACCGTCGAGATGCACCCACTGTGGCTTGTCCGCCACAAGACGCATGGTCTTGCAGCGATGGCAGGTAATGTTCCGAAATAGCAGATGCTTCTTGAAATAAACCAGTGCGACCGCCATCGTCAGCTTCCACTTTGGCATGTTCCTCACGAGGCACAGATCCATCAGGCCGTCCGTGGGATCCGCCTCCGGACAAAAGGGCACGCCGCCCCCTTCCTTCGGGTGCATCATGCCGACGGCAAAAAACAGTTTCGGCACCTTGATGGGCTCTTTGTCGTCGAGATACAGCATGGCATCTGCGTCATTCCTTGTAAAGATCTGCTTGATGCCGATCATGACGTAGGTCAGCTTTCCCAGCCCAAATCTGTTCAAAACCTTTTTCAGCCGGCTTCTTGACACTTCTTCGCAGATGTCCGCGTCATATCCCATGCCGCAGCTGATCAGGAACCTGCGCGGCTCATGCTCATCCGCCCGTATCTCGCCATAATCCAGCGCCGCTTCCATGGGGTGATCCAGTAGCCCTGAAAGGGCCCTTAAAGGGTTCTTGTCCACCTCCACGTTGACTGCAAAATCATTTCCCGATCCCGTCCGTATGCAGGACAAAACAGTATGTTTAAAATCCCTTATGCCGTTTAAGACCTCGTTGAGTGTTCCGTCCCCGCCCAGAACCAGAACGTGACAGTCCTTTGTCAGTTTCTCCGTTAAATTGCGCACAAGGAGCGTTGCCTCACCCGGAGCCTTCAAAACATGCTTCCTGTAAGGCACGCCCCTTGCGTCCAACTCTTTTTTTACTATTTTCCAGACCCGCATCCCCCTGCCGGAGGAAGCGCCGGGATTGATCAAAATTTCGAAACCTTCCTTACTGCCCATAAGCTCTTCGCCACCCCATTCCTTACCAAAGCCTTTTTGCGCACGTATGCCGGCACGTCTCTATGGCAATAGCATATCATTTTTTGCTCTGTTTCGCAATGGAAAAGACGATATTTATTCATGTCTCAGTGCTTCGATGGGGCTTAATTTTGCGGCCTTTTTCGCCGGATAGAGACCAAAGAAGATCCCCACTGCCGCAGAGAAGGCACTGGCCCCGATGACGGAGGGTATGCTGACCTTGGCAGACATGTGGAAGGCCGCGCAGAGAAGATATGCGCCTCCCACCCCGAGAAGTATGCCTATGACGCCTCCAAGCAGCGTGATCACGGCGGATTCCGACAAGAACTGCAGCATGATGGAGGAGGTTCTTGCACCCAGGGATTTCCGGATGCCAATCTCTCTGGTGCGCTCCGTCACGGACACCAGCATAATGTTCATGACGCCGATCCCTCCCACCAAAAGGGAGATGGCTGCCACCAGCACCACAAACAGGGTCACGTAATCCAGCACCTGGTTCATCTGCCCAAGGTAATCTCCGAAGTTTTCCACGTGAACCAGACCCTTTCCCTTGCAGTCAAATTTATTCTCACAGTATTCCAGCACGTCCATGGCCACCTGGTTTTGGGATTCCGCCGTTGCGCTCTCGACGGTGAAATAGGAAAATCCGGGATCCTCAATGCCAAACCTGGCCAATAAGGTACTGGCAGGGAGCTCTACGTACACTTTTTGGATTTCGGAGTCAAAGTCAATAAAGTTTTCCAGATACGCGAACACGCCGTCCAGCTTCTCTTCCTCCCGCACGCCGATGATCTCCAGTTCCAGGGGCATGCCATAAAAGGTGATCTCCATCGTCATGCCAAGCACGTCCACGTTGCCAAACATGGCTTTTGCGGAATCTTCATGGATGATACACACCGGGGCGCCCAGATAGTATTCTCCCTCGGTAAAATATCTTCCGCTCATCAGGGGAGTATCCTTGTAGGAGAAGTTCATCCCCGGCGTTCCCGCGATCAGTCTCCCCTCAAAGTCCCCTCTGCGGTTACTGATGGGCGTGCCATACGTATCCATTGCATAGATTTCTTTTACGTCAGGCATGGTCTTTTTGATCTCCTCAAAATCCGAAAGAGTCAGTTCGACGTACTCCCCCTGCTCCGTCTGCTCATAGGAGGAAAAGGAAATCTGGTTGCCAACCATGCTGTTGATGCCGCTGTTTACGCTGTTTTTAACGCCATTTCCCACGGTGATGATCAGAATGACCGAGGAAATGCCTATAATGATGCCCAGCATGGTTAGAAAGGATCTTCCCTTGTTGCTCTTTATGTTCATGAGGGCAATCTTGAAATATTCAAAAATCTGCGCCATGTTTCACTCCGATCAGCCTTCGCCGGCCTCTGCAGCATTTACCTGCATGCCATCCTCGAGAATGCCGCCATATTTGACTACAACGTCATCACTCTCCGTAATGCCTTCCAAAACCTGTACCATTCCCTTGGAAACTATGCCAACCTTCACGGGCTTTATCCTGATGACGCCGCCTTGCACTGCATAGACGAAATCGCCGTCCTTATTGGCATTGACCGCCTCCGTGGGCAGGATCAGCACGTTCTCGGCCTTTTGGGTATAAATGGTCATCTTCGCCTCCATGCCGAGGTATACGTTTTCATCCGTCCCCTGAAGCTCCACCTCAAATGCCACGGAAGCCGCATTTAAGTTTGTCACCGTTGCGATCTTGTCTATGTGGGACACGGTGCCCTCAAAGGTCCGCTCCCCAATGACGGCCTCGACCTTCTGACCGATCCTCAGTCTTTCCATGGCATATTTTGTTGCGCTTGCCTTTACCTTCAGCCGATCCGTTCTCTCCACAGTGGCAACAAGCATTCCGGCGGAAACAGGTCCTCCGGGCGTTACCCCAAGATTTGTCACTACGCCCTGAAATTCAGAGCTGATGCCTTTTTTTGCGCTTTCTGCCTCGTCAAGAAGCTGGCGGTAGGAAATATCCGTCAATTCCTTGTCAATTTCCAGCTGTCGTTTTCCGTAGTCATCCAAAACGGACGCCTCGCCGGTGGATTTTTGGACTTCCATTTTTGCCTTGTATTCCTGAAAGCCTGCCACCGCTTCCTGTTCCTGCGCGATCTTCTTTTCCAGTTCCGCCTGGTAATCTGATTTTGTCGTCAGGGACTGCTTTAAGGTCAGCTGCTCCATCTGGTTCAGGACGCTTTCCATGGACTTTGCAGCCTCCGCATACTCCTCCGTGCCCGGGGTAAGCGTCTCCAGTTTTTCCTTTAGCTGGGCCTGCTTCTTTTTCAGGTTATAGTTTTCCAGCACTGCATTATTGCTTTCCTTCGTCAGATAATCGGAAAGCTCTTTTTGAAGATTTTTCAGGTAATCCTCATGATCCGCGATCTGCTTTTCCAATACGGAAAGGTTTACGTCTGCCTCCTTTACCTTACCATTCCCCTTGGAATTGCTCTCCAGGGTATTATTATAAGCGATCTGTGTCTTTTCATTTTGGAGCTTTGCCTGGTATAGGGCATCCTCCAGCTTATCCTGGTCATAGGTGATAAAGGCTTCCCCGGCCTTCACCTCATCCCCCACGCGGGCCTTTACGTCCTTTAAGGTCCCGGACGCAGGGGCATATATGCTGGTGACTTCCTCCCCCGCCACGGTGCCCACGCTGGAAATCTCCTCCTGAAGATCGCCCTTATGCGCCTTGACGGTCTGTACCGCGGGAATCGTTTTCGCGCCTTTCCCTCTTCCGCGCAGCATCACCGCGCAAACAATGATCACGGCTACAAGGATTAAGAAAATCCATATTTTTTTCCCTTTTTTCTTTTTCTTATTCTTCGTTTTCACTTTTCTTTTCTCCTTCCGCCATTTCAGGTCTCGTCAGACTTTCCTCCGCCGCTCCCATGCCTTGCGTTTTTCCTGTACCTTGCGACGCTCCTTCGCTTTGCGTAGTTCCTGCACTTTGCGTTGCTCCTTCGCTTTGCGTAGTTCCTGCACTTTGCGTTGCTCCTTCGCTTTGTGACGCATCCTCCCCCTGGCTTACTTCATTTATTTCCCCGGGGCTCCGCCTGCTATCCTGCTCTACGTGACCATCCATGATCTTGATCACGCGGTCTGCCCTGGCTGCGATCTCATCATTGTGAGTAATGACGATCACGGTTCTGCCCTCTCCGTGCAGATTCTCTAAAATATCCATGATCTCCCACGTGGAATGCGAATCAAGATTACCCGTTGGTTCGTCTGCCAGGATCACGGGCGGGGCCTGGGCGATGGCTCTTGCAATGGCCACGCGCTGTTGCTGGCCGCCGGACATCTCGGAAGGTTTGTGATCCATGCGGTTGCCAAGCCCCACCTTCTCCAACGCCGCTTCTGAAAGCTCCCTTCGTTTTGTCCTTCCAACGCCGCGATAGATCAGAGGAAGCTCCACGTTTTCCAGCGCCGTAAGATTCGCGATCAGGTTAAAGCCCTGAAAGATAAATCCGATCTCCTGATTTCGGATGTCAGACAATTCGTCGTCATCTAATTCCTTTACGTCATTGCCATGAAGGAAATACTCCCCCTCCGTCGGGACGTCCAGACAGCCCAGAATATTCATCAACGTGGATTTCCCGCTTCCCGATTGCCCGATGATGGCAACGTATTCCCCTTCCTCAATGGTCACCGTTACGTGATCTAATGCCCTCACTTCGTTTTCTCCGGGATTATACACCTTACTTACGTCCCGAATGTCCACCAAAACGCCCATGTTTCCTCTCCGCAACAAATAATAACATATGTGTTTTATTTATAAACGTCAAATGCAATTAAAAAAATGGTTTCCACAATCTGAAAAAAGCATCTCAAAGCCGTTTTTTGGAATAACTGTCGTTTTTAAACCGTTTTCCCATGAAATATCCACCTATTCCACAGAGTTATCCACAGTGACAGAGTTGTCATCAACATATTTTTTAAAGTGTCACTTTGGAATTCCCCTGTTCACGTCCTTTTTTGAGTTTCCAGAATCGCATAGAAAGATTTTACCATGCAAAATCAGGAAAAGCAAGTCATGAGTTTCCGTATTTCCCCCAAGAATCCCAAAATCTTTCCAGTTTTGTTTCAAGCAGTTTCGCGTTTACAACCTCCGCGTGCTCCCATTCCCGGGGAAACAGCTTGCGATAGGACGCCTGAAGAAAGCGTTCATCCAAAAGAGCGATCACGCCCACGTCCTCTTGCGTGCGGATCACTCTTCCCGCCGCCTGGAGTACCTTATTCATTCCGGGGAACCGATAGGCATAGTCGAAGCCATTCTCTCCCCGCTCATCAAAGTATTCCTTCAAAAGCTCTTTCTCGTAACCTACCTGCGGCAATCCCGTGCCAACGACCACGGCACCGATCAGCCGATCATTCTTCAGGTCAATGCCCTCGCTAAAGATCCCGCCAAGCACGCAAAATCCCACCAACGTCTCCGCTTCCTCTTCCTCCTCCACTTCCATCTGAATAATGGAAGAAAGATCCAGCTTTTCATTTCCCTGAAATCTGCTTAAGAAAAATTCCTTTTCTTCCTCCGTCATCATTTCCCTCTGCCGGATGCACTCCCTGCCCTCCATGGGAAATTCCGTCACGTATATGTCATACACGGACTGAAGGAACGCATAGGAAGGAAAGAAAACCATGTAATTCCCGGCCCTGCTGCTGACGACGCAGTGAATATAACGGGCGATATTGTAAAATTCTTCCGGAGAACGCCTGCTATATTTCGTTGTGACGTCGTTTGAAATAAATAACGCTCGCTTTTCATTGTCAAAGACGGACTTCGCATAAACCTCATAATCCTCTTTTTCCCCGCCCAGCAATTCCTTATAATACTGTATGGGAAGCAGCGTTGCCGAGAAAAGAATGGAGCTTCTCCCCCTCAGCATGCACTCCTTTAGGTTTTCCCTGGGATTCACGCAAAACAGCTTCATGAGAAAACTCCCGTCTTCCCTCATCTGTACGTATTTCACGTAATGCTCATCCACGCGCTCATAGATGTCCAGGAAATGCGAGATTTCAAAATAAAACTCCAATAAATCCTCCCGGCAGGTCACGGTTTCCTCTTCCTGCTCGGAAAGATAATCCGAGAGGCAGCCGTAAAGCCGGTTTAGGGCATTTACAAAGCCGTCGATTTCTTCCACAACCATCTCTTTTTCGCATTCTCTTTTGAATAACAGTAGTTCTTTATTGCACTTTTCAAGATGATGAATGATTTTTTCGGCGTAGCCCTCTCTTAGGAAGATGCTTCTTGCAATTTTCTTTTTTCTTGATTTTACGGGCTTTTCCAGCTGCGACGCTTCAAGTGACAATCCCGTCATCTCTAAGGTCAGTTGCACGTTTTCGTCCGATTTTGCAGTCTCTTTTTTTCTTTTTTCCTTCGCCGCCCCTTCCATCTGTGCCAGAACTTCCTCCTGTACTACGCGCTTCAGCGCCAAAAAATCCTCCTTCACCAGCTCAGCGGAATACATTTCCCTTCCCCGTTCCAGCAGATTGTGCGCCTCGTCGATCAGGAAGAGATAATCTCCGCCTCCGGACTCAAAAAAACGTTTTAGATAAACGTGGGGATCAAAAAGATAGTTATAATCACAGATGATGGCGTCAGCAAACAAGCTTACGTCCAACGCCAATTCAAATGGGCAGACCTGATGTTTTTGCGCGTATTCCTCGATCACTTCCCTGCTAAAGCGGTCCTTATGACTGATCAGGTCAAAAATGGCATCGTTGACCCTGTCATAATGGCCCTTGGCATAAGGACAATGCTCCGGATTACATTCCGTCTGCTCCATAAAGCAGATCTTTTCTTTTGCCGTAAGTACAATGCTCTTGAAGCGCAGTCCCTGCTCCCTTAACAGCTCTATGGTATCATCCGCCACCGTTCTTGCAATGGTTTTTGCAGTCAGGTAAAACAATCTCTCCCCCATGTCCCTGCTCATGGCCTTCATGGCAGGGAAAATGGTGGAAATGGTCTTTCCGACGCCCGTAGGGGCCTCGATAAACAGCTTTTTACGGTGATAGATGGTCTGGTAAACATAGGACACCAGATCCTTTTGGCCATCACGATACGGAAAAGGAAATTCCAGCGCGTTCAGGGAATTTTGGCGTATTCCACGCCATTTCCAGGCATGATCCGACCATTTCCGCCATTCCCCGATCAGGCCCTCAAACCACTCCGTTAGCTCGCCGGCCGTATATTCTTCGTGAAAATAGCGGATGTCTTCCGTCTCTATGTTGCAGTAGGTCATTCTGACCTGAACCTTTTCCCGCTTCTTTTGCTGATTGATAAGATACGCATAGCATTTTGCCTGCGCCAGGTGAACGTGGACGGGACGCCGAAGATGATTCAGATCCCGGTACGTCCCCTTGATCTCATCTACCATCAGCTTCTCCGGCACGTCTAAAATACCGTCGGCCCGGCCTTCCACCACCAAGACATATCCATCCGCCGGAAAGAAACCCTTCAGGGGCACCTCCGCCTGATACTCCGATCCCATCCGCTTTTGCAGCATGCGATGGATCCTGCTGCCCTCCTGCATGGCCGTTTCAGATCCCGCCTGATGACGGTTGTCAATGTCCCCTTCCCTTAACAGGAACTCCACCAGACGCCTTACGGAGACGCGCATTTCCCCCATGGGCTTTTCCACGTACGTATTTTCATTTTCAGCCGCCCTTTTGGCGGGTAATTGTTCTCCCACGACCGCAATCTCCTCGTTTTCCGCAAAGTAAAACACCCTATGAATGATGTTACTCCATCTTTCACAGGGTGTCAATTTACTTTCGAACGTCAGAACTCTCTATATACCTTAGCAAGCAACGCTCAGAGCCTTCAGCAGCTCCTCAAATTCAGCATTATATCCGTTGTAGGCTACCTTCAAAGGTCTGTTGAAATCCAAGCCGTAAACTCCAAGGAACGACTTTCCGTCCACAATGTAACGATTGTAGCTTACGTCAATGTCAAAATCACATTTGGAAGCCACGTTCACAAAGTTCTTCACGCCATCCGGGGTCAATCGAATTGTCTTTACTACCATACTGATCCTTCCTTTCTATCCAGACAACACACCATCCAGACGAAACAACTAACTTCGAATTATTATTATTTTAAACAATCCCCCAAAAATGTAAACCGCAAGGATTCACAAAGAATCGTCAAATATCCCATGGAAATTGTATAAATTTCTCATGGTCGCCTAAAAAAACACTATTTTCCTTAGAAAATACTTGCAATTGACGCCAAAAAGCTGTTAAATAGTAGTGGTACGTAAATCTACCAGAAAGGGCTATGCGCATGAGCAACTTAAAACTACCGAAGGGCTATCATTCCGAATTAAATCTCTATGATACCCAGATCGCCATCAAGACCGTAAAAGACTTTTTTCAGACGCTGCTTGCAGAAAGATTAAATCTTCTGCGCGTGTCTGCACCTCTATTTGTGGATCCGGCCTCCGGATTGAACGACAACTTAAATGGTTATGAGCGTCCCGTCTCCTTCGACATTAAGAACGAAGGCGGCAAGCAGGGTGAGATCGTACAATCCCTTGCAAAATGGAAGCGCTACGCACTGAAGAAATATGGTTTCTCCGTAAATGAAGGGCTCTACACCGACATGAGTGCCATTCGCCGGGACGAGGAGCCTGACAACATCCATTCCATCTACGTGGATCAGTGGGACTGGGAAAAGATCATCGCAAAGGAAGACCGTACCATGGATACCCTGAAGGATACCGTCCGCACCGTATACAAAGTGCTTCGCAAGACCGAGAAGTACATGTCCATTCACTATGACTACATCGAGGAGATCCTGCCTCACGACATTTTCTTCATCACAACCAGTGAACTGGCAGAAATGTTCCCTGACTACTCTCCCAAGGAAAGAGAGTACTACATAGCAAAGGCTAAGGGTGCCGTATGCATCATGCAGATCGGTGATACCCTGGAGAGCGGCGAGCCTCATGACGGCCGTGCACCTGACTATGACGATTGGTCCCTCAACGCCGACATCGTAGTATACTACCCCGTGCTTGACATCGCGCTGGAGCTTTCCAGCATGGGAATCCGCGTGGACGAAAATTCCTTAATGACGCAGCTTGAGAAGGCCGGTTGTCCCGAAAGAGCAGAACTTCCCTTCCACAAAGCCATTTTGAACTGCGAGCTGCCCTATACCATCGGCGGCGGCATCGGCCAGTCCCGCATCTGCATGTTCTTCCTCCGCAAGGCCCACATCGGCGAAGTACAGTGTTCCCTGTGGCCGGACGACGTAATGCAGGAAGCAAAGGAAAAAGGTCTGCAGCTTCTGTAAAGGGCAGCCTTCAAACAAATACCACTAAAAAAGCCAGGATAACGAAAAGACGGGACCGCATCGCGACCCCGTCTTTTTCTTTTCCACTCTCTATTTTGCCTGCCACACAACAAATCTTCCGTTGTGGAAGGTTTTTTCATATCCAAACAATCCCATAAACCGGCGGATCAGCTCCCATTTTGCATCGCCGCTGTCCGTCACGTCCTCTTCCTCATCCGGTGAGATCGGCCCGAATTTTGCATATCTGCTGGCCGCAATGACTACCGGCTTCGCCCTCCTTCCAACGCTCACGCCCGTCATCAGCTCGTCCACCGTCTCCTGCATGGTCTCATACCCAAAAGAATCCAAGTCATTCCAGGAATGAAATGCCGGCGGCATCTGAAGATAAAACGCCAGCGCCGGGACGTCGCCGTGTAAAATAACCTCTTGTCCCGAGAGATTCTCCCGGTTTGCGAAATCCGAAAGGTCACTAAGGTACGCTGCCCTCTCCTGGCTCATGGAGACGCCCTCCAGAACCGTATTATTCAGCAATTGATACCCTTTCTCCTGCATGCCGGTGCCCTCACAGAATACAAAATACCGCCCAAACAGGAAAAATTGCATGGCACAAAAACACGTAAACGCCCACAGCGTAACGCAGAGCGGCACAAGATTCAACCGCAGCTGCGCCATGGACTCTGGCCTCTTCGCCGCCTTTCGTATGCAGTATGCCGTAAACTCTCCCAGCTTCCAAAGTACGTAAGGCGCGGGCAAAAACAAATGATTCATGCTGGGATAAATGCCATTATTGCTCCCAAGGGACGTGAGGATCACCAAAAGAAAGACTGCCATGCCAAGGAACCTGTTCTCATTAGCATTCCCCGGGCGAAAGACCTCGATCAGTCCAATTCCCATGCTCAGGGCAAGGAACAGCGTTCCCGGCCAGTAAATAGGGTCATAGCTTGTGTAGAAGAACGAGGTCAGATTCGGCTGCCCGTCCCTCTGCAGGAACATCCAATACCCCATAAACACCGTAACGGCCACCACGCCGGCAAGTCCAAGCCCGTCGCAGACCTTCTGAAGGCTTTCCCGCCGCTTCCCCTCAAAAAGAAGCGGCACGTGATCCGTGACAAGGCGCACCAGCAAGGCAAGAACGGCAAAGAACCCAAGGCGCACTACCCAGTGAAGGCTTTCCTTGTATGGCCAGATCAAACCGTAGATCATGGAGGTTGCCTTGTAATCCGTAGCCGTGTCCGTCATGGCAAAGAGAAGCTTAATGCCTTCCATGTACTGTCCGATCCCGTAGATCAAACCGATCCAGGCAAACGTAACGGCCAGCACTGCGACATAGCCCAAAAGGCACCACAGCGTCTTTTTCCCGGCCTCGCCAAGCATTTTCCCGACCCAGCCGCCTTCCGCTCCTTTGATGCCCGGTCCGCCAGCCTTTCCGTCTTCTACGCCTTTGCCGCCCAGTCCGCCAGCCCAGCCGCCCCGTTCGCCAGCCTTGCCGCCCTGCGCTTCCTTGCTGCCACGTTCGCCTGCCTTGCCGCCTTCCGCTCCTTGGCTCCCCTGCGCCCCGGCCCTGTCACCCTTGCGCTGATCCAGCGCTTCAAAGAATACGTAGGTCCACACGGCCAGGATCAATCCCATCTCCGGGAGATTGGAAAACCTCACAAATACGTTTGCTCCAAGGCACGCCCCTGCCAGCACCAAAAACAACTTCCGTTCCTTCTTAAGCCCCAGCCACAATAATATCACGCAGCCGGAGAACAGAACGTAAGTCAGGTAATTATACAAAAGTGCCGTCGGGCACCAGCACATGCTCAGGGCGATCATCTCCCCCGCAAAGGCATAAACCCTTGAAATCTTCAATGCCCTGGTAAAAAAAAGATACCCCATGACAGCCAACAGGCTTGCAATAAGTCCCGTGTACACGTTCATGCCGATCCAGGTATTTCCATAGGGAAGGAGCGTCAGCAAATGTCCCAGTTTACTTGCAAAGTAGGTGGAAAAATACCACGTCTTTCCCATCCTGCCAAGCTGCGGATACATAAAATTCCCGTAATTGTATCCCACGTCCCACAAGTCTCCGCCAAGCTTCACGTGTCGCATGGGATAAAGAACCAAAACAAGAAGAAGGCATGCGTCCAGTGCCCGTTTTCCCCATATTAGCTTAGAATTTTCCTTCTGCCTTTCCACCATCGTCACCCGGTTTTCCTTCATGCCGCTATCCCACCCGTTTCCTTTACTCCGGTCCCCGTCATCATCCTCTGCCCGGGTCCCGGATCATTCCCGACATTCATCTTACTTCACCAGTACGGCATTTGTCAAATTTTAGGGAATCTTTTTTACGCTTTCTTCTTCCGCGCCATCGTCCTTCCTGCCGTCCCTCGGAATCATGACGGACAGGGAAAACCTTCCGTCCTCCGCATCCGCCTTTATAAGCCCGTCATAACGCTCCACTGCGCTTCGTATGTTCCGGAGGCCAAAGCCATGATGATCCGCATCCTTTTTCATGGTATAGCCCGTTCCCTCAAACATCTTTTCCACGTCGGCCTTCCCTGCCGTGGCATTAGATATTTTCACCACAAAAAACTTTCCCGTTCTTTTGATCTGGAAATCGATCCACTTTTTCTCATTTGCATCCACCCTGGACACGGCCTCAATTGCATTGTCAAAGGCATTTGCAAAGATTCCGCATACGTCCATGGGCTTAAGCCCCAATCCGCCGTCTGCCACGCCGTCATGCCGGAACGCGATCCCTTGCTCCTCCATTTTCGCCGCCTTCATTGCCATTATGCAGTCCAGCATCTGATCTCCCGTAACGTACTTTGGCGAAAGATCCTTCACTTCCCCCAGGAGCTGCTCCACCTGTTCCTTCGCCTCATTCATCTTCCCCTCCTTCATGAGCATGCTCAGAAGAGAAAGCTGATTGATCACGTCGTGCCGGAACGCCCTGGTCTGCGTCTGGGACTTTTTGTACTGCTCCACGTAAGCCAGCTCTGCGTCCAGATACGTCTTCTGGTAAACGTTCTTATCCCTGAGAAGATTTCGATACCTGTTCATCAAAAGGAAGATCGGCATGAAAATGCTAAGGAGCGGCATCAGCGCCGCCAGTGAAAACTTGCGCACCTCATAAGCATACATCCCCGTGGCAAGACCGCCAAAAAACAGCATGATCACGATCCAGGCCACTAAGAGGATCAGCTCCTGAAGCTTTAGCCGGAGGAAAAGCTCCTTGCGGTAAAACCCGAAATAAAAGATCACAAGAGACACCAGGGAAACGATCAGCATGCTTCCATAGAAATAAAAGGAAAGGGGATCCCACACCGAACCGATCCGCGTAAGGATCGCCACCGGATTCCCCATGATCAACGAAAAAACGTTCAACACGTTCACCGTCAGATATTGGTGAAAGGCGTAGCATACCACGGCTGATTCCAAAGCGCGCCAAAACCTCTTTTTTTTGTACAAGAACAGGCAGATCACAAAATACGTTCCGTAAAACAGCATCGTAATGTCGATCATGCCCTGCCGGTTATTATCCGGGGAATGCCGGAACATCATGACAAGCTCTGCCAAATTCACGCACCCCGCCAACACAAAAAAGGCATTCAAAAGAAGAACGCCTTTCCGCGTGATTTTTACGTATTTACCCAAAAAGCAGGACATGATCAACAGGGCTACAATGCTACAGACGGTATGCGTCGCCAATGACGTCATGCCCGTCAGCTCTCCCCTGATCAATTGCCAGGAATCCATTTTGATCGCCATTTCTGCCTCATTTCGCGCGTCAGGCGGACGGTGCGGAGATCACCGCAGCGTCCGCCGCAAGCCCTGCGTCAGATTATGCCTGATAAGAAAAGCCCTCAAACGTTACCGCAGCTCCCTCTCCAAAAGCATAGAGCCCGGCCGTACAACCTACAAATCCGCCTGCCACCTCCGTGGACAAATTCCTGACGTCTGCATCCGTTTCAAAGAAACGCTTTTCATTTACGTCCTCGATAAAGCCCTTTGCGCTAAGATCCTCTACGGAAAGCCCCAGCGTTACCTCATCCCCGCAAATCTCCGTTGAGGCAAGAACCTTATCCTCGCCCTTCTCGCAGAGAACCAGGGAAGCCTTTCCGGCCTTTACCTCCACCTTCAGATGATAAAACTCATTCTGGAAAAGTACCAGCCCGGCGGCGTTTTCACCCGTAACCTCCGAAGCCTTAAGCTTGGCCGAAACGGTAAAGCAATGGTGCTGCTGGCGGATGCATACGTAGGACGGCACGCCCTTCCCGGTCAGCGGCTCCTTATCAAAACAAAGCTTTAAGCCCTCGCCGCTCACCAGCTTCATGCGATCCGCAAGCGGCGCGCGAAGCGTCATAAACTCATCTCCCAGCTCCTTCATTGCCTTAAAATCATAACTGCGGCTGCTGCCGGGTACGCAGGTCTTATGCCCCGTCCTCACGGTGTAGGAGGACGCATCCTTTTCAGGCTCCCACTGCGGAAGATCCACGGCTACCACGTCCGTCAACGTGCCAACGCCCGCATTGACAACGGGCCAGTCATTCTCCCAGGTCACCTTTGCAAGGAACGTCTCGCGTCCCATGGTGGTAAAACACTCCTTCGGGCGTACCGCCAGCATGGTCATATACCACTCTCCCTTCGGCGTCTGGATCAGGTCGGCATGGCCCACGTACTTAATGGGATACTGCTGCCCCAGATGACGATGGGTCAGGATGGGATTACAGAAATTATTTTCATAAGGTCCGAAAACCTCCTTCGACCTTGCCACGGATACCGCATGCTCAGGGCCCGTACCGCCCTCCGCATGAAGAATGTAGTAATACTCCCCGATCTTGTACAGATGAGGTCCTTCAGGCCAATGTACGCCCTTCAGGGCACCATTCCATACGTTGTGCTGCTCCCCGACCATCTTCCAGTTCTTGACGTCCAGCTCCTGAACGTAAATAAACCAGTCGCCGTTATACTTTACGCCGTCAGGATTGGGGTGCGTTCCGATATAATAACACTTTCCGTCCTCATCAAAGAACAGGGAAGGATCAATGCCGTCCGCTCCCTCCAGATAATGAGGCTCCGACCAGGGGCCTTCCGGATTCTGGGCCGTAACGACAAAATTACCGCCCCAGGTCACGTTGGTACAGATCACGTAGAACGTACCCTCATGATAACGAATGGTGGGCGCAAACAGTCCCTGAGACACTCCCGCGCCCGGAAGCGGCAGCTGGGACGGGCGGTCCAATACGTTGCCGATCTGCTCGAAATGCACCAGGTCCTTACTGTGCATCAGCGGCAAACCCGGGAAATAAGCAAAAGAGGAATTCACTAAATAATAATCATCTCCCACCGCACAAATGGAGGGGTCCGGATAAAAACCGGGCATAATGGGGTTTTTTGATTCGATGGACATAATCATGCCTCCTTTCGCACGACCATTCTAACATGTTTTCAGTATTTCGTAAATCTCAAATTCACGTTTACTGCATAATTTTACGTTTATCGTCTTACGGGCCCGCCAAAACGAATCTGCCATCTTTCGCCTTGCGGGCCCGCACTTTTACTTTCTTTTACTTTAAGACCGCCTCGATCTTATGATCCACAAGGAACCGCATGAATTCCGTCTCTCCGTGCTGAGGCGTTGCGCCTTGGGAAGCAAAGCTCATGCCATCCCGTCCCTCGCGCGTATAAGGAAGCCACTTCGGCAACTCCTCGCCATCCGTCCCGACGCCATTGGGATCCCCTGTCTTAATGAAGTTACACCAGTAATCACACATCTGACGCGCCAGATCATAATGGTGCCCCTTGAAAGGCCTCCAGCACTTTGCCAGCGTCTCAAAGAAGAACCAGAGCTCCACGGAATGGAAGGTACCGGGATTGTCCCAGCCGGGGATATCCGGCTCGAAGCGATAGTAATACACGGGACCGTCCCCATTCTCCTGCGCCTTTAACGCTACGGACTTCACCGCACATTCAATGCCGCTGACGGGAGCATATCCTGCATCCCCCATCTTTCCGCCCGCCTCAGGGAATGCCAGGAACTGCCCTGCCTGCTCCCCAAAGCAGGATTTTACCTTATCGGTAAATTCCTCCTGAGTTTTTGCAAAAATGGCACTGGGGAACTCATCACCCGTATTACCCGCCATCAGCTTTACGGGTACGTGCTTTCCTTCCATGAACAGCTTCATGGAATTGCCAAAGCAGAACTTCATGTCCGCCACGGGGAACATTCTGTGAGGCCCCTCCGTCGCTCCAAGCATCAGCCCGGGCACAAATTCATCATACTTCTGAAGCAGCGTCTTTGCGTCAATTTTTCTTGCCTCGTCAATGGAAGAAACCCCAAGGAACTTCAGGAATGCTTCACCGTTCTTCTCTGCAGATTCCAATGTCTCGCTTCCAAAGCCGCCGTCATCATAGGGACTGCTGATCAGGCCGCTCTGTACGATGGCGCCGCGGAACAATCCGGTATTAGCCGGACAGGTAACCTGTGCCATAACGCTTCCGCCGCCGGCAGACTGACCTGCGATGGTCACCTTCTCGGGATCGCCGCCAAAAGCCGCAATGTTTCTCTGTACCCACTTAAGACCTGCCTGCTGATCCAAAAGTCCAAAGTTTGTAGGTGCATCAGCCTGCTTTTCGGAAAGCTCGGGATGAGCCATAAATCCAAATACGTTCAGACGATAGTTCACGGAAACCACTACAACCCCGCGCCTCGCAACTCTCTCGCCGTCGAACTCCATCTCAGCGGGATATCCCCACTGGAAACCGCCGCCAAAGAACCAAACCACAACGGGCAGCTTCTCGTCTGCGGATTTTGCTCCCGTCCAAACGTTTAAGTACAGACAATCCTCATCCATGGGAATCTCGGGATCCACGTGCCATTCACGGCAGTAAATATCTGTTCCGAGGCCCGGCGTATCCTGTACGGAGATGGGTGCAAACTGATAGCACTCCTTTATCCCCTCCCAATCAGCCGCAGGCTGGGGTGCACGCCACCTGTTCTCTCCAACGGGCGGCGCCGCAAAGGGAATCCCCTTAAACGCCGTGTACCTGGGATCCGCTGCGGGAATCCCTTTTACGTAACCATTTTCCGTCTTTACAACTCTGATCATTTCATCGCCCTCCATATTATAATTTTTTTCATTACCCCATCACTAACACCGTCTCAAAATCCCTGCATCCTTCACGAAGATCAAGCTCCTCCGTCACGTCCAGCATGGGTTCCCCGTCCACGTCGAAATGAACCCTCCGGATGCCGGTACTCCTTGGCCCGTCGACTCCCGGCCTTGCGTGATACGTATTCCACGTAATGCCATCCTCATCCGTCACGTAAGCATTATGCCCGGTGCCATACTCCCCTGCATAGCTCCTTGAAGTAAACAGCGGGTAATTATTCTTTCTCCAGTTCCCGGGATCCAAAAGATCCTTCCCCTTCTCAATCTGCAAAAGCCCTACCACGTAAGTACTGTCCACCGCTGCGGAAGAAAACGTCACGTATAGCTTGTCCCCGCGGATCAAGGCAAACGGCCCCTCATCCACAAAGGTGTGATTATTGGCCCAGCCATACTCCGGCTTAGAAAGAACCACCGACTTACTTGCAAGCTTCCACGGCTCCTTGCGGTCAAGCTTTGCGATATACAGCCATGCGCCAAGGTCCTTCGGAAGGAACTGACGCTGTGACCAGATGGCGTAAAGCTCTCCCTGCCATTCAAACTCCGTCATGTCCAGGGTGATTTCCTTGCCCATCTCACAAATGTCACTGCCGTCGGCATTCACTACCCGCTTTGGCCTTGACCAGTCTTCCTTCTTAAGCGGATCTCCGCCCTCCCGAAGCTCCATCACGTGACTCTCCTCACAGAAAAACGGTCCCGGCGTGCATGCATGGAACAAATACATCCTGCCGTCGATCACGTGAAATTCCGGTGCCCATAAAAGTCCGCCGATCCCCTCGTAGGTTGTGCTGTCCAATATCAGATGCTCCTCGGCATCCCGGATCCCCTCCAGCGTGTCCGCGCATCGCATGTACAGGGTATGATTAAAGTCTGCGTCATTTGTCGCAATATAGTAATATTTTCCGTTCCAGCGGCACACGCAAGGGTCTGCCCGGTCCGTACAAATGGGAAATTCAAAATGCGGCTGGGTCAGCTTTCCCCGAAGGGCATAACGCCCCGGTCTGGAAACATCGATCTTGGCAATGTCCGCCGCATTCCACAAAACCTTCTTCGGCACCTTTGTGCCATCACTGTAAAGCGCCTTTACGCGAACGTCTAAAAGTTCCTTTTTCAGTTGCTCCCATGCTTCCTGAACTTCCGGGTCTTCCGCTCCCGCCAAAGCATCCGGGCCTTCCGCTCCCGCCAAAGCATCCGAACCTTCCAGGCCCTCCGCCCCTGTCCGGCTTCCCTTTCCGAGGCTCACGCGGATTTCCTCCGGGGCTTCCACGCCTATGTTCTCTGCGGGCATCAGCTTCTTTTTCAGGTATTCTCCCAGGGCATCCGGGATCTCAATCACGTTGCGCGCCACGCACCCCTGGATCTCTCCCGGGACCGGCAGACCGCCCTTTTCATCTGCGCCCGTCAAAGCCGTTGCTTCCGCGCCGGTGCGTCTTGCCTCCCCTTCTGCTGCCAATACCGCCTCCTCCGCCAAAGGAGCGCCCGCAAGCTTCACCGCCTGATCATTTAACCGAAGCTCATCAAGGGACTCCAGCTTTCTCTCCTTCCACTCCCCGTTTCCAAGCTTCCACTGCAGCACGTAACCATTCCCTGCCTGATCGCAGCGCACTTCCCGGACCGGTGCGTCGGAGAGCTTTACCAGCCCCCGCTCTTCATACCGCAAAAGATCCTGCGTGGTCCAGAAGACCGCCGTTCCCAGATCCTCCGTATCGTCCCCTCCGTCTGCCAGCGTCCGAACCGCAAAAACCCCATAGCCGCCTTCCCGCAGGGAAAACAGCCAGGGGTTTTTTAAGCTCTTGGGATTCAGTGATCCATTCTCATTCTCCGTCGCCTTTACAAACAGCACGCCGGAATTATGGTTCAAGGCCGTCCATGAACCATTCTCATTTTAATCTCGTATAATTCAATAACTTCATGCCGCGAGTACCCTCCTTACGTTGAACAAACCCGAATGGCCTTCCCGCCTTCGGTAAATCGTTTTTTTACAGTATAAGGATACCTCAATTTCAAAATGATGGGAATGATACAAAGCCACAAAAAATTGATCTATTCTAAGATGTCAGGCATTATGCAAATATTCTTCCGGTACGGCTGCGTCAATCTTCCAAAGGCTTCCGAGAAGCTCGTCGTATTCACTGGGCAAAATCGGATCAAGCCCACTGCCATTAGTAAAGGTCATTTCTCCAAAATAGATTCTTCCTTTTACGTTATACAGATCAACTCTTACGTGCGAAAAGCCCTGGCACGGCGTGCGTGCCAATTCTATCATTTTATCAAAATTCTGCGGTCTTTCCAACAGATGATCCGCATTCTCCTTTTTTCCCTGATTCCATGGCTGAAGCCGCCAATTGAGGTCATATACGTTGCGAACGTGTTTGGTATACCTTCCAAGATCGACCCAGCAATAATACACCTCACCATGAAAACACAGGAATTTATAATCCTGCAATTCACCGTTTTCCGCTTCCAGATATTGTTCAGCAATAATCTTTGGCCGAATACGCGAATAGTGCATTTCAAAGCCCGTGTTAAATGCATAATCAATCTGCATCCAATCATCCAGCGTTCTTTTAATTCTCCGCCTGCACGCTTTTTTCTTCTCCCTTACGATCACGTTTGTCCCTGAACCGTGATTTGTCTTTAATACAAATTTATCGGGCAACTTTTTGAAATCAACGTCTTCATTTTCCACCACGCTTATGCTCTAATGATGCTTTGAATCAATTCGCGCTTTTTCATCCACAAATGGACTGCGCAAATCAACACATAGCATATGCCAAAGATTCCAGCACGTGCGCCTAAAGACAGCCACGTGTTCTCTAACTGCAAACCGGTTTTCATGACATAAACGACAACAACCGCCAAACAGCCTGCCATAATGAAAGGCATCACTTCTTTTATCATTTTGCCAACAGAATAATGTTTTCTGCAAAAAGCCATACACGCACTCAGTCCGAAGGCTTCCGCCAAGCCTGTTCCGATCACGGCCCCATAGATCCCCCATACCGGAATTAACAGAATGGAGGCCACAAGATTCACCACCGAATTTCCGCAAATAATCGCGGCATAAATCTGATCCTTTTTTCTGGGAATTAAAACCTGCGTCCTTAAAATGTCTCCTAACGTAATAAAAAGGATGACGGGAGACAAAGCAAACATAATATTTCCGCTGACCTTAAACTCCTCGCCATAATAAAGCACGCCAAAATCGGTAGCCAGCGCCACAAATCCCCCTACGGCTCCACATGCCAAAAAAGCCGTCAAGGTGATGGAATGGGACAGTATGTTTTGGGCAGAATCATTCTCTTCATCCTTGGCAAGCAGGTTACACATTCTGGGATACGTGACGGTACCAATGGCCGTGATCAAAGACACGGGAGCTCTGACCAACCTGTCCGCATATTCATAAAAAGCCACATTTCTTTTTTCCGTCATTAACCCCAGTAAAGTTTTGTCAAATACCGTATATAAAGCTACCGCGACAACTGAGATCCAAAGCGTAAACAACGGCTTTACGTGCTTCAACGCGTCTGAAACGCTAAACCGGACGGGAGGTACTCTTTTGATCACCTGTGGCAGCATGATCATCTGTCCAAAAAGCAAAGAAGACGAAACAATGAAAGCATACTTCTCCAGATCCTCAGGGCCTTTGACAAACGTAAACACGCATATCAGTTCCGCTGCCTTCACAAAGAAATTCTTATAAATCACGCTTTTAAAATCTTCCAGTCCGTAGAAAAACCACGTAACGTCAAAAAGCGCCGATAACACGTATAATTCCTGAATCACGTATAGGCTTTGACGTTGCTTTTCAATAAAAAGACAAAAGAAAACACTATAGCCGATCAACGCGATCACCGAGGCACAACAATGTACAAAAAAAAGACTCCAAAAGGCTTTACGAAGTTCCTCTTTTCTTTCCCTTACCGTTGCCATGGCTCTTTGCCCATACCTCGCGATCCCCAGCATTGCAAACATCACAAAGTAATAAGCATTTGTATTGGAAAAAGCATAGTTGCCAAGTGCCTCACTTCCCAAAACCCGGGTCACGTACGGGGAAATAATGAGAGGAATGAGAAGCATGAACGCCTGATATGATCCCTGATACAGGATGTTTCTCTTCAAAGAAGTATTCTTCCCCATTTGATCACCTGTCTTCCGTCCTGTCACTGACGGTGCTATTCCACGGGAATCCAAGCATACCAATGGGGAGCCACAGGACAATGTCATTAAAATAGGATTCCCCGATGCCGGCGAACATGGTACAGATGAAGAAAAAAACTATTCTGTACCCATTCCTATTCTTTTTCAAAAGTCGAAACGCCTGAATACCCGTGCCAATCAGCAAAATCGTCATAAGGACAAATCCTACGATACCCGTTTCCGCAAAAGCTTCGACCAGCGTATTATGCGCATGGGAATAACTCCTGAATACCAATTTCTGTAATATTACGTGTGTTCCATATTTTCCGGGTCCCAAGCCCCAGTAAAAACAATTCTTGTATACGTAGGGAATGATTTCCTTCCATACGTGAACTCTGTTAGTCCCGCCGGAGCTTATCATTTTTTCTATGTCAATTCTTGATGCATCCATGATCATTCCGCTCTTCAAAGCCACGTAAATCCCTAAAAGTGCCAACAGAGTCAGAATACCGCTTCCAAGCACAGCCTTCCACAGCTTTTTATTTCTCCACCCTTTCATGATCAAGAAAAGAAAAACCGATCCTGCCAGTGCCATGAAGCTGTTTCTTGATCCGGTCATCAGGACCTCGGCAAAACCTGTCAAAGCGATTAATATGCGCGGCCCTCTTAATTTGCCGTACCAATCATGTAACAGATCTATCAAAACAATAGTCGTCATAATGGCGGCAGAGAGTCCCAAAGTGTTTACGTTCACGTCATTAGAGATGGTATATCTTCCATCTCTGATAACAGGATGAATGACCAAGATCAACGCATACGTACAGATTCCGCACATGCATAGTTTAGGCAGTCGTTTTAACGGTTCCCTGTCATCTATTTCTCCCAAAGCAGATACTGCCAGAGAAATACCTACCACATATATCAATTCAAACATTCCTGAAGACGTTGCAAGCGTAGATTGTTTATAAGAAATCAAAAATACACAGACCAAAAACAATCTGCTCCACAAATTCTTGGGAAACCTGAATTCACGTTTTACGATTCCCCTGAGTGCAAGGAATATCACGTAAATTGTGTAAAGGCTAAACACGGCTTCATCTGCTCCCGAGAAAAAATAAGCAATGGGCGACAACACCAAGCAGATTTCCAAAAATCTCTCCGTCTCGTTTATAAATGGCAACGCCAATAAAAATAAAATTCCAAACTCCAAGTAATTATTTCGCCCGATGGCAAACGTCAACCCGTATACGATCAAAAGATATACATACTGCCAAAGATCGATCGGCTTAATGCCCATATGGATTTTTTTCAGTTTTCCTTTGGCAATCATTTCTCTTTGATCAACCATGTTTCAACCACCCGTAACGCTTCTTTATTCCACCGTCACCCAATCTGGGTGATAAATATCTATCGGCTTATTATCAAAAAACCATTTTGACGGATGAATGACAATCTTATCCGGATTATCGATCAAATAAGCCGCCCACCAGTGGAAAGTACTATTTATGATTATTGCATTTCTGCAGGACTGCATGATAAAAAATTCTTCTAAATCGCTTACCTGTTGCTCTTGTTCTCGATATTGTACGTTAAAGTCGTCCCATTTCAAGTGTTCTTTGCACCACTGAACGTCATTAGAAAAAACATAAAAAACGGGATCATAAAGTCTCTCTGCAATATATGACATGGCCCGTAAGTAGTAACCGTTATCAAATTGCCCGTAATGTTCTTTTTCTTTCTCGTAATCGCCTTTGCGTACTCCTAAAAAAACTGAATTTTCACGTGACACGTTTTCCATCATCCGCAATGTTTCATCGCTAAGGGAATGTTTTGTCTTGATCTCCGGTAAAATTATGTTTTTTACGGGATCACAATATTTATAGGACTGCCAATAACCGTCAAAGTATGAATACTTCATCAAAGAGGAAACCTCCCGACATCGACGGTCTTTCTCAAAATAGAATCTTTTATTGATCAATGATTCCATGATCAGGTTTGCTTTATAATTTACGGAAGAAGGATGCGACTTCTGTTGTAACAAAAGAAGCTTTCTCACGTCTTCTTCAGACGCAACCGGCAAACTGATCCGTAAGTCCAACAAACGGGGGACGCGGATTTTGTCATCTCCCACGAGCGAATACTGGCTGACGTCCAAACTAACCGTCTCACCGCTTTCTCTTTCCATAAGCTTGGCAAAAGCATATTGAAACAGTTGATTTCCAAAGCCACCCTTCAATTTCACAATTTTCATCCGATCACCACGTAATAATCATTTTAGTTATTTTCTAACAATGCGTTGCAATAGTGTTTTCGCCTTGATGACGTCATATGCCGCGTTAAGATTATCAGGCAAAAGATGTGCCACCGTCCTTTGATAAGGTCGTTTATTAATTCTTCCCCATGATATCTCTGAAAAGTCTATCCTCTTACACTTCTCGGCCATCCATTCCAATCTTTTTTGTCTGTTAAAACCATACTTTTTATGAAAAGACAGTTCAAATGCCCATATGGTGTTACATATCAGTTCATCACTGATCACGTCACGAACCGTCATGTTTTGAGGATTCCATTTTAAGATCGTATCCTTCCGTATGTTATATAACCCCAGCACGCACTCGACGTAATCCACGGGATATTTACGGTTTACTGCGGCAGAATCATTTACGTAATATGTATACAAAACGTCTTCGATAAAGCATACTCTGTTAACATGCTCAATGTATCTGCATATAAATCCTTCGTCCTGATGCCTTCGCAGCGGAGGATATTCAATATCGTGTTCACGTACGACGTTCAGATCAAAAAACTTGTTCCAGGGCGCGCCCTGAATCTGCAATGTTTCATCCATTATAAAATGTTTTTCATAATTCTGGCGCACTTCTTCTCCGCCCAAAAGTGTCTGCGGAAATTTTTTTAAGCGGATTCTTTTTCCGCTCTCCGTCAACTCCTCAAATCCAAAAACAACCAGATCACTATCGTTCTCTTCCGCTGCTTTAACTGCTTTTTCAATTGTATCTGGCTTGATCACGTCATCGGAATCAGGAAAATACGCCCACCTTCCCGTTGCCTTAAGGATTCCCATGTTTCTGGCAGGACCGGATCCCTGATTCTCCGTGTGAATCGGCAATATCCTCTTATCAATCTCCGCAAACTCCCGGCAAATTGAAAAGCTTTCATCCGTAGAGCCGTCATCAACAGGTATGATTTCAATGTTAACGTAGGTTTGTTGAATTATTGCTTCCAAACATCTTCGCAATTTCCCTCCCGCATTATATACGGGAATAATTACGCTTACCTTATCATTCATTCCATTCACTCCTGTGAATCAATTTAGCGGATTCCAAAATTGTCTCTTTCAAATGTTCTTTCGGTATTTGATCTAAATTAAAAACCCGTTCCCTGTTCTTCTCGATAAACTCATCATACGTCCCTATTATTTTCGCCGGATTTCCTCCAAGTATAACTCGATTTCTAAAACAGCTTTTTGTCACTACGCTTCCTGCGGCTACTACAATATCATCAGCCAAAGTCACGCCGTACATGATCAAAGCATTTTGTCCTATAAAACAGTTTTTTCCAATCGTTATTTTGCCAAACATATCCGTGCAGTTTGGTATCATTTTGCTGACGCTGTTATCATGCGTACACAGAGTAACTCCGCCTGCCAGCGTAGTGTTTTCGCCTATGTTTATAAGGAACGGCTCCGTAGTTGTAATATTAGGTACAATATTACAACCAATGCCTATATTCATTCCCATTTTTCGGAAATAACGATTGATAACCTCTTTGTCTCTTCCCTTCAGTCTATATTTTACTTTTACAAAGAAATATCTAAAATTCTTCATATTCCTATTTACGCCTCATCAGTTTTTGAACTTTTCCTGCAAGTACAACTGGAAAGGATATTCCTAACTTGATCCACGGATAACATATGCGAACCCTTTTTTCCAGTGACTCCACGTCTAATTCTCCCATGTACGTGTCCCTGTACTTTGCATATAACGTCTTGGCCTCCCTGCATGCTTGTAGCATTCCTCTTTGCTGAGCCAGAACATTTGTAGCTATCGCCATTGTCGTCAAGCTTAACGCCCGAACCGTTGGCTCATGCTTAGGATCTATTTCTCCGTTCTCTAAGCTTTTACGTACAAACTCATATACGTTTATGGAATTAGATATTGTATCATTAGCCGTCAAGCTCGTTTCGTTAGCGACGTAATGATACAATGCCTTCGACTGAAATGCATATACCTCCGAATAATATAGTGCTTTATAACTATATAGGCTTTCCTCACCGACTTTAATTGAAGTCGCATAACGGATGTCTCGGTCCATAAGTAATGATCGCCTGATAACTTTTCTGTGTCCTCCCCATGGTATATATCCGGTAAGCTGCCGTCTGATAAACTGCTCTTTATCCAAATTCGAAAACACGCTCATTCGCTCAAATCGAATAACACTTCCATCCTCTTTCTCACGAATGTGATCTATGTATACTAAATCAGCTTTTTTCTCATCAATTACTTTTTTTGTTTCCTCCAGGAAAGCCTTATCCCAATAATCATCCGAATCCAAAAAAGCCACGTATTCCCCCGTAGCCTGCGTAATGCCATGATTTCTCGTCTTGCCTGCACCGCAATTTTCTTGATTGATTAATCTGATCTTAACAAGAGGAAAAGACTCCTTGATTTCTTCCATCTTCTTTTGACTGCCATCCTTCGATCCATCATTGATCATGATCAGCTCAAAATCATCAAACGTCTGATTCAGCACGCTCAGGGCACACTTTTCTATCGTTCTCTCTGCATTATATACCGGAATGATTACGGAAAAAAAAGGGTTGCCATCCATGTTCGTTACCCTCTCAAAAACTTCTTGTAAACCCAGTTCTGCAATCCGGCAGGAAGAATAAACATCCCCGTCTGTGCTATTGCGACCATTGCATAGTCCTTAAAGGAACCGTACCCCATCTTCCAGAACTTACGGATCGTCGCAACGTACGTCCTGGTATTCTCCCACGACTTTCGTCTCCTGGCCAATTCCTCACCGTTTCGGAACCAAAGCAGCGCTTCATCCAGATTCTCGCCCTGATAACCCGAAAACAGCATCCTTCCAAAAAGATCCACGTCCTGATTTCTCCGAAGATCGGAATACCCCCCACATGCAAGAACAGCCGACTTCCTGTAAAGCACTGCCGGATGATTAAACGGGGACCTTCGTTTCGCATATTCAAAGATTTCCCCGGAGGAAAGCGGTACCCTGCGTTTCGAAGTGACGTTACTTACGTCGCCTATGAACTCATCCACGTGGCATCCTAAAATTGCCAGCTCCGGTTTCTCTTCATACCGTTTCAGTTGCTTTTCGCACCTGTCAGGCTTTGATACGTCGTCCGTGTCCATTCTCGCGACCAACTCGTTTCTGCAAGCTTTCAGACCTTCATTCAGTGACAGTCCAAGGCCAAGATTCTTTTCATTTTTCACAATGGTAAAAAGCCCGGGATTCTTTCTCTGATATGCTTCCACGACGTCGTAAAGCGAATCCGTCAAAGGCCCGTCCTCCACTAAGACCACCTGATCCGGGCTGACCGTTTGACCGATCATGGAATCCAAGGCTTCGCGAAGGTATTCCGGCTTTTCTTTCGCATATAAAGAAATCAAAACACTATACTTTTCCATTAACCAAGCCCTTCATTCTCAGCGATCAATTCCATTGCTTTTATCTGCAGGGCATCATATTCTTCCCTGCTGACACGGCCTTCCTTCAAAAGCACGTCGCCATAGTCATCCGTAATGTCCGTTCCGCGCGTCTCTCCCCCCCGCTCGGGAAGGATCAGCATCTTTATCGTTGCCGCAATGATCTTTACGTCTTTCCAAAGGGTCACGCGTTCTATGTACTTCAGATCCCATTCCAGCTTTTCATCCCATGCCACGGCATTCCGCCCCTTGATCTGGGCAAGACCTGACATCCCCGGCTTTGCGGTATGCCGCATTCTTTGCCGCTCCGTCATAAATACCATGTCCCGGACCAGCTGGGGCCTGGGGCCGATAAATGACATGTCCCCCTTAATAATGTTGATGATCTCCGGGAGTTCATCCAGGCTTGTATTCCGAAGCATGCTCCCAAATTTCGTGAGCCTTTCCTCGTCCGAAAGAAGCTTTCCTTCTTCATCCTTTTCATTGGTCATGGTGCGGAACTTGTACATGTAAAAAATTCTTTCTTTTCCCGTCTGTGGATTCACGATGCCGGGTCTTGGCTGCTTAAATATCACCGGCGAGCCGAGCTTTATGCGGACTAATAAGGCCACGATCAGATAGAGCCAGAAAAACAGGATCAGGATCACAAGCGCAAATATGACGTCAAACACACGCTTGACGTATTTTTCATAGAATCCCCTTTTTCTGTTCATGTCTTCTGACTGCCTCAAATCTATAATTGCCGGAATGCATCCCATTCGGCATCTAATTTCTTCTTATTTCCCGTAAGGCCCTTTATTGTACGATATATGGGCAAAAACGGGAGCAGGATCTTATGCCTGTAAAAAAACGGAAACCAATGCTTTACCACGTCCATCGGCAGGAACAATCGTTGCCATATATAGCTTAGCCTGCCCTTCATCCCGCCGCCGCTGCGGTTTACCACGTTACGCACTTTATTTATCGCAGTGCCATGGGCTCCGGAGCCAATTAGGTAATTTAGCATTTCCCGGTCTTCAGCCGTCAACGTTTTCCACTCGTCCTCCGGCGGCACCTCCCGCTCCGCGCCTGCCGTCGTTTCTTTTGCAAAAAGATGTTCCGTCAGGCTTCGGTTCTCCCTTTCATATTGATCGGCATTGATCTTTTTTAGCTCCGTCTCCACGTGCGTCCAGTCTAATTTCTCTCCAAATTTTTGCAGAAATACGTAAGTATCGGTGAGAGATCTTATGCCAATGCCGCCATTCGCGAAGTGATTATGATTATGTGCAATAAAATATACGTAAAAATCCTCCGGCTTAAAACACAACTCCAGGCCCTTCCGCTCGATCAGCCGTTCCCTGACGTTTGCAAAATAACGGTTCAGCCGTTCCTCGTACTCTACGCCAAACAGCGCAAGATGCATCTCCACCGTAATCCCCATGGATTTGGAATACACGTCATGATGACCGCCTCCATATTCGTCAACGGTATATCCAAGCCCAACCATGACGTCCCTGACTTCTTTCTCGTACCGTTCATCAAACAGGACGTCCAGATCCACAGACTCCCGCATGCCTTCCTTGGGATACCATGCCTTTAGCTCCGCGCCCTTTAGTGCCACGTGCCAGATTCCTTTTTCTTCCAGCGCCTGAAAGATCTTCTTCCGCTCAGTATCCATGAGCAGCGTCTTATAATAATTTGTTGCTATGGCTTTGTGAAAGTTTTCATTCCTTATCCCGGCCTTTTCCAGGGCAAGCCCCGTCATGGATGCCAATTTATGCAGCGAGGCCAGCTGATACAGTTTATTCAGGTCTGTTCCTGCCAGTCTTTCCGCTTCGGGCATCAGCCCACGTAAGGAACATTTGCATAAATATATCATTGCGCCAGCCGTGGTCATCCGCCTTCCCCTTTCTTCTCAAAGCCATAATCAATCAATTATATCATGGTTTCCCCAATTCCGCTACTGCCGAAAGTATATTTTTTCAAGAGTTTTTCGGATTTTTAGGCGATTTTCATTGTTCCGTCAAAAAAAAGCTCCTTAAATCGCAAAAAATTCCCTCCCTACCGTTTTATCCGGTAAAGAGGGCAACGTTATCTCACGGCAAAGATTTTTCTCATGCGCTCTACTTACGCACCGATTTTTTTACAAACCCTGCGGCTTTCCCCCGCAGTATCATAAAAGCCACTCGCACGGGATGGCATGTTCCCCATATCCGGGAATACAACCGATACCCCAATTCTTTACAGGAATGCTTCTTCCCCTTTCTCACAAAGGAGGTCATGATCCCCAGGATATCCTCGTCGCGTATCCCGTATTCCTTCTTTACGCAGTTATCACCAAGGATCACGTAATCCGAATCCCGTACCTCGATCACGCGATGCAGCACGTATTGCTCCGGGGGCCTCCGGTAGAGCACCACGTCATACTTGCGACATCTTTCCTCCGTTTTCTTCTCCACGGTAAAAAGATCCCTGCCCTGCTTTAGAAGGGGCAGCATGCTGGTTCCCACGTTGCGGTAAGTTAAGGTGCCGTGTTTTTCAAGATATTCTTCGTAGGTCATGGTTTTATGACTCTTCTTCCAGCAGTCCGGCATTTTTCAGGCTTTCAATGACCTTTTCGGCATTACTTTGAGCATTCTTTGCATCAACGTCATATTTATCCATCAGTCCACGTACGATGGCCTCCAATGACGTTTCCTGCTCCAAAAGCCTGACAACGTACGCCGCCGTCCGGTTCAACCGGATCACGCCATTAAATCTTTCCGCCGATTCGCTTCCGTCTACCAATACTACCTGATCGTCAATTTCCTGCATGATCATGCCATCACGAAGCTTCATGCCATTCACCTCATTTTGCATTTATCAAAAAAAATCCCTGGCACACATATCTTTAGAATGCCATGCCAGGGATAAATGCCATAAATCACTATCTTTTATTACATCTCTTCCGTCTTGTTTGGACAAACTTCATATGATGGGCTCGTAGTAATTACGTCTTCAGCCTCAAAACGGACAACTTCTACTTCGCAATCCTCGAAACGCTCTTTCATATCTCATATCTCCTTTCATAATGACAAGCAGTCTAATCCACTTCAAATACCATAATCTTTTATTATTTTACCCTAATCCTTATCCCTAGTCAATAGATTTTTTTACAATAATCCGTTTTTTGAATGGTTTTTTCAGGATGCTTCCCGTCCAGGTATAGCTCTTTCCGTCCTTACTGATGGTGAACTTGTGCGCGTCACCATCTTTGCGTTGGTGCTGTTCTTTTTACTCATTTCTTTTTGCATCCTTTTTCCTCCCTATTCCTATATGCTCTCCAGCGTCGCCACAAGATAGTCCATGGTTCCCGACGCATAGAGGAACCCGTCGATAACCTTTGCCTGTTTCAAACTCTTGACGCCGTCCGTCTGTTCCCGGCTAACTTCTTCATCCAAAAACAAGACGATTCTGCACTCCGACGCATTCTCCCTGATCTTCCGGATCAGGTTTTCCCGGTCTCCCAGGGTATACCCCCTGACAACGGATACGCCCAGCAAAGCCACGTCCGGTCCATGCCTTGTTTCAAGAAAACCCCCGGTGCTAATCCATTTGGAACATTCGATACTTTTTACTCCGCCATCCCCTATGAATCTATTTTCATCCAGCACCCGCACCCGGAAGTTTCCCGTTTGCTCCAGTGCTTTTGTGATAGCGTCCCCGTAAAACCTCCCGGGCATGCTGATCGCCACCTCTATCATGCTCCGCTCCTCCATAAAAAACAGGTACAATGGGCTCAAAATACTCCATTTGAACTCCATTATACCTGTTTCTCAAAATTCCACTACTGTCGAAAGTCTAGGTTTTTTAATTTTTATTTCTTTGCTTCAAGAAGCTTCTTAAGCCGCTCAACTTCGGCCTGCAGTTTTTCCTTTGCTTCTTCCGCCGCTCTTGCTTTTGCTTTTTCCTCTTCTGCTTTTGCTTCTGCCGCACTTGCCTTTGCTTCTGCCGCTTCAATTCTTGCCTGCGCTTCCTTGCGTCCTTCCTCGCGTCCTTCCTCGATCAGTTCCGTGATTGCCTTACACATGGTCTCCTTCTCCCCTTTTCTTTTTCTTTTTTTGATCAATTTCTTAAGCTCCGCCGAGTTCACCAGCTCACTTACGACTTTCCTTCCTTCCGCGCCTTTTGCGCATGCACTGGTTTAGGGACGCCGGACAATTCAGCCTGGTTAGCGCGTTGCTCGCCAATGCCCGCA
>ONSO01000070.1 GCA_900320485.1 uncultured Lachnospiraceae bacterium | reverse complement strand
TGATAAAAGGACATCTCCTTATACCAGTCATTGTTCATTCAAATACACCTTCTTTTGCATTTTTCTTATCAGTCTTCCCCGCGGCGGTCTGCCTGCTCCAGCACGGCGGAAATGCCGCTTTTCACTTCCTTTACCATGTCAGAAACGTTCTCCAGCATGCCTTCATACAAACGCCTGGGTGCATGGAATACTTTGTTGGAAGTCTCCATGACTCCCGTGGCAAGATTTAAGAATCTGTCCGAAGGCAAGTACTTCCGCTCCGTCATGGAACAGCTCTTATAAAGCTCGATGACCTCTCCGTAGCGTTCCACGGCCTCATGAACCGCATCTGCCCATGAAATATAGATCTCATCCATGGCATGCCGGCCAACCTCACGCACCTTCCCTAAGTCTCTGCATGCCTCCCTCAGGCATGCGGCCATGCTCTCTGCGCTCTCATCGATCAGATATCCGTTTCGCAGGTCCGTGATTCCCTCTGCGGCGCAGGATCCCTTTATGAGAACGCTGGCGAGGCCACAGGCCGCAGCTTCCCTGACTACAAGTCCGTTAGTGTCATAAGTCGAAGGAAACAAGAACAGATCCGCCCTGGTATTCCAGGCCCTAAGGTCATTTCTCTCATAAATGGCTCCGGTAAAAAATACTTTTTGCTCCAGTCCCAGTTCCCGGACAAGATTCTTTAGCTCTTCCTCATCAGGGCCGCTTCCCACAAAGACCATTCGGAAGTCAATTTTCTCATCCTCAAGTATCTTCAGGCAATCTAATATCAGGGGCAGACCCTTATATTTGATGATCCTACCCACAAACAGAAAGCATGGGACGTGCTCTGGCAGGTCATACTCTGCCGTTACTCTTTTTACGTCACTCTCTGCAGCCCGTCCCTTGGCAAAATCAACGCCGTTTGGCATTATGCGATATCTTCCCTCATACCCCAAAGACCGAAGATTCTCTCCAGCGCCGCCGCTGACTACCCATACCTCGTCACAGGCGGAAATATTATCGACCAGCGTTCTGATGCTCTCCTTTTGGATAAACTTTGCTTTGACGGCCCTGGCAATGTCCACGTCAAATTTTGTGTGATACGTAAAAATAATGGGGGCATCCGTTTCCTTCCTCAGGAGCCTGGCCATTAACGTTGATGCGACGGGACAATGACTGTGGATCACGTCAGGTGCAAACGTCTTCATCTCCTCAATGGCTTTCACGTTGAAAGGATTCCCCGCCCGATATCCGCTGACAATGGCCGTCGTGTCAATGCTCTGATAGGGGATCACCGGGTAGGGATAGCTTTCATAATCCGCATCCGGATATCTTGGGGTTCCCACCATTACCTGGGCAAGATTCTCCCTTGTCATGATCTCTCCATAGTTCATGACAACGTTTACCACTCCGTCTATCACGGGGGGAAAGGAATCATTTAACAGCGTAACCTTCATCCACGTTCTCCATTCACAAGTCTTTCCTTCATAAGTCTTTCCTTCACGCCCGGACGGCACGATCTCTTTTCGCCAATCCTGCCATCCGGGCTTGCATCCATTATAGTCTTCTTCGTATTTTCAGTCAACAGCCGGCACCTCTCCAAGCATGTTTTCGATAAAGATTCCATACCCTTTTTCCGGAGAATTTACAAGCACGTGCGTCACGGCTCCAATGATCTTACCCTTTTGCAGGATGGGGGAGCCACTCATGCCCTGAATGATGCCTCCCGCTCTTTGCAACAGTTCCTCATCCACAACCCTTAACTATATGCCGCGGTTAATGACTCCGCCTTCCAGCCGTATCCTGGTAACCTCCACGTTAAAGCTTTCCACCTCGTGATCCAGCGTGCACAGAATTGTTGCCGGCCCCAACTCTATCTCTTGCCGCAGGGCAATGGGAAGCGGCTCACCTGCCGCAAGATTCATGCCTTCCGCATTACAAGTTCCATATACGCCACGGTCACTGTTTTCTTCGATTTCTCCAAGCACAAATCTGTCGTCATAAGTAATGCGGCCCGTCATCTCCCCCGGCGTTCCCCTCTCTCCCCTTCTTAAATTGACGATTTCCGTCTGATACAGGGCACCCCCGCTGGCTTCCACGATCACGCCAGTATCCACGTCTGCAATTCCGTGTCCCAGGGCTCCAAAGCGTCCGTTCGCGTCCACAAAAGTTAGCGTTCCCACGCCTTGTGCGTTATCCCTGACCCAGATGCCGATCTTATACTGCCCTGTCTGATCCCTCGCCGGCCAAAGCGTCACGTTTTCTTCCGTCCCTCCCCGTTTGATCGTCAAGGCCACGGCTCTTCCCCCGCAACCTTCAATCTCTTTGATCATTTCTTCCTTGTCATCAATCTTTCTCCCGTTTATCTTATGAATGACGTCTCCTGACTGAAGAACGGAAGCCGCCGGAGAAACCATTTCTCCCTCCGCATTTTTGAACTGTGCCGTTCCGATGACCATGATCCCGTCACTTTTTAAGTAGATTCCGATGGGAATGCCCATGGGGATCAGCTCCTGGTCTTCTATGACCCGGATGTCCACGTTCTTCAGGGGGATCCAGCCAAACAGGCGAACCTGCATGTCATAGCGATCCTTCCCTGCCGTCTGAAGCTTCACGGGACCGGACAGGTCAATGGTAACGCCCTCACGCGGAACGTTACTTCTCATCTCGGAAGCCGCCGGCCGTACCTGTCCCGTGGCGGGTATGCCAAAATTTACGCTTTGGCTGGCCCTGGCGCGGAAATAGAGCGTGGATGGAATCCTCTTTGTCATGCCGTAAAAAAATAGGCCCGTGGCTCCCGTCAGCGTCAGTACAAGAAACGCTGCCAGAAAGATTCTGTATGCCCGTAACCGCCCGGCGCCTCTTTTCCACTCTTCTACGATCCTTTCTCCGTCCTTTGCCGCCCTCTCTAAATCTATTCCATGCTTCTCATTGCCATACATATGCGCGTCCTCCAAACCAAACTAAAAAAGACGCTTTCTCAAGCGTCCTTTTTAGTATCACCGCATACGTATTTTTTATTCTTTGTACGTTATCGCCTGGCTTCGCATTTCCCTGGCATTGGAAATCGCAGCCTCCGATAATTCATCGCTTCCGAGAAGTCTGGCCAGTTCCCCTATGGATTCCTCTTCCTTAAGCGGCCTTACGTTGGTCACCGTGTGATTTCCATCCGCGCTTTTTTCGATCAGAAAATGATGGTCCGACATGGCGGCGATCTGAGGAAGATGGGTGATGCAGATCACCTGATGGGCGCTTGCAACCTTTCCAAGCTGTTTTGAAACCTGCCAAGCCGTCCGGCCGCTGATGCCTGCATCGATCTCATCAAAGATCAGTGCGTCCACTTCATCTCTTTTCGCCAAAACCGTCTTAATGGCAAGCATGATCCTGGATAGCTCTCCTCCGCTGGAGACCATGCCCAGCGGCTTTCTGGTTTCTCCGGGGTTTGTGGATATCAAAAACTCCACGTCGTCCCAACCCTTTTCTCCCGGCGTTTCAAGTCTTCCTACGGAAATCTCGAAATCCACCGTCAGAAAATTCAGGCTTTCCAATGCTTTTTGCAACTGTTCCGAAAGGATACCGGCATTTTTTTGACGTACGTCACTGAGCTTTCCACATGCCTTTGCCAAAGCCTTTTGGGCCCTTTCCAGATCAGTCCGAAGGCCCTCCATATAGGCATCATAGTCTGCCAGCTTTTCCAGATAAGCCTTTCTTTCTTCGCCATAGCTTATCACGTCCGCTATGGTGTTACCATATTTTTCCTTCAGGCGATTGATAAGGTTTAAGCGTTCCTCGGTCTCCCTAAGGGCTGCCTCATCAAAGGTTACGTCCTCCATGTAATCCGCCAGATCCCGGTTATAATCGGCTAAAAGACTGTCCACCTCAGCCAATTGCTCTTCCAGCTCAGACAGCCGCTTGTCATACGCCGCCACGCTGCTTAAAGCCCTCAGGGCTCTGCTCAGGGCACTTCCTGCGCCGTCACTTCCCGTAAAGGAATAACTCTCGCCCAAGGCTTCCAAGATCTTTTGCCCATTGACCATGCGGCGGTATTTTTCTTCGAGTTCCTCATCTTCGCCGATCTTTGGAGCTGCCTCTTCGATTTCGTGAAGTTCATACTCCGCAAGGGACTGCTCCCTGACTCTTTCCTTCTCGTCCAGGCCCTCTTCCTGAAGCTTTTTCCCAAGGCTTTTCCACCGTCCATATGCCTGTGCCACTTCAGCCAAAGCCTCCTCCGCTTCCTTTCCTCCAAAGGAGTCCAGGATCTCCAGATGCTTTTTCTTATGCAGCAGGGACTGATGCTCATGCTGACCGTGGACGTCGATCAATACCTCTGCCAGTTCTTTGACCTGTTTTGCGGTAACCACTTCGCCGTTAATCCGGAACACGCTCTTTCCCACCTGCATTTTCCGGGTGATCAGAACGCTTCCGTCCTCCTGGCTCTCCAGCTCCATGGCCTTTAGTTTTTCTTTGATCTGCTCATTGCCGGAAAAGGTAAGCTCCACCAGAGCCTGTTGTTCTCCCGCCCTTAGCATTTCCCGTTCAAACTTCGCCCCCAAAGCCAAGTTAACGGATCCCAACAGAAGAGATTTTCCCGCACCCGTCTCTCCCGTCAGAATGTTTAGTCCTTCTCCGAAGGAGACTTCCGTCTCCTCCATTAGCGCCAGATTTTTCACGTGTAAACTTTGTAACATGCTTCCTCCTTCTGCCGCCTTCTTTGAATCTATTTCATGATCTCATCGATCTTTCCCATCAATTGTCTTGTTTCTTCCACGGTTCTGACTGCAACCATAATGGTATCGTCACCGGCGATGCACCCTACCACCTCTGAAAAATGCAGGGAATCCACTGCCATGGCCACTGCCATGGCCATGCCTGACACCGTCTTAATGACAAGGATGTTCTGCGCCATGGCCATGGAGACAAAGCCATCTTTTAGAACTCTCACGTACTTATCATTTCCGTGTTCACCGTTTTCGCGGTGAAAAGCCACGTAACGCTGTCTGCCGCCGCCCGCATCAATGGAAAGCTTGGAAAGCTTGAGCTCCCGGATGTCCCTGGAAAGAGTGGCCTGCGTTACCACTATGCCCTCTTTCTCCAAATACTCCTTGAGCTGCTCCTGAGTTTCCACCACGTATCTTTCCACGATCTCCAATATCTTATGTTGTCTGATCTTTTTCATCTGTTTGGCTCCCGGCTTTCACTGTCACGAATTCATTTTCTGATGCAGGGTCTCAAGAAAGCTTACCCTGCTAAGCTGAATAAATCTTGCACTTTCCTGGCTTCTGCGGATCACGATCCTCTCCCCTGTCCTCATGGTAAAGGAATTTGCCCCGTCAAAGCTCACCGCAAGCTCCTGCGGCTTTTCTTCCCTGCCCATGGGAATCTCAATTTCCACCTCATCCTCCGGCGAAAGAATAATGCTTCTGTGATTGAGGGAATGCGGGCATATGGGCGTCAGCATCATCAGCTTTGCCCCGGGCTCCACCAGCGGTCCGCCTGCGGAAAGATTATATCCCGTAGATCCCGTTGGCGTCGTGATGATCATGCCGTCCGCCTGATACTCATGTAAAAACAGCCCGTTGACGTAGATCTTCAGTGAGATGATCCTAAGAGGCCCCGTTCTGGAAATGACCACGTCATTGAGTGCCAATCCGTCCCTGATCTCACCATTTTGCAATGCAGCGCTTCCCTGCAACAGCATGCGGCTCTCTTCCCTGTAGTCTCCCGCGATCAGGCGGTCTATCGCCGTTTCAAGATTTCCAAGCTCTATCTGCGTCATAAACCCAAGAGTTCCAAGATTGACGCCGATCAGGGGAATGGGGCGCCGAATGGTCTCCCTGGCCGCCTGAAGTACCGTACCGTCCCCGCCAAGGACCAGCATTACGTCAAGATCCTCCGGGAAAACAGTCTCCGGCCTCTGCGTCTCCTTCCAATCCTTGGTTACGATCTGCAGGGATACTTTCTGCCCCTTTTGTTCCAGATATTGCCGGATCCTGCCCGTAACCTCCAGCTCGGGATCCTTATATTGGTTTGAATAGATCAAAAAATGCTTCATTTTCAGTTTTCCTCCACCCCTGCTTTGTTCAAGTCCTTTGATCAAAGAGTATGTGAATTCTCTACTATGCTTGAGATGATCCCACGCCAGGGCTCGTCCTTGGAAAGTCCGCTGCCCTCCTGCGTCACGCGGGCAAGCACGTCTTCCGCTTCCCGCTCCGAGAGGGATTGAACCTCCTCATTAGGTTCGGCGTCCTTTCGAAGATAAATTAAATACTCTATGTTCCCCTCCGGACCCTTAATGGGAGAATACTCGAGTCCCATCACGGAAAAGCCCGTCAAAGCGGCGAAATCCACGACTTTTTCGATCACTTCCCTGTGGGTCTTCTCTTCCCTTACCACGCCGTTTTTCCCAACCTTGTCCCGTCCCGCCTCGAACTGAGGCTTGATCAGACAGACCATGGAGCCTCCGGTCTTCAGAAGGTTTCTGGCAGGGATCAAAATCTTGGTAAGGGAGATAAAGCTTACGTCAACGCTTGCAAAATCCAGCTTATCCGGTATGTCCTCCGGCTTTACGTAACGAAAGTTCGTCTGTTCCATGCAGACAACCCGCTCATCGCTGCGAAGCTTCCAGTCCAGCTGACCATGTCCCACGTCCACGGAGTACACCTTGCTCGCACCGCTTTGCAGCATGCAATCCGTGAAGCCTCCCGTGGACGCTCCGATATCCATGCATATGCAGCCTTCCAACGGAAATTGCCACGTCTGCATGGCCTTCTCCAGTTTTAATCCCCCGCGGCTTACGTATTTTAAGGTGCTTCCCCGAACTTCCAGTTTGATCTTGGAGGGATCAAAGCAGGTTCCTGCCTTGTCTTCTTTCTGTCCGTTGACGTAAACGTTGCCGGACATGATAATGGCCTTTGCCTTCTCTCTGGAGGCTGCATGGCCCTGTTCCACCAGGATCACGTCAAGTCTTTCCTTCATTTCTTCCAGGCCTCCAATATTCTTTCACTAATGCTCTTGGGATCCAGGCCCAGATGCTCTTTCAAAATTGACACGCTTCCATGCTCCACGTAAGAATCCGGGAGCGTCACGTTTAAGAATCGATTGGCAAGGCGCCTTTCGTTAGCCAGGGCCAGGATCTTTTCTCCGTAGCCTCCGGTTGCCACGTTCTCCTCCAGCGTCACTATCAGGGAATGGTCCTTTGCAGCTTCCAAAAGTGCCTCTTCATCCACGGGCTTTACAAATCTGGCGTTGATCAGACTGACAAAGAGCCCTTCCTTCTTCAAAATCTCCCGCACCTTCTCTGCCGTCTCCACCATGCTTCCCAGAGCGAATAATGCCACGTCCTTTTCCCTGTAGATCCACTCTGCTTTTCCAAGAACAATGGGTGCTCTATGCTCCTCTAACCCCGCATAGGCCGTCCCCCTGGGATAGCGAATGGCCATGGGACCATCAAACGTAGCGGCGAATCGCAACATGTCAGACAGTTCCCATTTATTTTTGGGCGCACATACGTGCATGTTTGGAATGCCTGTTAAATACGTGAGGTCAAAGATGCCCTGATGGGTCTCTCCGTCGCTTCCCACAAGACCTGCCCGGTCAATGGCAAACACCACGGGAAGATTTTGCAGGCAAACGTCGTGAATGATCTGGTCATAGGCTCTCTGAAGAAAGGAGGAATACACCGCCACAACGGGTTTTAAGCCGCCTGCAGCCATGCCTGCGGCAAAGGTCACGGCATGTTCCTCCGCTATGCCTACGTCAAAAAACCTTTCCGGGAACTGGCTGCGGAAGCGCTTTAATCCCGTGCCGTCCGGCATGGCAGCCGTAACGGCCACAAGGTTTTCGTTCTTTTCCGCAAGGGAACAGATCACGGATGAAAAGACGTCCGTATACGTGGGCTCCGTCTTTTGTTTTAAGGGTTTACCGGTCTGTAAGTCAAAGGGCTCCGTCCCGTGAAATCTTGCCGGATGCTTTTCCGCCGGCAAAAAGCCCTTACCCTTCTTTGTCAGCGCATGGATCAAAACCGGCCCTTCCACCCTCTGCGCCGCATGGATCACGTCCACCAATGCCTTTACGTCATGTCCGTCCACGGGCCCTAAGTAGGTTATGCCCATGTCTTCAAAAAACATTCCCGGGATCACCAAAGTCTTTAAGCTGCTCTTTAATTTCCGTATGCCGCGGATCACCTGATTTCCGGTATTACTGCCAAGAAGGGCATTATAGATCCCTTCCTTCAGATCCAGGTAGCCGCCGGCGGTACGAATGTTATTTAAGTATTTCGAAACGCCGCCCACGTTCTCGGAAATGGACATGTTGTTGTCATTTAGGATCACGATAAAATTTGTTTCCAGCTTTGACGCATTGTTTAACGCCTCATATGCCATGCCACCCGTAAGGGAGCCGTCACCGATCACGGATACAATGGTATTTTTCTCTCCCTTGTGGTCCCTCGCCATGACAAGTCCCAATCCAGCGGAGATGGAGGTGGAACTGTGCCCCGTGTCAAAGCAGTCACACTCACTTTCCTTGCGCTTAGGGAATCCGCTCATGCCGTGATACTGTCTAAGACCGTCAAAACCTTCCTTGCGGCCCGACAGGATCTTGTGGGTATAGGCCTGATGACCCACGTCCCAGACGATCTTATCCTCTGGCAGGTTTAGCGCCAAATGCAGTGCCATGGTTAACTCCACTGCGCCAAGATTAGAACCCAAATGTCCTCCGGTCACGCTGATCTTCTTAATGAGAAAATCCCGGATCTCCTGGGCCAGCGCCGGATAATCCTGTGGATCTATTTTCTTTACGTCATTGACGTTTTCTATCTTTTCCAGGTACATAACAGTCCTCTTTTTATTCCGCGTCACTATTTATTTCTATAGATCAGGTGAAGGATCAATGCTTTCAAAAATTCACTGTCTCCGGGCAAGGTCTCAAGCGTCTTCACCGCTTCCTCCGAAAGGCGTTTAACGTCCTCCCCGGAAGCCTCCACGCCCTTTAAGGTGACGTAAGTCTCTTTCCCGCTTTCCGCATCGCTCCCCACGGTTTTTCCCAGTACCGCACTGTCTCCGATCACGTCCAGAAGATCATCCTGGATCTGGAAGGCAATGCCCACCTTCCTCGCCACGTCCAAAATGGCCTCAAGCTGCTCCCCGGATGCACCGGCAAGGATCGCCCCAATGCCCATGGCCGTCTCGATCAGCGCCGCAGTCTTCTTTTCGTGAATGAAAAGGATCTTATCCGCATCCATGGGAAGATGCTTTTTTTCCGCTTCCACGTCTGCCACCTGTCCGCCAAGCATGCCGTCGATTCCCGCTTTCCCTGCAAGCATCGCGCCGCTCCTTGCAAGGCGGCTCTGCTCTGCGGCAGAAAGCCCGTTTGTCACTCCTCCAAGGATCGCACGGAAGGCGATCTCAAAGGCTCCATTCATCAGCGCGTCCCCCGCAAGGACGGCCATGGCATCTCCATAAACCTTCCACGTGGTCTTCTTTCCGCGCCGGTACTCGTCATTGTCCATGGCCGGCAGATCGTCGTGCACCAGGGAATACGTGTGTATCATCTCCAGGGCCGTCATAAAATCCCGAAGCTCTTCCGGCGTCTTTTCCTTCCTGCCTGCAAAGAGCAGGTAGGTTTCCCTCATCAACAGGGGCCTGAGCCTCTTGCCTCCCGCCATAAAACTATATTCCATGGCTTCCAGCACCGTCCTTACGTACCCGCAGTCGCCAAAGCCATTCAAATAACCGGAAAGCCCTTCGCTTATCATCTTCTGAACCTCTCCGGTCTTATTCTTCAAAAGTTCCTGAAAATCCCGTTCCTCCATGGAACCGTGCCTCCCTTGTGAGATCATGCGTTATGCTTCCAGATCTTCCAGTTCCTCCAGCGTTCCGTCGCCATTTAGGACCATGACTTTTTTCTCCACCCGGTCGATCTGGTCATTGCACCGTTTCAAAATGGTCATGCCCTCGCCATATGCCTGAAATGCTTCCTCCAGCGGGACGTCCGCATCTGCAAGCACCTGGATCAGTTCTTCTAATTTTTCAAAATTTTCTTCCAGCGTCATTTCCTTTTTATCTTCCATGCACCTTATCTCCCTCTAAGCCCTATGCCTTATTATTCCACAATTTTTTCCAGCACCTTTACGTTGACGGAACCATCCTGAAAACGTACCCGAAGGTTCTCTCCCTCCTGAACCTGCTCTACGGATCTTATGTTTTTCCCTTCCGCGTTCTCCACGTAGGAGTATCCGCTGGAGAGCTTCTCCAAGGGCGAAAGTCCCTTCATCTTCTCAACGTACAACTCCAGGGCATGGCGTTTTAAGGCTAGTATCCCGTTCATGCCTGCGCCAAGTCTCTCCCGGAGCTGGGCCTGATATTGTCTGTAGCCCCTGATCTTGGCAGCGGGACTCATGAGCTTTAACTGCTTTTCCATGCGAAGAAGCCTCTCACGCTTTAAGGAAAGGAGTCGGTTAACGTTTCCATTTAGCTGCATTTCCAGCCCGGAAAGCTTTTGCTGAAATTCCCTTACGTCCCAGACTGCCAGCTCCGCCGCCGCAGATGGCGTGGGCGCCCGAAGGTCTGAAACAAAATCTATGATGGTGGTATCCGTCTCATGGCCTACCGCGGATATGATGGGGACGCTGCACTGAAAGACCGCCTCCGCCACCTCCCGCTCGTTAAAAGCCCAAAGATCCTCAATGGATCCGCCGCCTCTTCCAACGATCATGACGTCAACCCCAAGCTGCTCAAGGGCATGAATTCCGTTTACAATGCTGGGAACCGCTTCCTCTCCCTGCACGATGGCGGGATAAAGGAAAATGCGCACGTAAGGATTTCTTCTCTTGGCGATCTGTATCACGTCCCGGACGGCTGCGCCCGTGCGGGCGGTAACCACGCCAATGGTCTTTGCGTATTTGGGAATGGGGCGCTTATATTCCTTTGCGAACATACCCATTTCCTCCAGCTCCCGCTTTAACTGCTCAAACCTCTCATAGAGCTGGCCCGCGCCGTCTAAAACGATCTGCTTTGCATAGAGCTGATACTTTCCGTCCCTTTCATAGACGTCCACGGCCCCGCCGACGACTACCTGCTGTCCATCCTGCATACGAAAAGAAAGACCCTTCCGGTTCCCCGCGAACATGACGCAGTTGATGGTTCCTTTAGGATCCTTCAAGGTGAAATACAGATGTCCCGAAGTATGATACTTGCAGTTGCTGACCTCCCCCTTTACCAGGACGGACTGCAGCAGATAATCCTGCGTGAACATATTCTTGATATAGGCATTTAACTGCCCTACGGTATATGCGTTGCGAATTTTACTCACCCTTTTTTACAAATTTTGCCAAAACGCCGTTAACAAAAGCGCCCGAACTTTCCTGTCCGAATTTTTTCGCTATGGTTACGGCCTCATCGATGGCCACGCCCTCGGGAATGGTGTCGTCAAACATCATCTCGAAAAGGGCAAGCCGAAGTACGGTAAGCTCCACCTTACCGATTCGTTTTGTATTCCATTTCTCCGTCTTCTCGTTGAGGAGGGCATCCAGTTCCGGAAGCTTTTCCATCACCTTCTGATACTTTTGCGTGATGGCGTCCGCAAAGTTCTCCATCCCGCTTCTTTCCTCGTCTTCAAAGAAGAGCTTCACCTGTTCGGGCATGTCTTCCGGAGCGTTAAACTCCACCCTGAACAGAAGCATAAAGAGCTGTTCTCTTTGTTCGTGTCGTCCCATTGATCCCATCGCCTTTACTTAATGATAACGCCCGAAAAACGAACGTTTACGTTACTGCAGTTTAAGCCAGTCATGTTCTCGATGGCACTCTTCACCTTCCCCTGAAGCTTCTGGCTTACCTCGGGAATGTTATAACCATACTTGATGGCCACTGCCACTTCCACGTTTACGTTGCCGTTCTTGATCTCCACCTTTACGTTCTTTGCAGCCTTATTGACGCTTCCGCTGCCGGCAACCACGCCTTCCACCTCCGCGCAGGCAATGGTAGCAATGTGCGCCACGACCGTGTCTGCAATGCGAACCGATCCGGCGGTATTTTCTTCCTTCAAGATCACTGCATTTTGTTCTTTCTCCATGTTACGTCCCTCCTAAACTGGTTCTAAAACCTATATTACCATTTTTGTCCTAATTTGTCACCCAAAAAGTCAGACAAAGCAATTCTTCGTTCTGATAGTAGGAAACGCGGGTCCCTCCCGCGGGATAATAATCGAATATCTTATTCTGCTCAAGAAGCAGATCCAGGATCTCCTGAAAAGTGCCATATCCTGCACATTTTAAGGATACCTGCCAGCCATTCTCCTCCGAAGCATTGTGGAAAAGCCTTTTCAGCCCCGCCTCATCCGCCGACGTAAAGAAAGCACCCTCACGAACAAAATAATTATCCTTTGTGCCGGTGCACTCCGGCAACGGAACGATCTCGTCG
>ONSO01000060.1 GCA_900320485.1 uncultured Lachnospiraceae bacterium | reverse complement strand
TGCAATAAAATTGATTCAAAGATCCATGGAAAAGGCCAAGGCGGAGAGGGGCGTTATCACATTTGTGATCTCTTTCCTGCGGGTTGCCATGTACGTGGTATTGGTCTTTATCATAGCGTCAAGACTTGGCGTGGATGCTGCCAGTATTGTGGCACTGCTTGGTTCTGCCGGCGTTGCCATTGGCCTTGCCATCCAGGGAAGCCTTTCAAACTTTGCGGGCGGCGTGCTGATCCTGTTGTTAAAACCCTTCAAAGTGGGGGATTATATTATTGATGCCGCAGGCAAGGAGGGCTTTGTCTCTGAGATCCAGATCTTTTATACAAAGCTTCAGACCTTTGACAATAAGGTCATCATCCTGCCTAACGGCAGTCTTGCAAATAACAGCATTGTCAACGTGACCGCAGAGAATACAAGGCGCGTTGACGTGCCGGTCTCCATTGCTTACGGGGCAGACTTAAAGAAGGCAAAGGACGTGCTTCTTGAGCTTTTGGAAACCAGGGAATACGTCTTAAAGGATCAGGTTATGCGAGTGATCGTCGATGCCCTGGAGGACAGCGGGGTGAAGCTTGTTCTCCATTGTTGGGTAAAGGGCTCGGATTATTGGACTGCAAAATGGGATCTGACGGAGAAGGCAAAGCTTACGCTGGATGAAAACGGCATTGAGATTCCTTTCCCTCAGGTGGACGTACACATGCGTTAAGTATTTGGATCCGCATAAAAAGTAAGTGATTTGGGGATGTTTACCATGACGGAAATAAGTAACGGAAATCAAATAAAGATTGCGGTATTGTCAAACGTAAACCTGAATTTTGTCATCAGAAAGCTGCGGCGCGTTTTTTGCGTTTTTGAAACGGAAGGCTACGGAAATGAGCTGGGTACAATGATGGACAGGGAGTCTGCCTATTCCCGCTTTCAGCCGGAGTTTACCTTTCTTCTCATGGAGCTTTCCGAGCTCGTCCGGAGCGCGTCCTCTGCGGCTGAAGCAAAGGAAGTGATGAAAGATTGGTTCGACGGACTCGAGGGAGCCATGGTTCCCGGCGCAGTCTATTATCTGGCGGACGGATATTTCCGAAATGCGGAAAGTGATTTAAATGCCTTTAGCTTACTGGATCAGGAAACGGAGAACGTCTATAACGGTCTTCTCAAGGAGCTGATGGCAAGGAAGGAAAACGTTAGAGTTTTTCCCCTGGCGAGAATGATCCGGAAAAAAGGTGAGGATCAGGTGTTTCAGCCAAAGCTTTTTTACATGGGAAAAATTCCTTATGCCAATGGATTTCAGGAGGAACTGGCCGCGGAGATTAGTAATCTTGTGACCATGGAACGCCGTACGCCGAAAAAAGTTTTGGCACTGGACTTGGACAACACTCTGTGGGGAGGCCTTGCAGGGGAGCGGCAGCACAGTGAAATCCTTCTTTCCGATGACGGTCAGGGCCTGATCTATAAAAACGTTCAAAGGCTGCTCCTTCGCATGAAGGAATCAGGCGTCCTTTTGGTGATCGCGTCAAAGAACAATCCGGAGGATGCCTGGGAGATATTTGACAAATGGCCTCATGCAGTGCTGCGTCGCAAGGATTTTGCGGCTGCCCGGATCAATTGGCAGACCAAGGATCAAAGCCTTCGGGAAATGGCCAAGGAACTGAATTTAGGGCTGGATTCCTTTGTCTTTTGGGATGACCAGCCTGCGGAGCGGGAGCTCATAAAGAGCATGTTACCCGAGGTGACGGTTCCTGACTTCCCGGAAAAGGCAGAGGATCTTCCGGGCGCGCTGACAAGGGTGTTTGACCTCTATTTCCGTAAGGGAAGAGTGACCAAGGAAGATCAAACAAAGACGGAGAGTTATGAAAGCAATCGCCTTAGGCAGGAGCTGGGAGATCAGATCAGGGACTTTGATGATTATCTCAAAAGCCTTCAGATGACGATCTGCAGACGCGATCCCGTGGAAAACCGGGAAAGGCTATTGCAACTGCTAAATAAAACCAATCAGTTCAATTTAACGACCAAAAGATATACGGCCATGGAGCTTTCAAGTATTTTGGAAGATCCTGAAAAAAAGGTTTATCTTTATCAGATCGGAGACCGATTTGGAGACTACGGCATTACCGGGGCATGCATTTTGGATCTTTCGGATAAACCCTTGATCACGGATTTTGTCCTTAGCTGCCGCGTTATGGGAAAGCGTATCGAAGAAGCCATTTTGAAGGATCTGGAGGAAGACGTAAAAGCCATGGGAAAGACCATGCTTCAGGGCAGATACGTTCCCACGGCGAAGAATGCGCCCGTTGCAGATCTTTATGAAAAATATGGGTATGCAGTGATCTCATCACAAGATGGAGGCGGCAGGGTTTATGAGCTAAATCTCGAGAAGGCGCCGGAAAGAAAATGCTTTGCAACATGGACAAAGGAAGGAAAGGAATAAGAAGGTGAAGGAAGAGATCATTAAGATCATTGAGGAAATCTTGGAAGTGCCTGCCGGCACCGTTACGGCCGATACCATGACGGAGGATCTGGATGAGTGGGATTCCCTGGCACAGGTTATGATCATAGGAGAGCTCGAGGGGAGACTTGGCATCTCCATTCCCCTGGAGGAAGCCGTGGAAGTTAAGGGCGTTGCAGACCTTTTAAGGCTTTGCGGTGCGGGAAATTAAGCTGGAAGGGAAGAAAAATGAGCGTTTCTTTGCGAAGGATCAGGGAGGAAGACCTTGAGAGGATCATGTACTGGAGAATGGATCCTGACGTGACCCGATATATGAATACGGACCCCGTTCTTACGTTGGACGGTCAAAAGAAATGGTTTCAGAAGATCAGCAACGACCCGGATCTTGATTATTATCTGATCGAGGTGGACGGTCTTGGCGCCGGCGTCATTAATCTGACGGGTCTTACCAGGGAAGATGGCGTTCTTGGCTGGGCCTATTACGTAGGCGTAAAAAAGCTTCGGAGCCTTAAAACTGCGCTGACGCTTGAGATGGGGATTTATGATCATATTTTTGATGAGCTGGGAAAGAAGGCCCTCATCAGTGACGTATTTACTCTGAATAAGGGCGTCATAGCACTTCATCTTCTTTGCGGAGCGCAGATCGTCGAGGAGAAAAAGGGGCTTATCACGAAAAACGGTGTTTCCTATGACGTGACGTTCATGGAAATGACCGCGGAGCGATGGGCGGAAGTAAAGTCCCAAAAGCCCCATGAAAAATTGAAGTTTCCGGATTAACAGATAAGGAGCAGACAGATAATGAGGAAAGAGATCATCATAGACGGCGTTAAGATTGGCGGGGAGGCGCCAACCTTTGTCATTGCTGAAATGTCGGGCAATCACAACATGGATTTTAACAGGGCCGTAAAGATCATGGAAGAGGCGAAGAAGGCCGGCGCTGATGCCATTAAGATCCAGACTTATACGGCTGACACCATTACCTTAAACAGCGATAAGCCCTGTTTTCAGATCACGCAGGGGACGCTGTGGGACGGAATGACTCTGCACAAATTGTACGAAACCGCTTATACGCCATGGGAATGGCAACCCAGACTTCAGAAAATCGCCAGGGAAATGGGTCTTGTATTTTTTTCCTCTCCTTTTGATCCGACCAGCGTGGATTTTCTCGAAGAAATGAACGTGCCGGCATATAAGATCGCATCCTTTGAGATCAACGACATACCCCTGCTTCGAAAGATCGCAAGGCTTGGAAAGCCCATGATCATTTCCACCGGCATAGCTTATCAGTCCGACGTGGAGCTTGCCCTTCGAACCTGCCGGGAAGAGGGCAATGACCAGGTGATCCTGTTAAAGTGCTGTTCCGCTTATCCTACGCCTTATGAGGACATTAATCTCCGTACCATTCCAAACATGGCGGAGACCTATGATGCCATCGTTGGCCTGTCGGACCATACCATGGGTACTGCCGTGGCCGGTGCCGCGGTTGCCATTGGTGCAAAGGTTATAGAAAAGCATATGACCCTTCGCCGCGCCGACGGAGGCCCTGACGCCGCATTTTCCATGGAGCCGGAGGAGTTTAAGGAAATGGTCGATCACGTCAGGATCATTGAAAAGGCTTTGGGTAAGGTTACCTACGATCTGACGGAAAAACAAAAGCGGGAGAGGGAGCATTCCAGATCCCTGTTTATTGCAAAGGACATGAAGAAGGGCGACGTCTTTACGCCGGAAAATCTTCGCTCCGTCAGACCCGCAGACGGTCTTCATACCATGTATTATGAAGAGCTCTTAGGGAAGAGGATCCGCTGCGATGCCAGCCTTGGTACGCCCATGAGCTTTTCTTTGGTGGATTTCGAGGATGAGAAGGAATGAGTAAGGTATTTGTCAGGGCAGACGGAAATGCGAAAATAGGCATTGGTCATCTGATGCGGACCATGGCCGTCATGGATCAGTTAAAAGGAAAAACGGAAATTACGTATCTTTGCGCCATGGAAGAGTCTGCCGAATGCGTTCGGCGGAAAGGGTGGAACGCATTGTGCCTTCAGACGGCGCCGGAGCGGATGGAAGAAGAACTGCCAAAGCTAAAGGAAATCTTTGAAGATTCCCGTGAGCGAAATCTATTGATCGTTGACAATTATAACGTGACGGATGATTATTTAAGGGCTTTGGGCGAGTGGTGCGACGTCCTTTTGTTTGATGATCTGGGAGAGCACGTTTTTCCCGTCCGCGGCATTGTGAATTACCACTGTTACGCAGACAAAAACTGGTATGAGGCGCATTATCCGGCAGCAAAACTCTTCCTTGGGGCTGACTACGTACCTCTTCGGGCGCAGTTTGCGTCATCTGATGCCAAAGGCAACTTGGCAAAAGAAATTGGAGACGGGAGAGTGCACGTGCTGCTAACAACAGGCGGAGGAGATTCTGATAACATAGGCGGACGGATTTTGGAGCGGATCTATCGTGATGATCTTACGTACCATTGGATTTTGGGGCCTTTTTCGCCAAACCTGCCCTTTGCAAAGGCGTTCGCGGAAAAGAGGCCGAACGTCATTCTTGAGTGCAACGTTGAGAACGTGACGGCACTTATGAGGAAATGTTCCCTTGCCATTACGGCGGGAGGTTCCACCATTTACGAATTATGGGCAACGCGGATCCCGCTGATTGCTTTTTCCTATGCTGCCAATCAGGAAAAGCTTATACGTTTCGCAGGAGAGAACGGCTGCGGCTTTGATGCCGGATCCTATAACCGCGACCCTGAGGATTGTCTTAAAAACATAGAAAAATATTTCGAAACTGCCATTTCCAATCCTGAGATTTGCTCCCGTTTTTCCGATAATGCGCGGAAACTCACCGACGGAAGAGGGGCAGTAAGGCTTGCCGGTTCCATCACGGAATGGTTAAATTGTTTAAATTGTTCTTGCAATTTTAAACCTAATCCATTATAATAGGGAATTGATGGAACGACGAATAAATAAGCTGAAATAGCTCAGTTGGTAGAGCACTTCACTCGTAATGAAGGGGTCGAGGGTTCAAGTCCCTTTTTCAGCTCGGCTGACGTAAGTTCAGCTCATTACCGGGATGGCTGAAAGGCTATCCTAAAATTTTAATTAGGTAAAAAAAGGAGGTACTGTAGCATGGAGGAGTTTTTTGAAGATCTGGGAAGAAATTTCAAGAATCATATTTTAGGATTCTTTAATGCCATTCCCAACGTACTGGCAGCCATTTTATGGTTGGTTCTTGCATTTGTATTTGCCGGCCTGGCAAAAAATCTTGTTGTTAAGTTCCTTAAGGCGCTGAAGATCGACAAGTATCTGACGAAGTGGGGTGTCACCACGGAAACAAAGAATACGGCCGTAGAGTTCATTGGCAAGCTGGTATACTTCATTGTGTTCCTGCTGTTCCTGCCTGTTGCATTTACAAAGCTTGGCATCAGCACCCTTACCAGCCCCATCAATGCTTTGGTGAATTCCTTTATCGCATTCATTCCCAAGCTGATCGGCGCATTTGTAGTTCTGTTTGTTGGACTGTTCATCGCTAAGCTCATTAAGGATCTTCTCATCCCCATTCTGAAGGCAATCAAGGTTGATGCTCTTCAGGAGAAGGCTGGCGTTAAGTTTGGTGAGAACAACAGCCTTTCCGCCATGATCGCTAACATCGCTTACGTTGTTATCGTGATCATCACCGTTGTTCAGGCCGTGAACGTATTAAGCCTGCCCGTACTTACCAACATTGGTACCGCCATCATCAGCTACCTGCCTGCAGTACTCAGCGTTCTGATCGTTGTTGCACTGTCACTGTTCTGCGCAAATGCTCTGGAGAACGTAATCCTGAAGAAGTTCCCCAAGGCAAAGACCGTTGCATTCGCAGTAAAGGTTGCCGTTTACGTACTTGCCGGCTTCATTAGCCTGAGCCAGCTCAACATTGCTCCTGAGATGGTTAATGCTACCTTCATCATGATCATCGCAGCTCTTTGCATCGCATTCGCAGTTGCATTCGGCATTGGCGGACGCTTCTTTGCTCAGAACGTTATGAAGAAGCTTGAGGACAAGCTCAGCGACATTGAGGAGAACAAATAATAGAGCGGATCCAATTGCATTACGAGAACTGAAATGAGTTTATGACTTCCCACGTCTGTTATGGCAGGCGTGGGAAGTTTTCATAAGGAGTGAGATTTCCGGTGAAAGACAGAATCTACGTATGTCATACCTATTATCACGTTTACGTAACCTTCCTGAAGGAGTTAAATCTTCCAAAGGAAAAAAGAGGGCAGGCGACGCTGCTCCTTAGCTCCCTTTCCAACAATTTCGAGAATCTGAAAGAACGGGTAGAGAGTACCGGCCTCTTTGAGCAGGTACTTCCCTTTGATGAAAAAAGAGATACGGAATATCCCGACCTGGCAAAGCTCCGTCAGCCCAGAAATAACGTTCTTCTCCATTTATTGCAGAGAATTATTTTCACGAGGAAATACGGTAATTACGTTGCTAAAACCGTTCCCGTGAATTTCAAGGAATATAAAGAAGTCTACGTATATTGTGATTCCGACCCGATCGGCTATTACTTAAACACCCATCGCATTTATTATCATGCCTTGGAGGACGGGCTTAACTGCATCAAGAATTTCGATGCCGCAAGATACGACAACAGAGGCCATTTTAAGCTGAAAGCATTCATGTCCGAACGCCTGAATCTGATCTTCATTCAGAACGGCTATGGAAAGTACTGCCTTGACATGGAAGTAAATGACGTAAAGGCCATTAAATATCCTTACAGGAAATATAAAGAGGTTCCAAGGCAGCCGCTTGTCGAAGCCTTGGATCAGGACGATAAGAACCTGATCCTGAAGGCATTTATACGGAATCGCGAAGAACTGGAAAAGCAGATTTATGACACCGGAGCGATCGGCGATAAGATCCTGATCCTAACGGAGCCCTTGTGTACCCTGGACGTAAGGGAGCAGATCTTCCGTGACCTGGTGACAACTTACGAAAAAGAAGGCACGGTTTTCTTAAAGCCGCATCCCAGAGACGAACTGGATTATAAGACTGTTTTTGCGGACGTTCCGCAGTTTGACGCCACGGTTCCCATGGAAATGCTGAACTTTTTCCCGAACCTCCGGTTTAAGAAGGTGGTTTCCGTACTCACGGAGACGAAAGCCATACAGTTTGCGGATGAAGTTGTAAAGCTTGGGATTGATTTCATGGACAAGTATGAAGATCCGAAGATCCATCGTCAAAATGAACAAATATAACTTCGAAAGGAAGAATATGGCATGAAAACTCTGGCAATCATAACGGCAAGGGGCGGAAGCAAACGCATTCCCCGTAAAAACGTAAAACCTTTTCTTGGCAAGCCGATCCTGGCTTATTCCATTGAAGCAGCCTTGCAATCAGGGTTGTTTGACACTTGCATGGTATCCACGGATGATGAAGAAATCGCCCGGATCGCAAAGGAATACGGCGCAGAAGTTCCCTTTTTAAGAAGCAGTGAGAATTCCAATGATCATGCCACCACCAATGACGTGATCCTTGAGGTCCTGGAAGAATACGAAAAAAGGGGAGAGGTATTTGACCTGGCTTGCTGTCTGTATCCCACGGCCCCCTTTGTCACGGCGCAGAAGCTTAAGAATGCGTATGAAGCATTTCTTTCTTCAGACGCGGATTCCCTGATCCCCGTTGTAGCCTTTTCTTATCCTCCAAAGCGCGGCCTTGTGGTAAGGGAAGGGCGTTTGATCTTTGAATATCCGGAGTACATGGACACCCGTTCTCAGGATCTGGAGCCTTGCTATCATGACGTGGGCCAGTTTTATTTCTTCCGCGTGCCTAATTTCAAGAGGAATAGGAAGCTGATGCTCGGGAACGTGCTTCCCTTTGAGGTCCCCGAAACGGAGGTACAGGACATCGATAACCTGACGGATTGGGAAATTGCGGAAATAAAATACCGCATGCTGATTGAAAAAGCGGAAGCTGACGGTACTTCTCAGTCCAAATAAAGGAAATATTTGCATTCTGGAGTGGTCTGTGGTAGAATATTTAACAACATTTTTAAGGTGATTCAAAGGAGACGGGAACATGGCACAGTTGTGGGGCGGACGTTTTACCAAGGAAACGGAGAAAGCCGTTTATGATTTTAATGCGTCCATCAGTTTTGACAAAAGATTATTTCATGAGGACGTAAACGGAAGCCTGGCCCACGTGACCATGCTGGCAAAGCAGGGTATTCTGACCGTGGAAGAGAAGGATTCAATTGTTGCAGGCCTTGAATCGATCTTAAAGGACGTGGATGACGGAAAGCTTCTCATTGACCACCGCTATGAAGACGTTCACAGTTTTGTAGAGGCGAATCTCATCGACCGGATCGGTGATGCGGGGAAAAAGCTTCACACGGGAAGAAGCCGCAATGACCAGGTGGCTCTTGACATGAGACTTTATGCGAGAAATCAGGTGTGCGTTACGGACCAGCTTCTTAGAGAGCTTTTGGAAGTGATCCTGCATACCATGGAAGAAAACCGGGATACCTACATGCCCGGATTTACGCATTTACAGAAAGCGCAGCCTGTTACGCTGGCCCATCATTACGGCGCTTATTTTGAAATGTTTAAGCGCGACAGACAGAGGATGCAGGACATTTATGAGCGCATGAATTATTGTCCTTTGGGAGCCGGCGCCCTTGCGGGTACCACCTATCCCCTGGACAGAGATTGCGTGGCATCTCTTCTTGGATTTGCGGGGCCTACCTTAAACAGCATGGATTCCGTATCCGACAGAGATTATCTGCTTGAGTTTTTGGCGGCAATGGCGACTATTATGATGCATCTTAGCCGTTTTAGCGAGGAGATCATCATATGGAATTCCAATGAGTATCAGTTCGTGGAGATCGATGATGCCTATTCCACCGGAAGCAGCATCATGCCTCAGAAAAAGAATCCTGACATAGCGGAGCTTGTTCGCGGTAAAACCGGCAGGGTTTACGGGGCGCTGATGAGTCTTTTGACAACAATGAAGGGCATTCCCCTTGCCTACAATAAGGACATGCAGGAGGATAAGGAAATGGCCTTCGATGCCATGGATACCTGCGCGTCCTGCTTGAAGCTCTTTACCGGAATGCTCTCCACCATGAAATTCCGCAAGGACCGCATGGCAGTAAGTGCCATGAAGGGCTTTACCAATGCGACGGACCTTGCTGATTATCTGGTGGCAAAGGAAGTTCCCTTCCGTGATGCCCATGGAATTGTTGGACGCATCGTGCTTCATTGCATTGATCAGGGCATTTCCATTGAAGAAATGCCGCTCAAAGACCTCCGTACGTTCTGTGACAGATTCGATAAGGACGTTTACCAGGCAATTTCGCTGGAGACCTGCGTGGAAAAGCGCAATACCGTGGGAGGGCCCGGACTGATTGCCATGGAGAATGAGATCAAGGCCTGCAGGGCATACTTAAATGACCGACCGGCCATGAAGGCACCGGAGTTGACGCGTTAAGCCGCGTTTACAACATAGAACCGGCAGTAGCCGGCGAAGAAAGGCCGCAAGGTAAGCGGCAGAAGGTGAGGAGAAGATTATGAGTGACAAGTTGAAGGTTGGTATTTTAGGTGCAACCGGCATGGTGGGACAGAGATTTATCTCTCTGTTGGAAAACCATCCCTGGTTTGAGGTCGTAGCCGTTGCCGCAAGCCCCCGTTCCGCAGGAAAAACTTATGCGGAAGCCGTTGGAGACCGTTGGAAAATGGATACTCCCATGCCTGAGGCAGTGAAAAATCTCGTTGTCATGAACGTTGATGAGGTTGAAAAGGTTGCTTCCATGGTTGATTTTGTGTTCAGCGCATACGAAGGCACCAAGGAAGCCATCCAGAAGGCTGAAGAAGCATATGCAAAGACGGAGACTCCCGTAGTTTCCAACAACAGCGCACATCGCTGGACGCCCGACGTTCCCATGATGGTACCAGAGATTAATCCCGAGCATGCAAAGGTAATCGAGTTCCAGAAGAAGCGCCTTGGCACCACCAAGGGATTTATCGCAGTTAAGCCTAATTGCTCCATTCAGAGTTATGCGCCCGTACTGACTGCATGGAAAGAGTTTGAACCCTATGAGGTAGTTGCCACCACCTATCAGGCGATCTCCGGTGCAGGCAAGACCTTCAAGGATTGGCCTGAGATGGTTGGAAACATCATTCCCTACATCGGCGGCGAGGAGGAAAAGAGCGAGAAGGAGCCTCTGCGTCTTTGGGGTGAGATCAAGGACGGCGTTATCGTTCCCGCGACCAGTCCCGTGATCACCTGCCAGTGCATCCGCGTACCCGTGCTCAACGGTCATACCGCTGCAGTATTTGTAAAGTTTAAGAAGAAGCCCACCAAGGAGCAGCTCATTGAGAAGCTTGTAAGCTTCTCCGGCATTCCTCAGGAGCTTGGTCTTCCCAGCGCTCCCAAGCAGTTTATCCAGTATCTTGAAGAGGATAACAGACCTCAGGTATCCTTGGACGTTAATTATGAAAACGGCATGGGCATAAGCGTTGGCAGACTTCGCGAGGATACCGTTTATGACTGGAAGTTTGTTGGTCTTTCCCATAATACCGTAAGGGGAGCAGCAGGCGGCGCCGTTCTTTGCGCAGAACTGTTAAAGGCTCAGGGATACATTACCAAGAAATAAAAAATCTGCATTCAGTGCGTCGGGGCAAAAAAGGGGTTATTGCATGAACGAAACACAGTACCAGATGGATTTATTAAAGGCGATGAATCGGAATTTAAGTGTCAGGGATCGGATGTACCGCATGATCTGTGAGGTTTCAGGCGGCGCCTTTCTTTACTTTGAAGCGGGAAAAACCGAGATCGTAACCATTGGCGACTGGTCGGATTACTTTGACGTTGACGTGGCGGACAAGCGTGATCTGGAGAAGATTTATGAGATCATAGACGAGCCCTTTGTCATGCAGCTTCGCGAACTGATGCAATTGGAAAAATCAGGAAAAGAGAGTCAGGTCTTGGAATGCCTTACCAGGAAGAAAAATGCCTGGTATCGCTTCCAGGCCAAGGTCTCTTATGATCCCCGGGGTAACTACGTTGATAAGGTCATTGGTATTTTTAACGTGACCAAATACCGCCTTCAGGCGGAGGAACTGAATTATTATTCCTTTTATGACGTGATCACCGGACTTTATAACAGAAATTACTTTATCCGCCTTTTGGGAGAAGTGATTCAGAAGGCTAAGAATAACGGTGATACCGTCAGCATCATGATGATCGACGTTGATGATTTCCATAAGATCAACGATGGTCTTGGAATGGTGTACGGAGATGAAATGATACAGCAGTTCGGCGCTTTCCTTAAAGAACTGTGCGACGAATCTGTTTTTGCCTGTCACCTGAACAGTGACATCTACTGCGTCGGCATCTACGATCCCAAGAACAAACGGACCGTGGATGAAATTCATGACGCCATAACCAAGAGACTGTCTAATCCCTTCTTATTAAGCGGCAATCAGGTGGTATCCATCACCGTGACGATCGGCGTTGCTGCTTACCCGGAAGCTGCGGAGACTGCACTTGATCTGATCAACTGTGCGGAGATCGTTACGCTGAAAGGCAAAGCAATGGGCAGGGATTCTTTTGTTCGATTTGATCAACCCATTTTAAAAGAGTTTATGCAGACTCTCGAGCTGGAAGCGCAGCTGAAAGAAGCAGTGAATAAGCATCACTTTGAGCTTTATTACCAGCCCCAGTATTATTGCGGAAATAAGAAGCTTCGCGGCATGGAGGCTTTGATCCGCTGGCATGAAGCAGGCCGGGCTCCGTTAAGTCCTGCCTTGTTTATTCCCCTGGCTGAGAAAAACGGGGAGATCATTCCCATCGGAAACTGGGTATTGGAGGAAGCCATACGGCAGTATGCCACCTGGCGGGCCTTGTTCCGTTGTCATTTTGTTCTCTCCATTAACATCTCCGCAAGACAGTTTAATCAGGATGATTTCGTGGAGCATCTGACGGACGTCCTGAAAAAATATGGAGTTGATGCCTACTTCATCGAATTGGAGGTAACGGAAAGCATCCTCATTGAGGATTTTGAACCTATTTGCGAGAAGCTGCAAAGACTTCAGGACATGGGGATCCGGATCTCCTTAGACGACTTTGGAACGGGATTTTCTTCTTTGAGCTACCTGAAAAAACTGCCCATCAACACCTTGAAGATTGATAAATCCTTTATCGACACGGTTCTTACGGATTCTGCCACCCGGATCATAACGGAATCCATCATCGGCATGGTAAAGTCCTTAGGCTTCGAATCCGTGGCGGAGGGGGTTGAGATGGAACAGCAATATAAATATTTACATGCCATCGGCTGTGACGTGATCCAGGGATATTATTTTGGAAAGCCCATGACCGTGGCGGATATTGAAAAAATACTAAGGAACCAGACGTGAGGTATTTTATTTGGGAAAGAATTTATTTATTGCAGAAAAACCCAGCGTAGCCAGGGAATTCGCCAATGCGCTGAAGGAAAACATGCGCAATTTCGATGGTTACGTGGAATCAGAAAATAGCGTGGTCACTTGGTGCGTTGGTCACCTGGTGACCATGAGTTATCCTGAAGTTTATGACGAAAAGCTTCGAAAATGGAGCTTTGACACCATACCTTTTTTGCCTCAGGAATTCAAATATGAGGTCATTGCCAGCTCCGCAAAGCAGTTCGGAGTAGTCAGTGGCCTTTTAAAGCGTCCTGACGTGGAACGGATCTACGTGTGTACTGACTCCGGACGTGAGGGAGAATATATTTACCGCCTGGTGGAGCAGATGTCCGGCGTGACGGGAAAAGAGCGCAGAAGAGTCTGGATCGATTCCCAGACGGAGGAAGAAATCCTCCGCGGCATCCGCGAAGCTAAAGACCTTTCGGAATATGACAATTTAAGTGATGCCGCCTACCTTCGCGCCAAGGAAGATTACCTGATGGGCATTAATTTTTCACGCGTGCTGACTTTGAAATATGGCAGGGCCGTAAAGGACTACTTAAAACGTGATAAGGCCGTCATCAGCGTGGGACGCGTTATGACCTGTGTTCTTGGCATAGTCGTCAACAGAGAGCGCGAGATCCGGAACTTTGTGAAAACGCCATTTTAT